>JAJDAR010000499.1 GCA_029261775.1 Deltaproteobacteria bacterium | reverse complement strand
CCTGATCACGAAGGACACGACCTTCATCATCCAGGGCATCACCGGCCGCGAGGCCGTGAGCCTGACCCGCGAGAACCTCGCCTACGGCGCCAAGATCGTCGGCGGCGTGACGCCGGGCCGGGCAGGTCGTGACGTCTACGGAGTGCCCGTCTACAACTGCGTCAAGGAGATCGCGGCCGCCCACGGCACGCCCGACGGCTCGATCGTCTCGGTGCCGCCCCGCTTCACGCGCGACGCGGTCTTCGAGGCGATCGAGAACGGAATCAAGCTGATCGTCGTCGTCACCGAGAACATCCCTCGCGGCCAGGTGGCGCAGATGGTCGAGCTCGCCAACCTGCGCGGCGCGCGCATCATCGGACCCAACTGCCTCGGCATCATCTCGCCGGACGAGGCCAAGATGGGCGGCGTCGGCGGACCCGCCGAGAACACCCGCCAGGCCTACACGAAGGGCCCGATCGGTGTGATGTCCCGCTCGGGTGGCATGACCACCGAGATCGCCTCGACGCTCACGGCGGCAGGCCTGGGTCAGAGCACCTGCGTCTCGAACGGCGGCGATGCCATCGTCGGGACGACCTACGCGGAGCTCATGCCCTACTTCGAGGCCGACGCCGAGACGAAGGCCATCGCCATCTACTCCGAGCCCGGGGGGCGCATGGAGGCCGAGCTGGCGGAGTGGGTCAAGGCTCACGATTCGCGACTGCCGATCGTCGCCTTCATGGCGGGCCGCTTCATGGACGAGATGAAGGGCATGCGCTTCGGCCATGCCGGCACCATCGTCGAGGGCAAGGAAGACACGACGGCGGAGAAGATCGAGCGCATGGAGGCGGCCGGCATCTCCGTTGCGGAGCGCATCGAGGAGATCCCGGATCTCCTGCGCAAGCGCATGGGAGAGGCAGGCTGATGCCCGGAGTGTTCATCGACGTCAAGGTCGACCCGTCGGTCGCCAAGGACCCGGAGCTCGCGAAGAAGCTCGACGAGGTGTGCGCCGTCGACATCTTCGCCCAGAACGAAGACGGCAGCCTGCGCATCGTCGAGGAGAATCTCGACGAGTGCGTGCTCTGCGATCTCTGCATCGAGGCCGCACCCGCGGGCACGGTCGAGGTCGTGAAGCTCTACGAGTCCTGATCTTCGGAGAACCGCCATGTCCGACGAGAGCACCCGGGTCCGCATCGCCATCCTCGGGGCGGGCATGTCGGGTCTCTGCATGGGCTCACAGCTCCGCAAGGCGGGCGTCGACGACTTCGTGATCCTCGAGAAGGCCGACGCGGTCGGTGGCACCTGGCGCGAGAACACCTACCCCGGCGTCGCGTGCGACGTCCCGTCCCACGTGTACTCGTTCTCCTTCGAGCTGAACCCCGAGTGGAGCCACTCCTATTCGAGCGGTCAGGAGATCCAGGACTACTGCCAGCGGGTGGCCGAGAAGTACGACCTGCTGTCGCGCATCCGTTTCGGGACCGAGGTCCAGAAGGTGCGTTTCGAGGCCGGTCGCTGGGAGATCCTGCTTGCGGACGGCTCGCGGCTCGAGGCCGACCTGGTCGTGAGCGGGCTCGGCGGCCTGCACCTGCCCAACCACGCGGACCTGAAGGGACGGGAGGAGTTCGAGGGCCGCATCTTCCACACCGCCCGCTGGGATCACGACCACGACCTGCGCGGCCGTCGGGTCGCGATCGTCGGGACCGGGGCCAGCGCCGCTCAGGTCCTGCCCGGCATCGCCGAGGACGTCTCGGAGGTCAGCGTGTTCCAGCGCTCGGCCGCCTGGGTCTTCCCGCGCATCGCCCAGGACATCCCCGAGGAGCGACGCGCTCTCTACCGGCGCGCTCCGTGGCGGATGCGCCTGCACCGCTGGTTCCTGTGGGCCCTCATGGATGTGGTGGGCGTGACCTCGTTGCGTCGCGGCACCTGGATGGCGAAGCGCCTGAAGCGGGTCGGCCTCGACCACCTCGCGAGCTCGGTCGAGGATCCGGAGCTGCGGGCCCGGCTCACGCCGGACTACGAGCCCGGCTGCAAACGACGCTGCATCTCCGACGATTACCTCTCCACCTTCAACCGGGAGAACGTGCACCTGGTGACGGAGCCGATCGCCCAGGTCGAAGCCGGCGGCATCCGCGACGCTGCAGGTGTGCTGCACGAGGTGGACACCCTCATCGAGGCCACCGGCTTCCGCCCCTTCGACATCACCGAGTACGTGGAGATCGAGGGACGCGAGGGGCGCCGGTTGCGAGACGTGTGGTCGAAGCGGATCGAGACCTTCCGCACGATGATGGTCCCGGGCTTCCCCAACTTCTTCCTGCTGCTCGGACCGAACAGCGCGACCGGCCACACCTCGGCGCTGATCATGATCGAGTCCCAGGTGCAGTACATCCTGGGCTGCCTCGAGCTGATGGACCGCGAGGGCCTGCGCGAGCTCGATCCCGACCCGGCGGTGGTCGCCCGCTACAACCAGCGGTTGCAGCGCGACCTCGGCAAGATGGTCTTCAGCGGCGGATGCAATGCCTGGTACACCGACGACGAGGACCACAACTTCACGCTCTGGCCCTACTCGGCCGTGCGCTTCGTGCTGGAGCAGTGGAAGGTCCGCCGCGCCGAGTTCCGCGCGGGCGGCTGAGACCCGCCCTAGTCGAACTCCACGTCGATGCGGACGTCTCCGATCCGGCCCAGACAGGCGGCATCGCCGTGGCGTCCCTGCAGCCCGAGGAAGGTGAGGCCGGCCTCCCGGCCGCCCTGCCAGGCGCGGACCCAGTCCGCCACGTCGAGCCTCCGGCCGCTTCCGGCGGTGGACGACGGAGAGCGCTCGTCCTCGGCGCTGCGCGAGAGGGCTTCGACCACCTGCTCGGCGGTGGCCGGGACCCCCTCCGTGGACATCCCCACGCTCCGGGTGACGGCCGGGCAGAGGCGCCCGCTCGGGCTGCGCCGTTCGAGATCGCGCTCGGCGAAGCGCAGCTCGGCGCTCACGATGCGCGCGTCGCGCGGCAGGCCGGACAGGTCGAAGGAGGCCGACGGCTGGTACTCGAACAACCGGTCGCGGACGCAGGGGACGGGACCCGGACCTCTCGTCATCCGGCTCACGTAGCCGACCTCGATGCCTCGCGGCGGTGCGATCGCGCCGGAGTCGACTCCCAGGCCGCAGACCGCGTTGGCCTCCGTCCGGTGGCTCCAGGCCACGAACCAGCGGCTGGGAACGAGGCGCAGCGTGCGGTGCACGGAGCCGATCAGGACCCGGACGGCATTGGTCGACGCTCCGTCCAGCGCGTTGCCGCGAATCCCGCAGGCGACCACATGAAACTCGGTCACGTCGTGGTAGCGGAGACCGTCGAAGGCATTCTCCTCGCTGCCGCGACTGTGGGACCAGCCCCCGAACGAGATCACCGAGCGGTCGGCCTGGAGCTGGCGGTTCAATGCGTCGAGGGAGGTGCCAGCGGCCGGGCAGCCTGCGCGGTCGCGCCGCATCAGGATCACGGCGAGCTCGCTCCCCTCGAGCTGCCACTCGACGCGGGCGCTCGCGGGAGAGCGCCCGCGCAGGTCGACGCTGCCGGTCCGGCCGTCGACCCGCAGCAGCTTGGCGAGGGTGCTGCGGACTCCCTCGGCCCCCGGCGCCTGGGACGGCAGGCCCGTGGGCCGGGTCACGCGACCGCTGGCGTCGGGAGCGGGCGGAGGCTGCACCTGGCCAGCGTCCGGCGCGAGGTCGGGCTGGCGCCGCGAAGGCTTGTCCACCCGGGGGCCGAGCGCCTCCTTGCCCTTGGGCAACCTGCGGACCTCGCTCTCCAGGGTGCCCTCGCGACCGGGCGAGAGGTCCGGCTGGGCGGACACCCCCGTGGCGAAGAGCAGGGCCGCTAGCAGCAAGCCGAGGGATCGCGTCATCGGAGGCCTCCCGTTCGATCGGATCGCAGCTGGGTCGATCCTACGCCCACCTGGGTTCAATGAATCGGCTTTTCGGCGGGGCCGCGCGGGCCCCGGTGGATCGCGCCATTCGGGCTAGCCTTCCCGGCATGCGACTCCGCGCCATCCTGACCCTCACGCTGCTGACCGCGGGGTGCGCGAGCGAGGCGCCCTTCCGGGTCGCCGATCACTACATCCGCTATGTGGCCGTCGAGGTGCCGGTGAACGAGCAGGTGACGATGCGCTGGGCGAATCGCAAGCTCCCGCTCAAGGTCCACCTGCCGGCGCCTCCCTCCCACCCGACCCTCGAGCCCGAGGCCATCCTCGACTCGGTGCGCAACGGCATCACCGACTGGACCGACGTCGCCCGACCCGGCGTGCCGAGCTTCGTCTTCGTGGACGAGCCGGGCGAAGCGGACATCCCGATCGTCTGGGAGACCGAGGCCTCTGGAGACTGGTACATCGCGCACTGCGTCTACGACGCGAACCTCATGACCCGCCGCTTCGGCGTGGCGCGCATCCTGGTGACGACGCAGACAGGGGAGAAGGGCTTCGACCTCGATCTCCTGTACCGCGTGATGCTCCACGAGATGGGCCACGCCCTCGGTCTCGCGGGGCACAGCCCCAAGAAGGACGACATCATGTACGTCGGCGGGGTCGGCAGCGCGAAGGGTCTCTCGGAACGCGACCGCGCCACCCTGAAGCTGCTCTACGCCCGCCCGAACGGGCACCGGGTGACCGGCGCCCGGCGGCTCGACTGAACGCCTACGCGGAGAGTTCGAGCATCCTCTGGATCGGCGCCAGGGCGCGCACCCGCGTCTCCTCCGGCACCGTCACCTCCGGCGCCAGGTCTCGGAGACAGAGGTAGAGCTTCTCGAGGGTGTTGAGGCGCATGAACGGGCAGCGGTTGCACGCGCAGCTCTCGTCCAGGCCCGGTGCCTGGATCAGCGTCTTCTTCTTGCCCTCGGCTCGCAGCTTCTTCTCGATCTGGTGGAAGACCCCGTCCTCCGTCGCGATGATCAGGGTGTCCGCCGGCGACGCGACGGCCCGCGCGATGATGCCCGACGTCGACGCGATCAGGTCCGCCTGATCGAGCACCGCCTGATCGCACTCGGGGTGCGCCAGGACCTCGGCGCCCGGGTGGCGAACGCGAAGCTTCATCAGCTCCTTGGCGCTGAACTGCTCGTGCACGATGCAGGCGCCCTGCCAGACGATGAGATCGTCGCGCCCTGCCTGCTGGCCGATCCAGCGGGCCAGGTGGCGGTCGGGAGCGACGATCAGCGGCTGCCCCTCGAACTGCTGGGCCATCTTGACCGCGTTCGACGAGGTGCAGATCAGGTCGCTCATCGCCTTCACGTCGGCCGAGCAGTTGATGTACGTCAGCACCTTGGCACCCGGGTGCTGGTCGATGAAGGCCTGGAACTCGTCGGGCGGGCAGCCGTCCGCCAGGGAGCAGCCCGCGGCCAGATCCGGGATGACCACCTTGCGATCGGGATTCAGGATCTTCGCGGTCTCGGCCATGAAGTGGACGCCGCAGAAGACGATGACGTCGCGCTCCACATCGGTCGCCGCCTGGGCCAGCGCGAGCGAGTCGCCCACGAAGTCCGCCAGATCCTGGACCTCGGACTCCTGGTAGTAGTGCGCCAGGAGCACCGCGTTCTGCTCTTCCTTGAGCTCGCGGATTGCGGCCTCGAGATCGGCCGGAAAGGTCTCGGCACCGGGTGCGAGCTGGTCCAAGAGGGGGGCTCCTTCGGGCGAAGGGAAGTGGGAAAGCTCCGCTCCGACGCGGATTTGTCAAGCCTCCCGCGGGGTCGGCTGCTTGACGAGCGTCGGCACACCGTGGGTGGGTGCGTGAACCGTGTAGACGTAGGTGCCCGGCTTGCGACCGTCTCGCAGGTCCGAGACCTCGAGTCCTGCGTCGCGCATCCGCGCGTGCGCGGCCTCCGCGTCCGCCACCCGCCAGGAGAGGCCCCAGAGCAGATCCCGCTCGGCGTCCGGCAGGCCCTCCGCAACGGCTTCCCCGCCCTCGAGCCGGGCCGCGACCTCCAGGGTCACGGCGCCGACCCGGAAGAAGATCAGCCGCGATCCCCATTTCGGGAACTCGCGATCGAGACCGACCCGCAGCCCGAGCTTCTTGCCGTAGAAGTCCAGTGCAGCCTCGGGATCGCGGGTCTGGACGACGGCGTGATCGAGCCCGCCGATCGAGGTCTCTTCGCTCAGGAGAGGCTGGGCCTCGGGCAGCACCTCCATCGGCGTGCGGTGCTCGATCGCGAAGAGCAGCAGGCCGCGCGTGTCCTCCGACGGCAGGTGCACGTTCGTCCACTCGCGAAACACTCCCGAGTCGACGTCGCGACCCAGCCCCGGCGTCGGCTCGCCGGGGTGCAAGCCCGCCTGCTTCCAGGCGTCGAAGCAGGCGGCCGCGTCCTCGGTGCGAAAGGCGAGGCCCGCCGGCCCCTCGCCCCGGCTGGCGAGGCGGTTGCGCAGCATGTCCGCGACGGGCCCCCCCCCCGTCGGCGCCAGCAGCTCGACGTAGGTGTTCGCCAGCCGGAACAGGGTGTTCGCCGTACCCATCGCCGGATGCTCGCCGCGCCAGGACGGACTGCGACCGAGCAGCCGCGCCATGTCCCGGGTGGCGACCTCGAGGTCCCCGACCGCGAGGATGACGTGATCCAGGGCGGTCAACATGCGAGGCGCTGCGCGGAATCGTGGGCGGTCAACATGCGAGGCGCTGCGAGGGATCGTGGACGATCGGCATGCCGTCAGGATCGCACAGACCCCCGGGACGCGGTGCGCGTGCCGCGCCGGGCGCGAATCCGCCCGAATGGCAGGGACCGCAAGGATTCTTTATGTTTTCCGGCCACTTGCGACGGGAGCCGTGATGACCGAGCCCGCTCGACGCGAACGCGACCGGCCTTGGGTGTTCCGCACCTACTCGGGCCACTCGTCGGCCGAAGCCAGCAACGCGCTCTACCGCACGAACCTCGCGAAGGGCCAGACGGGGCTGTCCGTCGCTTTCGACCTGCCGACGCAGACGGGCTACGACGCCGATCATCCCCTCGCCCGCGGCGAGGTCGGGAAGGTCGGGGTGCCGATCGGCCACCTCGACGACATGGAGGCGCTGTTCCGCGAGATCCCGCTCGACCAGATGAACACGTCGATGACGATCAACGCCACCGCGGCCTGGCTGCTGGCCCTGTACGTCGCGACCGGCGAGCGCCAGGGCGTGGCCCCGGCCCAGCTGCGCGGAACCACCCAGAACGACCTGATCAAGGAATACCTCTCGCGCGGGACCTACGTGTTCCCCCCCGAGCCTTCCATGCGCTTGATCTCGGACATGGTCGCGTACACGGTGCACGACATCCCCAAGTGGAACCCCATCAACGTCTGCTCGTATCACCTGCAGGAGGCCGGGGCGACGCCCGTGCAGGAGATCGCGTACGCAATGGCCAACGCGATCGCCGTGCTGGACGCGGTGCGCGCCCGCGACGACGTGCCGGAGGACGTGATCCCCGACGTGTTCGGCCGGATGTCGTTCTTCTTGAACGCGGGCATTCGCTTCGTCGAGGAGATCTGCAAGGGACGCGCGATGACGGAGATGTGGGACGAGATCGGCCGGGAGCGGTACGGCGTCCAGGACCCGAAGCTGCGCCGCTTCCGCTATGGCGTGCAGGTCAACAGCCTGGGCCTGACGGAAGCGCAGCCCGAGAACAACGCGATCCGCATCGTGCTCGAGGCCCTCGGCGTCACCTTCTCGAAGAACGCCCGCTGCCGCGCGCTGCAGCTGCCCGCGTGGAACGAGGCGCTCGGCCTTCCGCGCCCCTGGGACCAGCAGTGGTCGCTGCGGACCCAGCAGATCCTGGCCTTCGAGACGGACCTGCTGGAGTACGAGGATCTCTTCGAGGGCTCCCACGTGGTCGAGGCCAAGGTGGAGGAGCTGAAGAAGGCCGCCCAGGAAGAGCTCGACCGCGTGCTCGGCATGGGTGGAGCCGTGGCCGCGGTCGAGAACGCGTACATGAAGCAACGGCTCGTCGAGTCGCACACGCGCCGTCTGCGCTCGATCGAGAGTGGCGACCTCACGGTGGTCGGTGTGAACGCGTACACCGAGACCGAGCCGTCCCCGCTCGTCGAGGGGGCCAACGCGATCCTGAAGGTCGACGAGTCGGCAGAGCGGGAGCAGATCGGGCGTCTCGATGCCTTCCGGGCGCGCCGCAACCCGACCGAGGTCGATGCCGCGCTGCAAGGCCTGCGCGACGCCCTCGCCAACGGCCAGAACGTGATGCCCCCCTCGATCCGGGCCGCCCACGCCGGCGTCACGACGGGCGAGTGGGCCGATACGCTTCGCAAGCTCTTCGGCGAGTACCGGGCCCCGACCGGGGTCGTCGCCAGGGAGGCGCAGGTGACGGACGAGGCCAACGAGAAGGTGCGCGCCCGGGTGCGCGCCGTCGGCGCGACCCTGGGCCGACCGCTCAAGATCCTGGTCGGCAAACCCGGCCTCGATGGCCACAGCAACGGTGCCGAGCAGATCGCCGTCAAGGCCCGAGACGTGGGCATGGAGGTGGTCTACGACGGCATCCGCCTCACCCCCTCGGAGATCGTGCAGTCCGCCCGGGACGAGGGCGTCCACGTGATCGGCCTGTCGATCCTGTCGGGCTCCCACCAGATCCTGGTGATGGACGTGCTCGAGGGCCTGCGCAGCGAAGGCCTCGAGATCCCGGTGATCGTCGGTGGCATCATCCCCGAGGACGACGCCGAGAAGCTCCGGCAGCACGGGGTGGAGCGCGTCTACACACCGAAGGACTTCGATCTCACGCGGATCATGTCCGAGATCGTGGACGTCGTGGGGGAGCGTCACGCCCGTGACTGAGCTCGGCCCGCGGCTGCTCGCCCGGGATCGCAGCGCCGTCGCTCCCGCCCTGAACCTGGTGGACGATCGCCGACCGGCCGCCCGTCGCGAGGCGGCCGTGCTCCTGGCGGAACTCGAGGCCAAGATCGGTCGGGGAGGCGCGCCGCGCATCGGGCTCACGGGCGCGCCGGGTGCCGGAAAGTCGACGCTGCTGGACGCCCTGGTGCGCAGGCGTCGGGCCGTCGACGAGACCGTCGGCGTGATCGCCGTCGATCCGTCGAGCCGCCGGACCGGTGGCGCCCTCCTGGGCGATCGGATCCGGGTCCGCTCCGGAGCGGGCGATCCGGGCGTGTTCATCCGCTCGATGGCCGCACGCGACCAGCTCGGGGGCCTCGCCGAAGCGACCCGGGCCGGCGTGCTGGTGCTCAGCGCGGCCTTCGACTGGGTGCTCGTCGAGACCGTCGGCGTCGGACAGTCCGAGGGCGAGGTCGCCGACCTCGTCGACACCCTGGTGTTCGTCGCCCAGCCGGGCGCGGGCGACCTGCTGCAGTTCATGAAGGCGGGCATCCTCGAGCTGCCCGACGTCTTCGTCGTGAACAAGGCCGACGTCGGGGCCGCGGCCGAGCGCACGCGACGGGAGCTCGAGGCGGGGCTGGGGCTGGGGGAGCGCGACGCGAAATGGACGCCACCGGTGCTCGCGGTCTCGGCCCGCGACGGCATCGGCATCGATGCACTCGACGACACGCTGGCCGCCCATCGGCGGGCCCTCGGTGCCGAGGGACTCGCAGCACGCCGCAGTCGGGGCCGCGACGCCGCCGTGCGCGCCGGCCTCGTCGCCCGCTACGGCAGCTTCGGGCTCGAGGCCCTCGGCGGGACCGAGGCCCTCGAGCGGCGCCTCGCCGCCGCGCCCGGCGAGCCGGGCTTCGCCCTGCTGGAGACCCTCGGCAACGAGATCCGGGCCGCGCTCGGCGATCGGGCGGCGGGCTCGTGAAGAAGCTCGGCCGTTGGATCCTGCTGCTGATCCTGCTCGAGCTGCTGCTGGCCTTCTGGGTCGGCCTGCGCATCCGCGACCGCTTCGAGGCGCCGCTGCGGATCATCGGAGAGCTGCGGGACGAGCGCGGGGCAACGCTCGCAAAACTCGACCTTCAGCTGCGCCCGACCCACTCGACGTCGGCGTGACCGGCGCGGTGGTTCTCGACCCGGGCGAGGACGAAGAGCAGGTCGGAGAGGCGGTTCAGGAAGCGCAAGGCCAGCGGATCGAGCGGCTGGCTGTGATGCAGGGTCACGGCCCGACGCTCCGCGCGCCGACAGACCGTGCGCCCGAAGTGGAAGGCCGCTGCGGCCGCGGTGCCGCCCGGCAGGATGAAGCGCCGCAGAGGCGAGAGCTCCTCCTCGAAGCGATCGATCCACCCTTCGAGCTGCTCGACATCCTCGCTGCGCGGCTCGGGGATCTGGCTCTTCTTGCGCCGCTCGCCGTCCGGGGACGCCAGGTAGGCCCCGAGATCGAACAGCGTGCCCTGGATCTCCTGCACGAGCTCGGTGAGATCGTCCTCGCCCGAAGCCGCGCCCGCCATGCCGAGCACCGAGTTCAGCTCATCGACCGCTCCGTAGGCCTCGACGCGGAGATCGTCCTTGCCGACCCGCGGCCCCCCGAAGAGATCCGTCTCGCCGCCGTCGCCACGCTTGGTGTAGATCTTCACGACGCGGAGTATACCGCCGGGACCGCTGGGTGATCCTCGAGAACGACGGCGTGCGGGCCGAGCTGCTCGCGGAGGGCACGCGGCTCGAGGTCCGCTTCCGGGACGTCGCCGAGCTGGTCATCCGCCTCCCCCGCGCGCTCGCACCCGCGCCCACTGTCGTCGCCCGCGGACGCATCAAGACGAGCGTCGGGCCCGCCGAGCGCCTCGAGATCCTGAACCCGGGCGCCGGCGAGAGCCGGCGGCTCGTCCTCGAGCTGGAGGCCACCGGCACCGGACTCGTGGTGGAGCTCGACGCCGGCACCGGGGCAGAGCCGACGCCGCCGCTCGAGGTGTCGGGTCCGGCGGAGCCGGTTCGGGTCGACCCGGATGGCGCCTGGGTCGTTGCTGCGGCGACGGAACGCTGGCTGCTGCTGGGCCTGCTGTCGGGCGAGGATCGGCTGCTCACCCGGGAGGCCGGAACCTGGCGGGCTCCGGCGGGCGCGCGGCTCTGGCTGCGGACCGGGCCGAGCCCCGACGCCGTGCTCGAAGCCTGGGCCGAGCGCGTCGCCGCGGAACGCGGCGCCCGCCTGGTTCCCCGCGGCGGCGTGAGCTGGCCCGGGGGCGGCGCGAGCGAGCGCCTCGGACTCACGGCGGCGACCCTCCCGGACCCGATCGGCGAGCTCGCGGCCCCGGCGGCCGCGGGTCGGCAGGCCGTTCGGCGCGTCCGCGACCTGGCCGCTCACGCCCACGAGTCGGCTCGGCTCTGGCATCTCGCGCCCGCCCCGATCGGCGGCACGGCCGACGACCTGCCGCGGCTGGAGAGCCAGCTCTCCCTGGCGAGCCTCGGCGGCTACGCAGAGCTCGCGTCCTCCCCCGACAGCTGGCCCGCCGCTGCCGTCGCGCGGGCGCGCCGCGCCCTGCCGCCCCTGGCTCGAACGATCCGGGCCCTGCCCGGGGGCGGCCTCGTCGCCCCGCTCCGCCACGGGCGGCTCGCCGTCTGGCTCGGCAATCACGGGTCCGAGCCGGCTGAGATCGGGCTGACGCCGGACCTGCTCACCCGGCTCGGGCCCGGCCCGTTCGTCGCCTACGACTTCTGGCCGGATCGCGCACTCGGCCGGATCGAACGCGAGGTCCCGCCGACGATCATCCCGCCCGGCGGCGGCCGCCTGCTCGGTCTTTCGCCCTGCACCGAAGGCCCCGGAGTGATCGGCTCGAGGCTCCACCTCGGCATGGGCACCCTCGAGGTGGCCCAGCTCGCCTGGCAGGCAGATCGCTGGCAGCTGCGCCTGCGCCACCCCGGTCGGCACGAAGGCAACGTCTGGATCCAGCACCCGGCTCTCGCCGACCCCCTCCGCGTCCCAGTCGCGTTCGAGGACCAGACCCAGGTCCCCCTGGACCTGCCGCCCCCGTAGGCCACGGCGGCCGCCCGCCTCAACGACTCCCGCCATGCGCGAGGGCGGGTCGCGCGGGTGCTCGCGCTACGCCCCGATCTCTTCGTCGAGCATGCGCTCGAGCTCCGCGTCGTCGGGTCGCCCCGCTGCCGCCCCACTCCCCGCGACCGCTGCGCCGGCCGTCCCCGCCCGGTTGCGGCGCAGGAAGAACACGACGAGCGCCCCGCCGAGCGCGAACGCGAGGGCCGGGATCGCGTACGCGATCAGCCCCACCCCTTCGGCCTTAGGGGACTGGCGAAGCTGGTCGCCGAACTGCGCATACAGCTCCTCCTCGACCTCGGCCTGGGACCGGCCCGCCTGCTCCTGCTCGAGGATCCAGCTGCGCAGCTTCTCGGCGTTGGGGCTCGGGCACTCACTCAAGGCCCGGCCCGGGCAGTAGGGGCTCATCAGCTCGTCGGCCAGGTCGTAGCCCCAGTCGGCCGCCCAGGCCCCAGCTGCGAGGCACGAGATCAGGACCAGGACGAGGATGGCGCGCATGAGCGAAGGCTAGCGGCTGGGGACGGCCTGGCCCCGCGGCTCACTCCCTCGGAAGCAGCCAGACGTTGCGGAAGAAGACCGGGTCTCCGTGGTCCTGTAGGAGCAGCGCGCCCGGAGACGGGCCCTCGTCCCGGCCGAGCCCGGTGGGCCCGTCGAACGCGACGTCGTCGTGGATGAGCACCCCGTTGTGTCGCACCGTCACGCGTGCGGGGCGCGTCCGTTCGCGCGACGGCGCGAAGCGTGCCGCGCGAAACGCGATGTCGTAGGTCTGCCACGAGAGCGGCGGATACGACAGGTTCAGGTCCGGAGGCCGCAGGCCGTACAGGCTGCCGGCCCCGTCCACGGCCGGGGGCTCGCCGAAGGAGTCGAGCACCTGCACCTCGTAGCGCTTCTGGAGGTAGACTCCGCTGTTCCCTCGCGACTGTCCGTCTGCCGTCGGCATGAAGGGCGTGCGGAACTCGACGTGGAGATCGAAGCTGTCGAACTCCTCGCGGCTCGTCGCACCTGCCTCGAGGAACCCGCGCGCATCGACGGTGCCGTCGAAGCCTCCCGGCCCGCTGCCGTCGAAGAGCACCAGGGCCCCGGCGGGCGGCGGCGCGCCAAGGGTGGGGCTGACCCGTTCGATCCGTCCCAGGGAGAAGGGCGCGCCCGCCCGTTCGCCGCGGATCCGGCCGGCCTCGAGGCGCAGGCCGGGCTCGGCGGCGAACACGACCGCCCGACCCTTCCAGGCGCCGTGAAGCTCCCGGCGCCCGGACCCGTCCCAGCCCTCCCCCGGCAGGCCCCCGTCGAGCAGGACGAGGCTGAAGCGACCGCCGCCCCGCGCGATCACCTGCGCGCCGAGCGCGGGATCCTCGCTGCGGTACTCCCCCTGGACCGCGAAGTCGGGACCCGCTTCACCCGGTTCGAGGGCGGCCTGACCCGAGCAACCGAGCAGCAGGCCCAGCAGGGGGAGCGAGACCCGAGCGCTCAGATGTCCCAATGCAGCCCCGCGTCGTCCGCGGCCGGGCCGCGGCGTCGGACCTCCTGGCGCGGCGCTTCGGGCACGACCCGCGAGCCGGCCGGCACCGACTGGGTGACGTAGGCGTTGCCGTTCACCACGGTTCCGCTGCCGATCACCGTGTCGCCTCCCAGGATCGTCGCGCCGGGATAGATCGTCACGTCGTCACCGAGGGTCGGATGCCGCTTGGTGCCCTTGATCGTCTGGCCCCGGCGCGGGGAGAAGGCGCCCAGGGTCACACCGTGATAGAGCCGGACGTCGTTGCCGATCTCGCTCGATTCGCCGATCACCACGCCGGTCCCGTGATCGATGAAGAAGCGCCGTCCGATCCGCGCACCCGGGTGGATGTCGATCCCCGTCCGCCCGTGCGCGTGCTCGGCGAGGATGCGGGGAAGCTGCGGAACGCCGAGCTCGAAGAGCTCGTGGGCCAGGCGATGGATCGCGATCGCGAAGATCGCGGGATACGAGACGATGATCTCCGCAAAGCTCTTGGCGGCTGGATCGCCCTCGTAGGCGGCCTCGACGTCCTCGGCCAGCCGGGTACGCACGTCGGGCAGGGAGTCGAGGAAGTGCTCGACCACGCGCTCCGTGTCGGGGCCGTCGGCGACGCCGACCTGTCCGAGGAGGCCGCGCAGGCCCTCGGCGATCTCGGGAATCTCGCGATGCAGCACCTCGATGCGGCGCTCGTGCAGGACCACCCGCATCGTGCGCTCGGTCCAGGCCACCGCTTCGTCCCAGTCGGGGTAGCCCTCGGCATCGGCTCGGGCGAGGGCGTCCTCGGTCGGAGCGGCCAGGCGCTCGATCACTCGCGCCTGGGAGTCGGTCGGGTTCTGGCTCACGGCGGCCTCGCTGGAACGCGGGGAAGGAGTTCCCGCGCGGTGGGTCGCCGAGTCTAGAACCGATCGTGAGATAGGTTCTAGTCCCGTTCGAGGGGCTCGCGCCCCGGGGAGCCGTCGTGAAGCCTGGCCCGACGACCGAGATCAGCGCCGGAGGCGTCGTCCTTCGTCGGACGCCGCGCGGCATGGAGGTGCTGGTGGCGGAACAGCGCGATTGGAACACCGGCGATCGGAATCTGCGCCTGCCCAAGGGGCATCTCGAGCCCGGGGAGAGCCTGGAGGACGCGGCGCTCCGCGAGGTCCTCGAAGAGGTCGGCGTCGTGGCCCGGATCGTGGCCGCCCTGACACCCATCGAGTACGCCTTCTGGCACGAAGCGGAGGCGCGCCACGTCCCGAAGGTGGTGCACTTCTTTCTCATGGAGCATCACGAGGGAGAGGCCCACGCCGCCGACGGAGAGATGGAGCGCCCGACCTGGTGCGCGCTCGACGTGGCGGCGCGCAGCCTGACCTTCGAGAGCGAGCGGGGCGTGGTCCTGGAGGCCGTCACCCTGCTAGGATCCGGTCACCCCCTGGGCTCCTGACCGCCCCGACCTCTTCCTCTCGCAGGCACGGGTGCAAAAGACCTTCAGTCCGTCGAGCTTGAACTGCTTCGAGAACTGTCCTCGGCAGTACTACTACCGGTACGTGGAAAAGGTGCCGGTGGAGTCCGAGGGTATCGAGGCCTTCGTCGGCAAGCGCGTCCACGAGGTCCTGGAGCGGCTCTACGAGTTCGTCGACCAGGGCATGGTCCCGTCGCTGCCGCGCGTCATCTACCGCTTCCACATGTTCTGGGAGGAGCACTTCGACGCGGACCGGCTCCGGATCGTCCGCCAGGAGAACGGCTTCGAGGACTACCGCGCGGACGGTGTTCGTTCGATCGAGAACTTCTACCGACGCCACTATCCCTTCGACCAGGACGAGACCCTGGGCCTCGAGCGCAAGATCCAGTTCCGGCTCGATGCCGACGGCCAGTACCCGATCCGCGGGATCATCGATCGGCTCGTTCGCGCGCGCGACGGCGCTCTCGAGATCCACGACTTCAAGACCGGTCGCCGGATCCCGCGCCAGGAAGCCCTGGACTCGGACCGCCAACTCGGTCTCTACGAGCTTGCGATCCGCGAGGAGTTCGACGAGCCCGGCGAGATCCGACTCGTCTGGCACTACGTCCTGCGCAACCAGACGCGGGTCTCGTGCCGGAACGACGAGCAACGCGAGGCGCTGCGACACAAGACGGTTCGGGCCATCGACTCGATCCGCAACGAGGTCGCGTGGCAGCCGAGCAAGAGCGGGCTGTGCGACTGGTGCGAGTACAAGGGCCGTTGCCCCGCCTTCCAGGACGAGGCCCTTCCGCAGGAGACCCGAGGGAGCGAGCTGCCGCCGCCCGAGACTGGAGGGCCCCTGCGGCCCGAGACCCGGGTCAACGAGCCTCTGCCGCTCGCAGCCCCGCCGGCCCCCGAGCCTGCGTCGGGCGGCGATCCTCAGCTCGGTCTGTTCGCCTCCGCCGGCCGGGGAGGCCATGACGCGGGGAGCTGAGAGGACCGGCACGACCAGCTGCGTCCGCCATCGCGTTCCGTTCTACGAGACCGATGCGATGGGCGTGGTCCATCACTCCAACTACGTCCGCTACCTCGAGATCGCGCGGATCCTCTGGATGGAGGAGCACCACAGGCCCTACCGCGAGTACGTCGCGGCCGAGCGCCACTTCGCCACGACCCGGGTCGAGGTCGACTACCTGCACGTCGTGCGATTCGACGAGGAGGTCGCCATCACGGTGTGGCTCGAGTGGATCCGGGGTGCCTCGTTGCGCATGGCCTACCGGCTGGAGGGCCCCGCCGGGCGCGTCGCGACAGCCGCCACCGAGCATGCCCTCGTCGACACCGCGGGTCGCGTCCGACGGATTCCCAAGGAGGACCGCGAGCAGATGGCCAGCCTGCTCGCGCGCTGACCTCGCCTCAGCCGAACAGGCCTCGAAACGCGCGCCGCAGCCGCCCCGTGAACTGATCCTCGGACCAGCCGGCGAGGCGCTGGAGGGTCTCGAGCGCGTCGCCCTGACCGGACCAGTGCGAGCGGACGATGTCGGGGTGCACGTGGTTCACGAGACGCGAGAGCGTCGCCGACACGACCAGCAGGTCGTCGATGAGTCCGAGGGGTCCGAACAGGAACTCGGGCAGGATGTCGATGGGCGAGAGCACGTAGCCGATGCCGAGGAGGGCAATCGCCTTGTCGCCGGGCGCGACCCGTGGATCCCTGAGCAGGCGGAACAACAGGGTCGTGAGATCGGGCAGCAGCAGCATCAGGTCCCAGACGCCCGTCGCCGCCCCGGGCTCCGGGGTCTTGAGCCGACTGCGAACGCGATCGTAGAGGCGCTGCTCACGAGCGGAGAACTCGATCTCGACGGGGACGTGGGGATTCATCGGGGGCTCCGGTGGGTCCCCTGCGCTACGCGCGAGGGCGCCGCGAGGTTCGCGCGCGGACTCCGGCGTCGGGGAGACCGGCTCACGGCGCGGCCTGCCGCGCCGGGGCCGCCGTGCCGGCAGGAACCCGTAGCAGGCCGATCAGGCCACGCCCCTGAGCCCCCGGGAGCTCGGCGGCCAGCAGGCGGCCGAGGGTCGGGGCGACGTCGAGCTGGTGCAGGCTGGGCACGACGAGGCCGCGCCGGAAGCCGCGGCCCCATGCGACGAAGGCGGGCCCGGGCCCGTGATCCTCGAGATAGCCCGCGGCCGAGCGCTGGGCGGCCGCCGCTACCCGCGGTCCGCGCTGCCCGTCGAGGAAGACGAAGCCCGGAGCGGCTTCCAGGCCGAACCAGGCCTCGGGATCCGCAGCCTGCGCGATCATCTCCTGGGCCGACACCACCCGGAAGGCCCGGGTCGTCGCAGCCTCCTCGTCGAGTGCCGCGCGCGCCACCAGCGCCTCGTCCGCGCCGCGGGCATACACGAAGGCGGATCCGCCCGCGGATCGGGCCAGGGCCTGCCAGGGCTCGTCGTCCGGCCCGATCAGGCCGGCGTCTGCGAGCACCCGGTTCGGCCGCAGGGCCGAGTGAACCGGCCGGTAGGCGCGGTCGCCGGCGACCACGAGGGCGCTGCGCCGCGCATGCGGCCCTTCGCCGATGCAGTCGACCAGCCGGCGCAGCTCGCCGTCGAGGGCGGCGAAGGCTGCGCGGGTGGCCACCGTGCCGACGCCCGACCCTCGCAGCGAGAGCTCGCTGCCCCGAAGCCTCATCAGCAGCAGGCGCGGCGCCGCAGGCTGACCCAGCATGTGGCACCCCGCGTCGACCAGCAGCCGATCGCGGGCCGGCCCCGCCCGATGGGCCGCGACCGGTGCTTCGCGCGCGCGACCGAGCAACCAGGGCGTGGCCGTGGGGGCCAGCACGTCGAGCCAGGTCTCCGAGCGGCTGAGCGGCTCGCCATCGGGCAGCAGCGCCGTCACGGCGGCGCCCTGGGTCGTCGGCCAGTCGAGACTCGCGACGGCAACGCCGGACTCCTGGAGGACCTGCCAGAGAGGCGGCCGCAGGAGCAGCGCGGCGTCGAAGGGGCGCTCGCGCAGCAGCCCGACCGGCCCGATCCGTCGGTCGCCGAGCACCCCGTGAGCGGCCGGTTCGACTCCGGTCACCAGCGACGCATGCACGGGGTAGGAGCTGGCCGGCACGACGCTCTCGACCCGCTCGGCGGCCACGCCGGCCTCGGCGAGCGCCGCCAGGGTCGGCATCGGGCCGCCGAGCGTGTGGAGGTCCGGCGTCAGACCGGAGATCGTCACCAGCACGAGCACGGCAGGAGCGCCCGACTCGGCGGGGGCGAGGAGCGGGCCGGCGGTCGCGGACTTTCCGCCGCTGTCCTGGCCGGACGGCGTGACGCACGAGAGAAGCACCCCGCCCACGAGGAGAAGCGCTGCCGCGAGGACAGCCCGCGCGCCGGGCGTGCCGCGGGGACGCCTCAACGAAAGATGCCTTCGCGCACGGCACGACCGTGGTCGAGCAGCTCCCCGATCGCCGCACGGACGCGGTCCACCTTCTGCTGCACCACCTCGTCCTCGTCGGAGCTCGAGCCCTCGAAGAGCAGCGGGTCACCGAAGTGGATGCGGTACTTCACGGGCAGCGGCAGCAGGCCGAGGGGACCGAGCCACGGGAAGGTCGGCGTCAGGGGGAAGGCCGGCATGCCGAGCAACGACGCGACCGACTCGAGATTCGACAGGCCAGGCTGCTGCTCCTCGGAGCCGACGATGCCGACCGGCACGATCGGCGTGCCCGTATCGAGGGCGATCCGCAGGAAACCCAGCCCGAAACGCTGCAGCTTGTAGCGCTGGTCCCAGGTCTTGTTCATGCCCCGCACGCCTTCCGGAAACGCCATCACGCACTCCTCGGCCTCGAGCAGCGCGACGCAGTTCTCCGGGGTCCCGACCAGGTTGCCGCCGCGCTCGGCGGCCCAGCTGACGAACGGAAGCTGCGGGATCCAGTACTCGCCCATGGCGCGCAGCATGCGCGGGGGCTCGGC
>JAJDAR010000498.1 GCA_029261775.1 Deltaproteobacteria bacterium | reverse complement strand
GATCAGGCTCAGGTCGTCGGGCTTGCAGGGATGCTCTGCTTCGGGAGCGACCATCCGCCGACGGCACAGCGAGCGCAGCTGGGAGGCCGCCTGCTCGAGCGGGCCGGTGCGCACGTGGCGCACCAGCTCGCTGCGATGCGCGTTGTCGAAGACTCCGTCGGTCGCGAGCAGGAGCGTATCTCGCGGCGCCATGCGGAGCGTGGTGCCCACCTCGATCCGCATGTCGGCGCTGCCGACGGCGTTCGAGATCAGGTGCCGCTCCTCGTGCTCGAGCGCCTCGCGCGGGTCGAGCATCCCCGACTCGACGGCGTAGCCGACCGGCGAGTGGGAGACCGTCTGGAGCTTGATGCGACCCCGCTGACCGACGCAGAGCAGGGCCGCGTCGCCGACGTGATAGGTGCGCAGCTCGGAGCCGTTCAGCTCGGCGAGTGCGAGGGTCGTCGCCGCGCCCGCCCCGGCCTCGAGCAGGGCCTGGTTGGCGGCCTCGATGCCGTCGAGGATCGGCCCGCGCAGGCTCGGAGCCTCCGGGTCCGCAGCGAGCAGCGCATCCCAGACACACTCGAGCACCTGGCGGGATGCGCTCTCGCCGGCGGGCTGCCCCCCGACCCCGTCGGCCACGGCGACGACGGCGCGGGCCTCCCCGATCGGAAAGATGCCGAGCGCATCCTCGTTCGGCTCCCGCCCCGGGCAGGCGACCGTGGTGAACGCGACCCGTCCCCCCGACACGTCCAGCGCCTCGACGTCCTCGAGGGAGGCCGCCGCGACGAGGCGTCCGAGCGGCGCAGAGGTGTCGTTCACGGAGCCCCAGTGTAGGAGATGGCTTCGTGCAGGGTCGCGGGCCCGCTCAGGCCTCGTCGAGGCCCAGCACCTGCTCCATGTCGTAGAGGCCCGGGCCGCGCTCGCGCACCCAGGCGGCGGCGCGCACGGCGCCCCGGGCGAAGTGGTCCCGCGTCGATGACCGGTGGACGAGCTCGAGGCGCTCTCCCTGTCCGACGAAGTAGAGGCTGTGCTCGCCGGGGTTGTCGCCGCCCCGCAGCGTCTGGATGCCGATGGCCTGCCCGGGGCGGGGCCCCGTCTGGCCCTCTCGCGCCAGTACGGCGTGCTCGGCCAGGGCCTGACCGCGCCCTTCGGCCACCGCCGCGCCCAGACGCAGGGCGGTTCCGCTCGGGGCATCGACCTTGGCCGCGTGATGGAGCTCGACGATCTCGGCGTCGAAGTCCGGACCGAGCAGCGCGGCGGCCCGCCGCGCGAGATGGAAGAGCACGTTCACGGCCACCGAGAAGTTGGCGGCCACCACCAGCGGGATCTTGCCCGCGATCCGCTCCAGCTCGGTGCGTTGGTCCGGGTCGAAGCCGGTGGTCCCGACGACGCAGGGCAGGCCGCGCTCGGCCGCCAGACGCAGCAGGTCCAACGTGCCCGCGGGGCTCGCGAACACGATCGCTACCTCGCAGCCCTCGAGCGCGGCGGCTGCGTCGGAGCCGACCCGCACGCCGGCCTCGAGCTCCTGGCCGAGCCCGGGATGACCGGGCGCCTCGAGGGCGCCGCCGAGCGCGAGCTGCGGGTGCTCGCCCAGCGCCACGCGCACGCGCTCGCCCATCCGCCCCAGCGCGCCGATCACCGCGACCGGAGCACGGCTCACAGGAGGCCGAGCTCTTTCATGGTGACCTGCAGCCGCTCCCGGTTGGGCGGGGTCATCGGCGTGAGCGGCAGCCGGATCTCGTCGCTGATCGCACCGCGCAAGGCCAGTGCGGTCTTGACCGGGATCGGGTTGGTCTCGCAGAAGAGCACGTCGAACAGGGGCCGCAGCCGATAGTAGGTGCTGCGCGCCCGTTCGAGGTCGCCTGCCTTGAAGGCCCGCACCAGCTCGACCATGTCGGAGGGGGCGACGTTCGAGCTGGTCGAGATCACGCCGCGGCCGCCCAGCGCCATCATCGGCAGTGCCGCCCAGTCGTCCCCCGCGAGAACGGAGAAGTCGGCGGGCGTCGCGGCGATCGTGGCGGCGACCTGGTCGAGATCGCCGCACGACTCCTTGGCAGCCACGACCTGCTCGATCTCGGCGAGGCGCGCGAAGGTCTCGGGGAGGATGTTCGAAGCCGTGCGCCCGGGGATGTTGTAGACGACCAGGGGCAGCGCCGTCGCCGCGGCCACGGCCGCGTAGTGCCGGACGATCCCCTCCTGGGTGGGCTTGTTGTAGTAGGGAGAGATCAGCAGTGCGCCGTCGGCGCCCGCGTCCTTGGCATGCTGCGTCAGCAGGATGGCCTCGGAGGTCGAGTTCGAGCCGGTCCCGGCGATGATCTGGACGCGCCCGCGCGCCGCGGCCACCACCACCTCGACCACGCGCTGATGCTCGGCATGGGAGAGCGTGGCCGACTCGCCCGTGCTCCCGCAGGGCACCAGGCCATCCACGCCGGCCCGGATCTGGATCTCGACCAGCTCCTGCAGGGCGCGCTCGTCGACGTGACCGTCCCGGAAGGGGGTCACCAGCGCGGTCAGCACTCCTTCGAACATCGGCTATCCCCTCGCCAGCGCGTCGAGGTCGAGCGAGCCCGTGTATACGGTCGCAGCCGGCCCCGTCATGAAGACGCTTTCGTCTCCGCCCTTCCAGGCGATCTGGAGATCGCCGCCGCGCAACGCGATCGTCACCTCGCGGTCCACCCGGTCCTGCAGCATCAAGGCGACGGCGGTGGCGCAGGCGCCGCTGCCGCAGGCCAGGGTCTCCCCGGTCCCGCGCTCCCAGGTGCGCTGGCGGACGCGGTCGCGGCCCTCGATCTGCACGAACTCGACGTTCACCCGGTTCGGGAAGACCTCATGGTGCTCGATCGCCGGGCCCAGGCTCTCGACCGGGAAGCGGTCGACATCCTCGACCACGGTCACGCAGTGCGGGTTGCCCATCGAGACGGAGGAGACCAGCAGCCGCTCGCCGTTCACGACCAGGGGCACGTCCAGCACCGGGCCCTCGCTCGTCGGATCGCCCAGAGTCGTCGGGATCTTCGCCGGTGCCAGCACCGGGGGGCCCATGTCGACGGTCACCCGGCCCTCGCCGGCGTGGCGAGGCACGACCACGCCCGAGAGCGTCTCGACCCGGACCGATTCCGCCGAGCTGTGACCCGCCTCGCGCAGGTACTGGAAGAAGCAGCGGATGCCGTTCGCGCACATCTCGACCTGTGAGCCGTCGGCGTTGAAGATCTCCATCCGGAAGTCCGCCACCTGACTCGGCCGCACGACGAGCAGCTGGTCGAAGCCGACGCCCGTGTGACGATCGGCGATCGGGCGCGCGAGCGCCTCGAGGGGCGGTAGCTCCTCGCGCAGCCCATCGAGCACGACGAAGTCGTTGCCCGCGCCGTGCATCTTCGTGAACGGCAGCCTCAACGCGGGCTCCGGATGACCGGCCCGCGGCTCACGGCTGGCTCCCGGCCTCATCGGCGGGCGCTGCGCCTGCCGGTGCCGCTTCCGCGGGCGCCGACGCAGGCTCGGCCGCGGGCGCGACGCCCGGCGGCGCCGGTTCGGCCGGAAACTCGCTGCGCATCGGCGGCCCGTACT
The DNA here is from genome assembly GCA_029261775.1 of Deltaproteobacteria bacterium. Lineage (GTDB taxonomy): Bacteria > Myxococcota_A > UBA9160 > UBA9160 > UBA6930. The sequence continues at coordinate 110 of JAJDAR010000498.1, read as the reverse complement.
TGCCACAGCCCGCCGCGGCGAGCAGCGCCGCCAGGCCGAGCGCCGTCGCCAGGATCCTCGTGGTCACTCCGCGTCCTCCTCTTCGTTCGCCAATCGCGCGGCGGCCTCGC
>JAJDAR010000497.1 GCA_029261775.1 Deltaproteobacteria bacterium | reverse complement strand
AGAACGGCTGGCGTTTCGCCTCCTCACAGGTCTCGAAGTACGGCTCGAGCAGCGGCGAGTGGGTGGGCAATCCGTCGCCCGGCATGTCCACCAACAGCACGACCTGGAAGCCCAGCATCCAGTGGAAGGTCACGCCGGCCGACATCGTCGACTACCACATCTGGATCGAGGCCGAGGGCCCGCGAGGCGTGCCCTACCACTGAGCCCACGAGAGAGCGCCCTTCCCCGAAGAGCCGCGCGGACCGGACGAGAGACACCGATCCGCGCGGCTCAGTCGAGATCGACGACGACCATCGTGCCCAGGAACCTGGGCGCCGTGGGGCGAAGGCGTTCGAAGACCGAATCGCGAAGCGTCTCGTCCTCGAGCTCGACGCGCACGAAACCGTGATGCGTCTCCCCCTGGATCAAGACGCTGCCCCGGCCACCGCCTTCCTTCAGCTCCCGCCACCAGGGGAAATCAGCCGCCGCGTAGACCGTCTGGCCGTCGCGCAGGTAGTTCACCGGCAGCGACTTTCCGGACGGGAGCGTCAGCAGCATGACCTTCTTCGCCCGCCCGCCCTGGGGATCCTCGCGCAGTTCGCGGATCGCGCGCGGGTTCGCCCACAGCGACTGGTACGCGCCGAACGCGACGACGAGAGCCAGGGGTCCTCCGACTGCGATCCAGACCCACTTCATGGCGGACGGCCTCCTGTTCCCGCCCGGACCCGCGCTCGTTTCGACACGGCGAGACCTTCGGCGCTTGCTGTTTCGTCGCAATGGGCAGGATCGCACATCCGCTTGGAGGCCATTCTCGTGCCCGGGGTGCCGCGCAGGCCATCCCCACAGGGCCCGTCTCCCGGGTGGCCGGATGGCCACCCCCCGCCGGCAGGTCGGCCCATGCCGCCGTGAGCCCGCAGGGTCGAAGCTCCTCCTGAACCCGGAGGAGCCACCATGAACCACCGAATCCTGCAGAAGACCGATCGTCCGGCCCGTCTGCTCCTGGCTGCGGCCTGCCTGGTCGGGCTCGTGCTGTGGGCCTCGGCCGAGCCGGCTGGGGCCCTGGATTCCGACTCGGATGGGCTCACGGACACGGCCGAGATCGCGGCTGGGACCGACCCTCTGGACCCGGATACCGACGACGACGGTCTCCTCGACGGAAACGAGGTGGCCGGCGAGGGCTTCGCACCGGCGCGCAGCCTGGCGGCCCCGGCAGGCTCTTTCGCGGTGGACACCGCGGACCTCGACGGCGACGGCGACGTGGACGTGCTCCTGAGCACGGGGTGGCTGCCGAATACGGACGGGATCGGCACGTTCGGACCGCAGATCCCCATCGCCACGGCCATCGGCTCACAGGGGGGTCCACGAAACACCGTGGCCGTCGATCTCGATGGGGACGGAGACCGCGACATCCTCTGCGGGCCGTGCGGCGGGTGGTTGGAGAACATCGACGGCCTCGGGAGCTTCGGCCCGCGGCACGCCGTCGCGGCGGCGTCCACCACGGCTCTGGCGGCGGACCTGGATGGCGACGGTGACCCGGACCTGGCCTTCGGTCGCTCGTGGTACGAGAACACCGATGGGCTCGGGACCTTCGGCCCCGCGCAGGTCATCGACCCGGCGTTTCCCTACGCGGACTCGATCTCCGCCGGGGACGTCGACCTGGACGGCGACCTCGACTTCCTGGCCCGGGATCGCCTGTGGAACCCGGTCTCGAACCGATGGGAAGACAAGCCGTGGTGGTACGAGAATTCGGACGGGCGGGGTGCCTTCTCGGGGCCCATCACGTTCACGGTACCCACCTTCCAGATCTACGAGCTGATTCCAGCCGATCTCGACGGGGACGGCGACAAGGACATCCTCTACCAGGGGTACGACGAGCTCGCCTGGGCCCCGAACCCCCTGGTCGAGCGCGAGAGCCCGAAGCAGAGCTTCGGGCCCCTGCAGCCGATCGCGGCCGGACGCAGATGGGTCCAGGATCGGGGCCTGCGCGCAGCGGATCTGGACGGAGACGGGGACCTGGACATCGCCACCCTCGTCTGGGATGCGGGTGAACCGCGAATCTTGCGGTACGAGAACCTGGACGGTTTCGGCAGCTTTGGTCCGGGACGTCCGATCGCGTCGTACGCGGGTCCTACTCCGATCATCACCCTGCCGTACTTGGAAGCGACCGATCTGGACGGCGACGGTGATGCGGACCTGCTCGCGACCGTCAGCTTCAATGGCAATCTCACCTTTCGGACCGATCTCTATCGCAACGGGCATCCGACGGACCCGCTCTCCCCGGACACGGACTCCGATGGCCTGCTCGACGGCTTCGAGGTCGCGCATGGCTTCGACCCGGACGTGGCGGGAGACGGCAGCCAGGATCCCGACGGCGACGGGCTCGACAACCTGGCCGAGCAGGGCCTCGGCACGGATCCGAATCGCACGGACACCGACGAGGACGGCTTGAGCGACCCCTTCGAGCTGGCGAACGGCACCGATCCCACCGTCTTCGGGAGCGACCACGACGGCGACGGCCTCGGCAGCCTCGTCGAGCTCGCCCTCGGAACAGGCTTCCTCGACCCGGACAGCGACGACGACGGCCTGCTCGACGGCGAAGAGCTCGGATCCGGGGTCTTCGCCTCCGAGCGGATCGTCTCCGAACGCTTCGGCAGCCCGCGCGGCGTCCTCGCCAGCGACCTGGATGGCGACGGCCACCTCGACCTGGTCGCCGGGGGTAGGAGTGGCAACCTCCCCTGCGCCACGCTCGGCTGGTATTCGAACCCGGACGGGCGAGGCCCCGGCGGCGCCTTCCGACCCGCCATCCCCACCGCCAGTGTGTGCTCTCACGGGTTCGCGGCCCTCGATCTCGACGGGGACGGGGACATCGACCTGGCGGGGCAGCTCTCCTTCAGCACCAGCTTGTTCAGGTTCGAGAACGTCGACGGGCTCGGAGGCCTCTCCGGCTTCGGAACGCTCTTCGGGCCCGATGAGTATGCGCACACCTTCCCCGCCGACATGGATGGCGACGGCGACCTGGACCTGCTGGTCGGCGGCTTCGAAAAGGCCAACACCGTGTGGCTCGAGAACGTCCCCGGCCTGAGCCCGGGGCCGGCCCACGATGTCGTCCGAAGGAACTGGGTGACCGGCGCCGAGGTCCTCGTCTTCCCCGCGGACCTCGATGGAGACGGAGACCTCGACGTGATCTCGGCGAGCGATTGGAACGGCACGCTGGCCTGGAGTGAGAACCTCGACGGCGTCGGCGGCCGCTTCGCCGTCGATCGGGTGATCTCGAGCGGACTCGACGGGCCGAGCGACGTGGCCGCGGCGGACCTCGACGGCGACGGCGACCTCGACGTCGTGGCCAGCTCACGCAACGACGACACGATCGCCTGGTACGAGAACCTGGACGGCCAGGGCCGGTTCGGTCCGCAGCGGATCCTCGCCACCACGGCGGCCGCCCCGATGTCGATCGTGGCGATCGACCTCGACGGGGACGGCGACACCGACGTCGCCTCGGCCTCCGAGGCCGACGACAAGATCGCCTGGTACGAGAACGACGGCAGCGGCCAGTTCGCGCCCGAGCAGGTCGTCTCCTGGACGGCGGGTGGGGCGCAAGCAGTTGGCGCTGCCGATCTCGACGGCGACGGAGATCTCGACCTGTTCTCGGCCTCGGCCGACGACGGCAAGATCGCCTGGTACCCGCAGCTGAGCCTCGCCGATCCGCTCGACCCCGACAGCGACGACGATGGAATCCTGGACGGGCAGGAGGTCGCCCTCGGCCTGGACCCACAGGGCGAGGACGCGGACCTCGACCGCGTCTACGACGACGCCGACAACTGCCGCGACGTGCCCAACCCGAGCCAGCGCGACACGACGCACGACGGCTTCGGCAGCGCCTGCGACTGCGACTTCGACGGCGACGGCTTTTGCGCGATCAGCGACTTCAACCTCTTCCTCGCCGACTTCGCTGCGAGCACCGACGCAGGGGGCGGAACCGACATGGACGGCGACGGAGCCGTCGGGATCGGCGACTTCAACCACTTCCTGCCCGGGTTCCAGACCGGCCTGCCGGGCCCCGCGGCCTCGCCCTGAAGCCCTCGCGCGCTGCTAGCGTGCCCTCATGCGTCTGTCACTGGATCGGGTCGCCCGCCCGTTCGTCGTCTTCTCGGAGCGCTACTACCCGGACCCCTTCGTGTTCGCGATCGTGCTCACCGCGGTCACGCTGGTCCTTGCAGTGGTGGCGACACCCACCGGAGCGGGCGAGACGCTGGCGCTCTGGGGCGCGGGGCTTACGGGGTTCCTGGGATTCGCGATGCAGATCTGTCTCGTGCTCGTCGCAGCCCACGCGCTGGCGCACACCGATGCGGTCCGGCGCGCGATCGACCGCGTCGCACGTTGGCCACGAAACGAGCCGCAAGCATATGCCCTGCTCGTGCTGCTTGCGGGGACGGCCAGTCTGGTGGCCGGCGCCCTGGGCCTCGTCGTAGGCGCCCTGGCCGCGATCGCGGTCGCGAAGGAAGGCCGCGCCCGCGGCCTTCGCCTGCACTTTCCGCTGCTCGTGGCCAGCGCCTACGGCGGCTTCGTGGTCTGGCACATGGGCTACTCGGGCACGGCTCCCCTGGCGGTCGCGACCCCCGGTCACTCCCTCGAGGCCGTGACGGGGCTCATCCCGATCACGGCGACCACGTTCTCCGCGTGGAACCTCGGCCTTGCGGCCCTGACCCTGGCTGCCGTCGCGTTCGTCTGCAGCCGGCTGGCGCCGCCCCGGGACGAGATCGTCGCGTGGGCCGAGGATGCACCGGGTCTCCCTGAGGACGGCGACGCGGGAGAGGACGATGCCGCGCAAACCCCCGCCCGGCGCATCGACGGCTCGCGGCTGCTCTCGGGCGCGCTCGGCCTGCTCTTCCTGGCCTACGTCGTCTCGTGGTTCCGGGCCCGCGGCTTCCAGCTGACGCTCGACATCGTCAACTGGTCCTTCGTGGCGACCGGCCTCCTGCTCGCACGGTCGCCGCGCCACTACCTCGCCCTGATCGCCGACGCGAGCCGCACCCTCGGGCCCGTGGTGTTGCAGTATCCGCTGTATGCCGCCGTCGTCGCGGTGATCACCCAGACCGAGCTGGTCGATCTCCTGTCGTCGGGCTTCGTCGCACTGGCCAGCCCTCGCACCTTGGGTTTCTGGGCCTTCGTGTCCGGCGGGGTGCTCAACGTCTTCGTGCCCTCGGGCGGCGGGCAGTGGGCCGTCCAGGGCCCCATCTTTCTCGCAGCTGCGAAGGAGCTGGGGGTCGCGCATCCCGTCGTGGTCATGGGCGTCGCCTACGGCGACCAATGGACGAACATGATCCAGCCCTTCTGGGCCCTGCCGCTGCTCGCGATCGTCGGCCTCCGCGCCCGGGCCATCATGGGCTACTGCTTCGTGATCCTGCTGACCTCCTTCGTCTGCCTCGGAGGCGGGCTGCTCTGGGTGGGCGCGGGCTAGACCGGGCGAGCTCCTGCGACTGCCAGCGCGGCTTGTGTGCCTTGATCGGCACGAACCCGTGTTGGCCTTCCATCCGGCGGCGGCGTCCCTTCGGGACCGCCATCCACTAACACGGCCCCCAAGTGAATCGACGTTTGACCCCCGGGGAGGCGAGCAGGTACCCTCGCCAGGCGTCTGGGGCTCGCCGGGGGACGGCGAGCCCGCCCCGAGCCTACGCGAGGGATCATGCGTGCCGTCCGCCGGGGCCTCTTGCTGCTCCCTCTCCTCCTCGGCCTGTCGAGTGCGGCGAGCTTCGCAGGCGAGTGCAACGACGGGCTAGACAATGACGGCGACCTGGGGATCGACTACGGGCTGAACGGAGCCGATGCGGCCTGCGTCGAGCCCTTCTTCCCGCTCGAGGATCCCGCGGTGTGGGTCAGTCGCCGGGGGCTCGACGATGGGGCCGTGTCCCCCAGCGTCGCGATCGACGGCGATGTCGCGGTGGTGGCCCACGCGTTCCAGGTAGATCAGGGCCCGGACTCGGGCGCAGTCTTCGTGTTCCGCCGAGACCCCGCTGGCGAATGGCGGCTGGAGCAGCGGATCATCCCGCCCTATACCAGCCCGGACGATCGCGTCGGAGACGCCGTGGCCGTGAGCGGCGACACGCTCGTGATCGCCTCGGAGGAGATCGAGGCCGACTGGCCGGGCCCGCCCGCAGGCGCCGCCTGGGTCTACCGCCACGACGGAGCGCGTTGGCAGCTGGAGGCGGAGCTCGTGCCTACCGGCGCGGACTTCCGCTTCGGCTTGCGGGTGGCCCTGGAGGGCGATCGCGCCGTCGTGACGGCGCACACCTTTCCCGGCTCCGCCTACGTCTTCGATCGGGTCGGAACGACCTGGACGCAGAGCGCGCGCCTCGTCGCGCCGCCGGTGAATGGCGAGGTGAATCCAGAGGATGGCCTGGGCCATGCCGTCGCGCTCTCGGGGGATGTCATCGCGCTCGGAGCGACCCACGTCGATGCCACCAACCCCGAGACCCCCGAGGTCCTGGTCTTCCGCCGCAGCGGCGGCGTCTGGAGCTTCCAGTCGCGTCTGCAGCCCGCCGAGATCACGGCGGACTCGCGCGACTTCGGCAACGCGCTCGACGTGGAGGGGGACACCCTCCTGGCTGGCGCTCCGCGCATCGATGGCCCGGGCTCCTCCCGGGGCGGCGTGTACGTGTTCCAGGACATCGGGTCCGGCTGGACGCAGACCCAGCTGCTGGAGCCTGATCCCTCCACTCCCTATCTGTCGTTCGGCGATCAGGTCGAGATCGTCGGAGACCGGGCGGCGGTGGGCGGAAGGCTCGGGGCCGGCAGCGGAAACGTCTGGCTCCTGCGCGAGACCCAAGGCGTCTGGAGCGTCGAGTCGCGGGTCGATGACCTCCCGGAGGACCGCCAGTTCGGCTCGGCCATCGACTTCGATGGCACGACCCTCGCGGGCTACCTGTACGAGAACGACTTCGATGCGCCCTCGGGCATCAGCCGGCCGGTTGCCGCGCGCATCCGCGTCCTGCGGGAGCTGAGCGGCAGCTTCGTCGAGGAGGCGCGGCTCCACAGCCTGTTCGGCGTGGGCGGGAGCGCGCTCGGCGCCGCCTTCGCCCTCGATCCCGGGCCGCTGAACACCCCCCGAGGCGATCGGGCCCTCGTCGGCGCCCCCGGCTACGGCGAACCAGCACCGGGGATCGGCGCCGCGTTCGTGCTGACGGAGAGCGTCGTGTTCGGAAGGGACTCGCACGTGCGCCGCCGGCTCGAACCCGCCGACCTTGCCGCGGGCGATGCCTTCGGCTCGGCGGTGGCGGCGCGCGGCGACTTGTTCGTCGTCGGCGCTCCCGGGGCCGATTCCCTGGGCATCGACACGGGCTCGGTCTATGCGTTCCGCGAGGGCCCCTCTCCCGAGCTGAACGACCTGTCCTACACCCAGATCGCCAAGCTCGAAGCGCCGGGAGCAGCACCCGGCGACCTCTTCGGATCCGCTCTCGACCTCGACGGCCGCTCCCTCGCCGTCGGCGCACCGGGTGGCCGCAACGTCCATGTCTTCCGCGACGGGCCGGGAGGCCTGGTCCTCCAGGGCTCGGTGACTCCGCCTGCAACCGGACCCGCGGACGAGGCGGCGGCCTCGGTGGCGATCGTCGGGACCTGGCTCTTCGTCGGCGCCCCTGGTGACGACCAGGCCGCCATTGACGCGGGCGCCGTCCACATCTACCAGGCGCGGGATCCGGGCGGCTGGGTCCCCGTGGCCAAGCTGCTCGGAGCCGCGGCAGGCGACCGGTTCGGGACGGACGTCTCGGCGGCCTTCACCACTCGCGAACAGCTCGCGGTGGGTGTGCCGGGCGACGACGGAGGGGCCCCGAACGCGGGCTCCGTCCACATCCTGGGACGCGATCCCACTCTCGGCTGGCAGACCGAGCAGGTCCTGCGCGCCACCGCTCCGGTCGCCGGAGCGCGGATCGGTGGGGCCGTGGCCTTGCGGGCCGAAGTGGGCGACGTCCTTCACCTCGTCGCCGGAGCGCCCGACGAATCCTCTGGCGCGGGCGCCATCTCGGTCTTCACGCGCGTCGCTTCCGTCTGGCAGGAGGCCTTCGCGCAACGCGCCTACGATGCCACGCCCGGGGCTGGTCTCGGAGCCTCGGTGGCGATCGCCAAGGGCATCGCGTACGCCTGGGCGCCGGGCCACGACTTCCTCGAGCCCGACGCGGGTAGCGGCTACGTGTTCGCACTGCGAGACATCGACGGCGACGGCGTCGAGACCTGGTCCGACAACTGCCCCACCCTCGCGAACACCGACCAGGCCGGGGGCTCGATCGGAGACGCCTGTCTGGACCCCGATGGCGACGGCGCGCCGACCGCGACCGACAACTGTGTGGCCCTGGCGAACCCGGACCAGGCCGATACGGACGGCGATGGCCTCGGCGACCGCTGCGACGACGACGCAGACACCGACGGTGACGGCATCGGGAACCTCACGGACAACTGCCCCGACCGCTTCAATCCGGACCAGGAGGACCTGAACCTCGACGGCATCGGTCGGGCCTGTGACTCCCGGTGGGACGACGACCGCGACGATCTGCGCAACGACGTGGACAACTGCTTCGGCGTACCCAACCCGGACCAGGCGGACTTCGACCTCGACGGCGAGGGAGACGCCTGCGAGCCCCACCGCGACTTCGACGGGGACGGCCTCCCGAATGATTCCGACAACTGCGCCATCGTCGCGAACCCCGCCCAGGACGACTTCGACGGCGACGGGATCGGCGACGCCTGCGACACCACGGCCTGCAGCGACGGGATCGACAATGACGGCGATGGAGAGGTCGACCTGGACGACTCAGGCTGCGCCACGGAGGACTTCCAGCTCGAGGATCCGCCCTTCCTGACGCGGATCCTCGACGCGCCGGATGCGGACTGGCAGGACGACTACGGCGCGGCACTGGCGATCGACGGGAACTTCGCCGTCGTCGGCGCCTTGCACGACGACGACCAGGGAGCCGAGAGCGGCGGGGCTCGGATCTACGAGCGCGTCGCAGGCGTCTGGCAGGAGCGAGCGGTGCTCCGCGCACCCGAGGGCCTCGGCTGGCCCGCCATGCAGCTCGGGACGGCCGTCGCGATCTCTGGCGACACGGTGGTCCTGGGCGCCCCGCGCGAGAAGCCCTCGGCCCTGACCGGTGGGGCTGTCTACGTGTATCGCCGCGTAGGTGCGGATTGGACCTTCGAGGCGCGGTTGGAGCCGGCCGACATATCCGTGGGGGCCAGCTTCGGAGATGCACTCACGCTCGAGGGCGACGTCCTCGTGGTCGGTGCCTTCGCCCACCACAACTCGGAGCTGTACCCGCAGGATCCCGTGAGCCAGACCCGCTACGAGGGCGCGGCCTATGTCTTCGAGCGGGCCGGAAACGCCTGGACCCAACGGGCCAAGCTGACGGCGCCGGGCCCGAGCCCGTTGGAGTACTACGGCTCGGCGGTGGGCCTCCGGGGCGACACGATCGCCATCGCGGCGGCTCGACGAGACCGAGGCGGCTTCCGACCCGGCGCCGTGTTCGTGTACCGGGGCTCCGGCGCGAGCTGGGGCCTCGAGGCCGAGCTGTCGCCGGCGAGCCTCGCCGATGCAGATCGTTTCGGTACCTCCCTGGCGCTCGGGCAGGATCGTCTGCTCGTCGGTGCCCTGGATGCCGGTGGCGACGGAGCGGCCTTCGTCTTCGAGCGCGCCGGGGCCGTCTGGTCCGAGGTGACCCGGCTCGACCGGCCGCCGAGCCTCGACTTCCTGAGTGATTTCGGCAGGGCCGTCGCGATGGATCCGACCGCCCTGTTCGTGTCCGCGAAGGACGGGGGCAACGGGTGGATCCTGACGTATCAGTACGCGGCGGGGGCCTGGAGGCTCCAGGACCAGACCGGCTGGGGCGTGGTGGCCAACACCGATTCGTTCGGCGAGGCGCTCGCCTTGGACGGCGCCACGCTGCTGGTCGGCGCGCCCTTCATCACCCGCGCCCTCGGTGCCACAGGAAACACCAGTCTCGTGCATGTCCTGGACTGGACGGGCGGCGCGCTCGTCCCGCGTCAGGTCCTGGCCGAGGACGAGCTGTCTGCTGATGATCGCCTCGGCGAGTCGGTCGCGATCGACGGGGATCTGGCCCTCGTCGGAGCCCCCGGCGACGATCTCACCCGCCCCGCGGTGGGCTCCGCAACGGTCTTCGTTCGCGGATCGCCCCAGCGTCAGCTGGGAACGGGCACCGGGACCCGCTGGTACGAGGAGTGGAAGCTCGCCGCTCCGGACGGCGCCCCGGGCGACGGCTTCGGAACGGCGGTCGCGGTCTCGGGCTCCACGGCCGCCGTCGGAGCGCCGGACGCCCCAGGAGGGGGCGCGGTCTACGTCTTCGTACGGCGTTCGGTCTGGCGCTACCAGTGGGAGTTCGAAGCTGTGCTGCGCGCCTCCGATGGCGCTGCGGGCGACCGCTTCGGAGAGAGCGTCGCGTTGGACGGCGACCGGCTGCTCGTGGGCGCACCCGGCTGGGGCGCGGACAAGGGGCGCGCCTACGCCTTCGAGCGCAGCGGCAGCCTCTGGACGGAGACGGCGCGGCTCGATCCGGGGGTCGGGGCCGCTGGCGACGCCTTCGCAAGCGCGATGGCCCTGGACGGCGCTCGCCTGCTGCTGGGGGCCCCGGGCTCGGACGCCCTCGCGACCGACGGCGGCGCCGCGTTCGTCTTCGGCTGGAACGGCGTGGCCTGGAGCGAAACCACCCGTCTCCTGCCGTCTTCCGGGAGTCCATCTGCTGCGTTCGGCGCTTCGGTGGCGCTGTTCGCCAACGACGCACTGATCGGCGCGCCGGGCGCCGGTGGCAGCGAGGGCAGCGCCCTCCTGTTCGGTTTCGACGGTGTCGCATGGCAGCCGCAGGGCGAGCTACTGGCGCCGGCCGCCGCACCCGGCGATGAGCTGGGCGCAAGCGTCGGGCTCGGCCTCGACCGGGCCGTGGTCGGTGCGCCGGGGCGCGACCAGCAGCGGGGCGCCGCCCTGCTCTTCCGGCGGACCGGCGGAAGCTTCGGGTTCGAGGCCGAGCGCCTGGCCTTCGATGCCG
>JAJDAR010000496.1 GCA_029261775.1 Deltaproteobacteria bacterium | reverse complement strand
GAGTCCGTTCTCGCCGCCCTCCGCGCCCGCCGCACCTACGCGACGAACGGCCCCCGCATCCTCGTGCACGCCACCCTCGACGGTGCGCCGATCGGCTCCGACCTGCCGCTCGCCCCCGAACACCGTCTCGTTCTGCGGGTCGCCGGAACCGCACCTGTCGTCGCCATCGAGGTCGTCGTCGGCCAGGACGTCGTCGCCAACCTGCTCGATGCCCCGACCGACGCCATCGACCTCGAAACCACCCTCGAGCCACCCCAAGGCGAGCCCCAAACCGTCTACCTCCGCATCCGCCAGCAAGACGGCGGCACCGCCTGGACGAGCCCCTTCTTCCTCCACCCCTAGCCAGCACGCCACGCCAGCGGCGTCCCGCGTCCGCCCCGCACCCAAAGCGGTCTCCCCAAGAAACCGCATCGCGTCGCGGGGGTCGGGCGCCGCCTGGCCGGAAGTCAAGCGCAGGCAGGCACCAGCCCCGCCCGAGCAAGGTCGCCCTGCGGCGAAGCCGAAAGGGCGACACCCCGTCCCCCCGCGAACCCGCAAGCCCAGCGGCCGAGCCATGGAGGCCAGGCGGCGCCCGACCCCCGCGGCACCCCGCCCATGCGCTGGAGCGAAGCGGCCTCCGAAGCAGTCCCGGGGGATCCGTTCGCTACCTTGCCGTCCCCCGTTCTCCCGAAAACTCGTTCCTCACGGAGACCGCCAGTCGCGTGCTCGCCACCACCCTCGTCGAGGGGCTGAATCCGGAACAGAAGGCCGCCGTCGAGTGCACCGAGGGACCGCTTCTCGTGCTGGCCGGCGCAGGCAGCGGCAAGACGCGGGTGCTCACGAACCGCATCGCCTACCTGATCGGCGTCTGCGGCATTGCACCCGAGAGCCTGCTCGCCGTCACGTTCACCAACAAGGCGGCCGGCGAGATGCGCGAGCGAGTCGAGAAGATGCTGGGCCCCGCTTCCGCCGGCGTCTGGCTCTCGACCTTCCACTCGACCTGCGTGCGGATCCTGCGCCGGGAGATCCACCATCTGGGGCGCGAGCGCAGCTTCGTGATCTACGACGAGGCCGACGCCCTCGGCACCGTCAAGGAGGCGATGCGTCGCCACTCCTTCGAGCCGAAGACCCAGGACGCGCGGCGTGTGCGTTGGGCCATCGACCAGTGGAAGAACGCGGGCCTGCGCCCCGCCGAGGCGGCCACCAGGGCGACGGACCTCGACGCGGAACAGACCGCCGAGATGTACGTCACCTATCAGAAGCTCCTGGCCGAGGCGAACGCCCTCGACTTCGGGGATCTGCTGCTGCTCGTGGTCGAGCTCTTCGACCGTCATCCGGAGGTGCTGCGTCACTATCAGGAGCGCTGGCAGTACGTCCTCGTCGACGAGTACCAGGACACGAACAAGGTGCAGTACCAGCTCATTCAGCAGCTGGTCGGCCCCCACCGGAACCTGTGCGTGGTCGGCGATCCGGATCAGTCGGTGTACGGCTGGCGCGGCGCGGACATCCGGAACATCCTCGATTTCGAGCGCGACTTTCCCGACGCCAAGGTGGTCAAGCTCGAGCGCAACTACCGTTCGACCCAGCGGATCCTGGCCGGCGCGGACGCCGTCGTCGAGAACAACCCGGATCGGCCCGAGAAGAAGATGACCGCCGAGGGCGGCGAGGGCGTGCCGATCGTGCTCTACCAGGCACGCGACGAGCGCGACGAAGCCGCCCACGTGGTGCGCCGGATCCTCGAGGGAGTCCGCGAGGGGGAGCGTTCTTTCGGCCAGCACGCCGTCTTCTATCGGACCAATGCGCAGTCACGCCCCGTCGAGGAAGAGCTGCTCAAGTACGATGTGCCGTACGTGATCGTCGGCGGCGTGCGCTTCTACGATCGTGCCGAGGTCAAGGACGCGCTCTGCTACCTGCGCCTGGCGGTGAACCCGCGAGACGACATGGCCCTGCGCCGCATCGTCAACCGGCCCGCCCGCGGCATCGGCAAGACCACCGTCGAGCGCGCCGCCGTGATCGCCGAGCGGCGCGGAGTTCCGCTGCTCGAAGGTCTGCGCGACTACGCGGCCGAGGCGGGCGGCCGGGTCGGCACGAAGGTCGCCGAGTTCCTGCGCCTGGTGAAGGGCCTCTCCGAGGGCCTGTCCCTCTGGGAGCCGGCGGATGCGCTCTCCGCCGTGCTCGATCGCAGCGGCTATCTGCGCGCCCTGGAGCACGAGAACACGCCCGAGGCGGAGACCCGGGTGGAGAACCTCCGCGAGCTCGTGGCCTCGGCTGAGGACTTCGAGGTCGCGAACAGCGGCCCGGAGGACGAGGGGCGCAGCCTGGTCGAGCTCTTCCTGGACCAGGTGGCTCTGGTCTCGGACCTCGACTCGGCCGAGCTGCGCGACGACCGGGTCTCGCTGATGACCGCGCACATGGCCAAGGGCCTGGAGTTTCCGGTCGTCTTCCTGATCGGGATGGAGGAAGGCGTGTTCCCCCACCAGAGTTCGACCCGCGACGAGCGGGCCGTCGAGGAGGAGCGCCGCCTCTGCTACGTCGGGATGACGCGGGCGATGGAGGAGCTGACCCTCTGTCACGCGCTCGAGCGCCGTCGCTTCGGCTCGCGCACCTTTGGAACCGCATCCCGCTTCCTGCGCGAGATTCCCCAGGAGCTGGTGGACGAGCGGGGCAGCACCTCGATCGCGACTCGCTCCTACGACAGTCCGGGTCGGGAGCTCGACTACTCCTACGACCAGTCCGGGGGCGAAGAGGAGAGCGCGGCGGGCTCGGTCGTCACCGGCACACGGGTCCGACACCCCGTCTTCGGCGAGGGGACGATCGTGGCGGTGAAGGGCCGCGGTCCCGGCCAGAAGCTCGACATCAACTTCGACCACGCGGGCCGCAAGACCGTGGTCGTGCGCTTCGCCAACCTCGAACCGGCCTGAGCATGGCGGGCGCCTTCCAACGCCTGCGCTTCGGGCGCCGCCTGAGCCGCGCGATGCGCGGCCAGCTCGAGCTGGCGGTGCTGCGGGCCGGCTTCGAGAGCGGCTTCCTCGAGGCCCTGAGCGAGCCGCGGACCTCGGACGAGCTCGCTCTCGCGCTCGGCACCGCCCCCGATCTCACGCTCGCCTGGCTGCGCGCCGCGCTGGCTCACGAGTTGCTGACTTGCAGCGAGGGCCGCTATCGGAACGGAGGCTACGTCGCCTGGCTGCAGGGTGAGGGAGACGGTGCGGCCGCCCTCGCGATGATCGGCCAGGCGACCGAGAGCTACACGCCGACGCTGGCGCGACTGCCGGAGCTGCTTCGGGGGGCGGAACGACCCACCTTCGGTGCGGACCCCAGGGAGACCCTGCGGGTCGCTGCGGGCTCGCGAGTGAGCGAGCCGGCGGCGATCCGCGCGCTCTTCGGCATCCCGGGCGTGCGCGCTGCGAGGCGCATTCTCGACGTCGGCTGCGGCGAGGGGACCTATCTCGCGGAGCTGCTCACGCGGCATCGCGACGCGCTGGGCACAGGCATCGAGAAGGATCCCGCCGTCGCCGAGCGGGCGCGCCAGAAGCTGCGGGTCCGCGAGGTCTCGCGCCGTGCGCAGATCGAGCAGGGCGACGTGCTCGAGCTCGCGCTCCCCCGCAGCGCCTTCGAGCTGGTGCTGCTCAACAACAACCTCCACTACTTCGCCGACGACGCGCGGCGGAACCTGCTCGAGCGCGTCCATGCCTGCCTGACTCCGGGTGGTGTCCTGGCCATCCAGACGCCGCTGGTCTCCGACACTTCTGCGGCGAAGGCCCTGGGCGCTCGTGCCGCACTCGCCACCTTCGACCTCTACCTGCGCTGCCACGAGAACCTCCACGGTCTGCCGCACCTCCCCGACCTGAAGGCGCTGCTCGAGGAGGTCGGCTTCGAGGCGATGGCGCTGCGCAGCGCGATGCCGGGCGGCATGGCGGTGTACGTGCACGCACGCAAGGCCGGCGGCGAGAGCTAGGCGGCCCGCTTCCGAGCGTCCCGTCTCCGGCTCGTCTTCACTCGGGCGGCCCCTTCAGCTCCACGACGTTGCCATCGGGATCCCGGAGAGACATCGACGGGCCGTTGCCCTCCGCGCCGTAGCGGGTGGAGACTTCGCCCGGCTCGATTCCCCGCTCGCGAAGGGTCCGGGAGAGCGCCTCGGCCTCGAAGGGCTCGATCCGCAGTGCGAAGTGGTCGAGGTTGCGCCCTTCCTCGGCGGGCGGTGCACCGCCCGCGCGACCCAGCGGCGAGTCGACCGGGACGAGGTCGATCAACGCGCTGCCCGCGCGCACCTGAACGAGACCCAGCTCGTCGAGCCGACGCTCCGCGGTGCAGCCCAATCCGTCGCAGTAGAAGCGCAAGGCGGCGTCGAGGTCGCGAACGCGAAGCACGACGTGATCCAGTCCGAGCAGCTTCACGATCCTAGCCCCGCCGGTAGCTGCGCTCGAGCGCCTGGGTGCGGCGCGCGCGTTCCAGGGCGAGCTCGACGAGGCGATCGAGGAGCGCCGGGTAGGGCAGGCCGGAGGCCTGCCAGAGACGCGGGTACATCGAGACCTCCGTGAAGCCCGGCAGGCTGTTGACCTCGTTGATCCACAGCTCCTCTCCGTCGCGGGCGAGGAAGAAATCCACGCGGGCGAGCCCTTCCCCCTCGAGGAGTCGATACGCCTCGAGCGCCATCGCCTGCATTCGGGTGACGATCTCATCCGAGACCGGAGCGGGCACCAGCAGCTCCGTCGACTCGTCGACGTACTTCGACTCGTAGTCGTAGAACTCGGCGTGCGGAACGATCTCCCCGGGCAAGGAGGCCTCGGGGTTCTCGTTGCCGAGCACGGCGATCTCCAGCTCGCGAGCATCGACGGCGTGCTCGACGAGCACCTTCCGGTCGTAGCGCGCCGCCTCCTCCAAAGCGGGTCGCAGCTGCTCGGCCTGCAATACCTTCGAGATGCCGACCGAAGAGCCCAGGCCCGCCGGTTTGACGAACAGCGGAAGACCGAGCTCCGAGAGGACCCGCTCGCAACACCCGACCGGGTCGTCGGTCAGCTCGTGGGAGCGGACGCAGGTTCCCGGCACGACCGGCAGGCCCGCCGCGGCGAGCAGGCGCTTCGTGACCTCCTTGTCCATCTGGATCGCCGAGCCCAGCACGCCGGCTCCGACGTACGGAACCCCCGCGAGCTCGAGGAAGCCCTGGAGCTGCCCGTCCTCCCCACCGGTGCCATGCACGATCGGGATGATCACGTCGAGCTCGGCCGCCGGCGCACCACCCTCCACGGACACCAGATGGCGCTGGCCGGGGACGGCGGGAAGCGTGACCTCCGGAGCATCGACGACGGTCTCCGGGAGGAGATCCGGTCCCCCGAGGTGCCAACTCCCGTCCTTCGCGATGGCGATCAGCTGCACCTCGTAGCGGGAGGGATCGAGGGCCTGAAGGATGGACGTGGCCGACGCGATCGAGACCTCGTGCTCGACCGAGCGTCCTCCGTAGACGATGCCGACCCGGATCTTGGGCATGCTCACTCCCCGGCGGCCAGCATAGCCGGGCCGTTGCCGGGCGACGCATGGGCTCGCTTGACCGTCGTACCGGGCCCTACCTACCCTCTCTGGATGCCCTCCATCCCCCTGGAACTCCAGCAGAAAGAAGTCGCCCTTCTCGAGCGGCTGCGCTCCTCGGGCCGACTGCTCGTCGCGTTCTCCGGCGGCGTGGACTCGAGCTACCTGGCCTGGGCCGCTGCACGGGCGCTGGGCGACGACGCGCTCTCGGTGACCGCCGTCTCCCCGTCCTACCCCGAGAGCCACCGCAAGGTCGCCGAGGAGGTGGTGGAACGCTTCTCGATCCCTCATCGCTTCGTGGACACCCACGAGATGGATCGCGAGGACTACCGCGCCAATCGGCCGGACCGCTGCTACTTCTGCAAGACCGAGCTCTTCGAGGTCCTGGGTCGGGTCTGTCGCGACGAGGGCTTCGCCGCGGTCGCGTACGGCGTCAATACCGACGACCAGGGCGATTGGCGACCGGGCCACAAGGCGGCCGAGGAGCACGAGGTGCTCTCCCCCTTCCTGGACGTGTCGCTCTCGAAGGAGGAGATCCGGTCGCTCTCTCGCGCAGCAGGTCTGCCGACCGCAGACCTCCCGGCGTCGGCCTGTCTGGCCTCGCGGCTGCCCTATGGCACCAAGGTGACGCCCGAGCGCCTCAAACAGGTCGAGGAGGGTGAGGAGCGCCTTCGAGGGCTCGGCTTCCGACAGGTCCGCCTCCGCCACCACGGCGCGATGGCGCGCGTGGAGATCGAGCCGTCGGAGTTGCCCCGGGCCCTCGAGCCCACGATGGCCCGCGCCATCGTCGAGGCCATCAAGCCGCTGGGCTTCCGCTTCGTGTCCCTCGATCTGGAGGGGTATCGCACGGGTGCGTTGAACGAGGTGCTCCCGGCTGGCGCTCGCCCGTGAGCGGAGCGCGAGGGTTCCGCCGAACGGGCGCCAACGCGTCGCTCCTGCCGTGAGCCGCCCGCCGGCGGTGGCGTGCGAGGGCGCGCCCCGCGATCTCGGTCTCGACCAGGGACGCTTCGCCCGCCATCAGGTGGCACAGGCGTTGCGCGAGGTTCCGCACCCGGGCTTCCTCGACCGTTGGTTCCCCGATCCCCACGAGCCCGCCGTGCGAACCGGACGCGACCTGCGCCGCTACTTCCCTCACATGGCGGAGCGCACCACCGGTCTGGCGCGGGGTGCGCGAGTCCGGGAGCAGGCGCTCTGGCAGCTCTTGCGCGACCGCGTCGGCGAGCGATCCGGCGCGACCCTGGCCGCAGCCGGCTGCGTCGTGCGTGCGGTCGATGCTCCCTCCGCGGACCTGCTGGTGCGTCGCAGCGCGCCCGGCGAGGACTTCCGCTCGATCGAGCTGGTCCTGCCGGGGCTGGTTCCTGCCCTGGCCGGTGTGAACGAGCACGGTCTCGTCGTGGTCGGGAGCTGGACCGCCTCACCCGGCGTGGAGGACACCGAGCCCTGTCGTGCGCCGGGGCTGCTGCTGGTCCAGGACTGCCTCCAGCGTTTCAGGGGGGTCGGAGCTGCCGTCGAGTGGTGCGAGCGCCGACCGGCGGGCGGAGAGACGACGATCGTCCTCGCCGACGCGACGGGCGCGCTCGCGGCCGTCCACGTCACGCCGCAGGTGCGCCAGGTGGTCGAGCCCCGAGACGGGCTGCTCGTCGCCCCCTTTGCAACCGAGCGAGCCGAAGCCCTTCGCAAGGAGGTCGCGAGTGCGACGCGGCTCGACGCAGCGACCCTCGCGGCCGCCCTCCTGACGGGAGGAGAGGCGGGGGCCGTGCGGATCCACCTCGAGCCGGGCGTTCCGCGGCTCGGGGTGCAAGGGGCAGGGGATGGTTCGCCGGAGTGGATCGAGCTGCTGCCCGGCGAAGGTCGATCGGTCTAGCGCCGACCCCCGCGGCCACGACTTCCGCCGCCGCCGCCGCCGCCGGAACGTCCACGTCCGCCACCGCCGCCACCCGAGCGTCCGCGTCCACCACCGCCACCGCCCGAGCGTCCGCGCCCGCCGTCTCGGCGCTCGCGCGGCGATTCGTCGGTGGCGCCGCTGGAGGAGGGCGCCGCCTCAGGCTCGTGAGCGGGGATCGTGGTCTCGGGTCGGTGCTCCTCGAGGTAGGAGCCGCAGATCGCCGCCAGCTCCTGGCGGCCCGCAGCGCTCTCGGCCATCGACTGCACGAGCGGCACGAGCCGCTCGATGCGGAACTGGCGATCGCGCGGGGACAGGTGCCGGATCTCCTGCTCCACCTTGTTGGCCAGGCGCTCGCGGATGCGCGCGAGCAGGTCTTCTTCGGTCGGAAGGGGCCGCTCGTCGACCTGGATGCGATTCACCTTCTGGAGGTTCCGGAAGCTGCCGACGTCGAGTCCGGAGATCAGCGACAGGGCCATCCCGGCCTTGCCGGCGCGACCGGTGCGGCCGGTGCGATGCACGTAGACCTCGGCCGATTCGGGCGCCGAGTAGCTGATGACATGGGTCAGGTCGCTGATGTCGATGCCGCGCGCCGCGACGTCGGTTGCGACCAGGAAGCGCAGCTTTCCCGCCTTGATCTTCGCCATCGCCTTCTCCCGGGCGACCTGAGACAGGTCCCCGGAGATCTGGTCGGCGTCGAGCCCATGCCGCTGCAGGAAGGCGGTCACGAAGCGGACGTCGTCCTTCGTGTTGCAGAAGATGATCGCGCTCTCCGGATCCTCGTACTCGATGATCCGACGCAGGTTCGCCTCCTTCTCCTGCGCGGTCGTCAGGTAGAAGAAGTGCTCGATCTCCGTCGGAGAGCTGTGGCCCTCGACGAGCGAGATGAACTCGGGCTCGTTCAGGAAGGCGCGCGACAGCGCCAGCACCTTCTCGGGCATCGTCGCCGAGAACAGACAGGACTGGCGCTTCTCCGGCAGATAGCTGCGGATCTCCTTCATGTCGGGCCAGAACCCGAGGGAGAGCAGCTCGTCGGCCTCGTCGAACACGACGATCTTCACGGCGTCGAAGGACAGGCGGCCCGCGCCGAGGTGGTCCAGGATGCGCCCGGGCGTTCCGACGATGACGTGGACGCCCTTCTCCAGCGCTTCGACCTGCGGTCCGTAGGCGGTTCCGCCGTAGACCGGCAGGCAGATCAGGCCCCGGTGCTTGCCGAGCGCCTCCATCTCCTGGGTGATCTGGTTGGCGAGCTCTCGGGTGGGCGCGAGCACCAGCGCCTGGGGCGCGTGCAGATCGGGATCGACTTCGCAGGCGATCGGAATGCCGAAGGCACCGGTCTTTCCGCTGCCGGTGCGGGCCTGCACGATCAAGTCGCCGCCCTTGCGCATCACGGAGATGGACTGGGACTGGACGGGCATGGGCTCGCTCCAGCCCAGATCGGTCACACCCTTGAGGACGTCCTCGGGAAGCTCGGCAAACAGGTCGGCAGATTCGGTCAAAGTGACTGCACGGTACCGGATTCACCGCAGGGGCGCCCTGAAAGGGCTGTCTGGGAGGGGTTTCGGCTCCGGGGCGCGCCAGGATCGTTAGAATCCCCGCCCATGTCACGGATCGATCGGGAAGACGTCGAGCGGGTGGCCCGCCTGGCCCGCCTGCGCCTCAGCGACGAGGAGGCCGCGGAGATGACCGCCGATCTCGACCGGATCCTGGGCTATGTGGACCTGCTGGAGGAGGTCTCGACCGAGGGTGTCGAGCCGACCGCCCACGTGATCCCGCTGGCGACGCCGCTGCGCGACGACGTCCCGGCCGAGGAGCTTCCGCCGGAGGTCGCCGTCGCCAATGCTCCGGCCTCGGAGGGAACTGCCTTCGCGGTGCCGAAGGTGCTCGACGACGAGGCGGAGGGCTGAGCTTGCCTTCTCCCCTCGGAGAGGTCGCTCGTCTCCGCGAGGCGTTGACGAGCGGCGAGACCACGTCGAGTCGGCTGGTCGATGCCGCGCTTGCTGCCGCGGAGGCTGTCGGCGAGGACCTCTCGGTCTTCACGCACCTGCGCCACGAGGCCGCGCGTGAGGCGGCCGCCGCGGCCGATGCGCGCCTCTCCGCCGGGCGGGCGCGCTCCGTCCTCGACGGGCTGCCGATCGCGCTCAAGGACAACATCGTCCAGGCGGGTGAGCCCGCGGGCTGTGCGTCGCGGATCCTGGAGGGCTACGTCTCTCCCTTCGACGCCACGGCCGTCGCCCGTCTGCTCGAGGCGGGAGCCATCCCGATCGGTCGGACGAACATGGACGAGTTCGCGATGGGGTCCTCCACCGAGAACTCGGTCCACGGACCGACTCGCAATCCTTGGGACCGCGATCGCTCCCCCGGCGGATCGTCCGGCGGCTCCGCCGCTGCGGTCGCGGCGGACATCGTGCCCCTGGCGCTGGGATCCGATACCGGCGGCTCGATCCGCCAGCCGGCCTCGCTCTGCGGTGTGGTCGGGATGAAGCCCACCTACGGGCGCGTCTCGCGCTGGGGACTGGTGGCCTTTGCGTCGTCTCTCGATCAGATCGGCCCCTTCGCCCACACGGCCGCCGACTGCGCCGTGCTGCTCGACGCGATGAGCGGCCACGACGCACACGATTCCACCTCGCTCCCCGAGCCGCCTCTGCAGACGGCCGCGGGCCTGAACGGCGACCTGTCGGGCCGGGTCATCGGGCTGCCGCGCGAGTACTACGAGGCCGAAGGCGCAGATGCGTCCTCGCTCGAGTGCGTCCACGCCGCGGTCGCGGCCCTCGAGGGAGCCGGCGCGAAGACCGTGCCGGTCTCGCTTCCCCACACCCGCTACGCGATCGCAGCCTACTACCTGATTGCGAACGCCGAGGCCTCGAGCAACCTCGCCCGCTTCGACGGGGTGCGGTACGGCCATCGGGCGGCGGGCGCGAGCGGTCTGACCGACCTCTACGAGCGCTCGCGCTCCGAGGGATTCGGCGCCGAGGTGAAGCGCCGCATCCTGCTCGGCACCTACGTGCTCTCCGCGGGGTACTACGACGCCTACTATCGCCGCGCCCAGAAGCTGCGCACCCTGCTGCGCCGGGACTTCGAGGCGGCCTTCGAGAGCTGTGACGTGCTCGTCACGCCGACGACCCCCGAGCCGGCCTTCCGGCTGGGGGAGCGCGCCGACGACCCGCTCACCATGTACCTCTCGGACGTCTACACGGTCTCGGCGAACCTGGCGGGCTTGCCCGGTGTCTCGATTCCGTGTGGTCTGGCGGGAGGGGGTCTCGCGGCGGGCCTTCCGGTCGGGTTGCAGGTCCTGGGTCCGCCGCTCGCCGACGCTGCGGTGCTCGAAGTCGCCGATGCCTACCAGCGCTTGACCGACCACCACCAGGCCCGCCCCGGGGGTTCGCGATGAGCACGACCCTCGGCAGGAACACGCGATGAGCTTCCGCCCCGACTACGAGGTCGTGATCGGGCTCGAGGTGCACGTGCAGCTGCGCACGCGCACCAAGCTCTTCTCGACGGCTGCAGTCTCCTACGGCGACGAGCCGAACCATCACACCACACCCGTGTGCCTGGCCCTGCCGGGTGCCCTTCCCGTCCTGAACGGCCAGGCCGTGGAGCTGGCCGTCCGAGCGGGCATCGCGACGAACTGCGAGGTGCACCCCCGGTCGATCTTCGCACGCAAGAACTACTTCTATCCCGACCTGCCGAAGGGCTACCAGATCTCGCAGTTCGAGGAGCCTCTCGCGACGGGCGGCTGGCTCGACGTCGAGTTCGAGGACGAGAAGGGCGAGCTCACGACGAAGCGCGTGGGCATCACGCGCATCCACATGGAAGAAGATGCCGGCAAGTCGCTGCACGACGGTTCGGCCGTGGACTCGCACATCGACCTCAACCGGGCGGGCGTGCCGCTGATCGAGATCGTCTCGGAACCGGACATGCGCTCTCCCGCCGAGGCTGGAGCCTACCTGCGAAAGCTCCGGG
The DNA here is from genome assembly GCA_029261775.1 of Deltaproteobacteria bacterium. Classification (GTDB taxonomy): domain Bacteria; phylum Myxococcota_A; class UBA9160; order UBA9160; family UBA6930. The sequence continues at coordinate 1,295 of JAJDAR010000496.1, read as the reverse complement.
CGATCCTGCGCACGGTCGAGGCCTCGGACGCCGATATGGAGAAGGGCCAGTTCCGTTGCGATGCCAACGTCTCGTTGCGCCGCCACGGGGACACGCAGCTCGGGACGCGGACCGAGACGAAGAACGTGAACTCGTTCCGATTCGTCGAGGCGGCCATCGAAGCCGAGGTCGAGCGACAGGCCCGGTGCCTCGACGAGGGCGAGGAGATCCGTCAGGCCACGCTGGGCTACGACGCCGATGCCGATCGACTCTTCGTGATGCGGATGAAGGAGAACGCGGACGACTACCGCTACTTCCCCGATCCCGACCTGATTCCGCTCGTGATCGAAGAAGCGCGGATCGAGCAGATCCGAGCCGGCTTGCCCGAGCTGCCCGATCGGCGGCGGGCGCGGCTCGCCGACGAGCATGGGCTGACGGCCGCCGAGGCCGCCAAGCTGGTGGCGAGCGCCGCGCTCGCCGACTTCTTCGAATCCGCTGTGGCGGCAGGTGCGCCGGCGCGGGCCGCAGCCCACTGGCTGACTCGCGAGGTGGCGGCCTGCCTGAACGAGCGCGATCTCGAGATCGAGGCGACGGCGCTCGTGCCGGACGCGTTCGCCAGCCTGCTTGAGCTGGTCGAGACCGGTCGGCTGACCGCCCGCAGCGCCCGGGAGCTGCTCCCCGAGCTGCTGGAGGGCGGTGGCGATCCCGCGGCGCTGGTGTCGGAGCGCGGCCTCGAAGCCGTCTCCGACGAGGGGGCCCTCGAGGTGCTGGCCGACGAGGTGCTGGCGTCGAATCCGAAGGCGATCGCCTCCTACCGGGATGGGGACAAGAAGTCCTTGAACTTCCTGATGGGCCAGGTGATGAAGAAGACACAGGGCAAGGCCGATCCCGCGCGCGTCCGGCAGATCCTGGCCGGCAAGCTCGACGGTTCCTGATGGCGCCCCGATCGCAGATCCGAAGACTCATGATGCGGCGATGCCGCAACCGGGAGGACCTTTGATGCTCCGCCGACTGCTTCTCGGCGTGGCGGTGTTGGTGGCTCTGGCGATCGCGGGGGTGGCCTTGCTGCTGCCCCGGCTCGCCGATCGTCCGGAGGTCCGCGAGCGCATCACGGCCGCCGCCTACGACGCCACCGGCCGCACGCTCAGCTACGACACCTTGGAGGTGGGCCTGCTGCCGCCTCGCCTCGAGATCCGCGCCGCGCAGCTCGCGGGTGGGCCCGGCGAAGATCCGCTGGGCGCGGAGCGGATCGCGCTGCGGGTCGCATGGCTCCCGCTTCTCGCCCGCCAGATCCTCATCGAGAGGATCGACGTCGA
>JAJDAR010000495.1 GCA_029261775.1 Deltaproteobacteria bacterium | reverse complement strand
GCCACCGACCTGGTCCGCCGTGAGGCATCGGGCGGGGGCGAGGACCTGGCGGCCCGGGTCGATCTCTACGAGGACTTCCTGCAGTTCCGCCACGAGGCGGCGATGCGCCTGTATCGGGGCCTCTACGGCATGCTCGGCAGCTACGAGGCGATGCGGCTCAAGTGGGACTTCGACATCGGCTGCTACTACAACCTGTGGGTGGACCCCTACCTCAAGGACCAGGTGCTCGACGCCCGCTACCTGAAGCGACAGGTGCGCCAGCAGCGCTTCGTGCTGCAGGCGCTCCAGAACTTTTCCGATCTCTTCCAGCAGGTGCAGGCCCATCTCGAGGAGTCGGGGCGCTATCACGCCCGGAACCGCGGCGTCTTCTCCTACGGGCTCGAGAACATCGACTTCATCGAGGACGTCGGCCTGCCGCGCAGCCAGCGCGTCGTGCTGGAGAAGACCGGCGAGATCTTCAACGGCGTTCGCCGGCGCGCGAGCGAGCTGCTCGGTCGCGAGGCGGGGCCCGATCTTCCGCTCACGACGATGATGACGCCGCGCCCGCTGGTCGCGGGCCCCTGATGCCCCTGCTCGTCTGATCGGATGGCCCACCGACACCCCAGCAGACGGCTGCCGCCGCCGGCCATGGGCCTCGCCTTCCTCGGCATCGTCGCCGTTGCGGCCTATCCCTTCGCGCTCGAGGGTGCACTGGCCCGCTACGGGGTGCGGGCCGTCGCCGGGTTCCTGCTGGCGACCGGCGTGGTCGGGCTCGCCTGGAGGTGGCGCGCCCACGCCGCTCCGGTCCTGCGCGCGACCCAGATCGGCATCCTCGCGCTCCTGGCGGGGGCAGCAGCGCTCGGAACGAAGCATCCGCTCCTCTATGTGCCGGCCGTGATCCAGCTGGGTCTGGCCGCGACCTTCGCGGCGAGCCTCCGCGAGGAGCACTCGATCGTCGAGCGCATGGCCCACCTCATGCAGCCCTACCTGCCCGATTGGATCCGGCCCTACTGCCGGGTCGTCACCGCGCTGTGGTCGATCTTCTTCCTCGGCAACGCCGTTGCAATCACGGCCCTCGCGGCGACGGGCGCGCTCGAAGCGTGGCGCACGTGGACAGGCCTCGGTCTGTACGCGGTAGCGATGGTCCTGCAGGGCGTCGAGACGGTCTTTCGCAAGAGCTGGTTCCGCGCCTTCGACGAGGGGCCGGTCGACCGGGTCTTCCGCAGGATCTTTCCGCCGCAGCGCACGGATCGGGGGCGCCGATCCATGGAGTACATTCGCAAGATGCGCATCGAGCTCGGCATGGAAGAACCGTGAGCGACCCGTCGTGACCGCACGCCGCGTCGTCGTGACCGGCATGGCCGGGGTCTGCGGGCTCGGCCACGACTGGTCGGAGGTCGCCGCGGGCCTGCGCGAAGGGCGCTGTGCCCTCGCGCACTGGCCGCGCCTCGAGAGTGTGCACGGGGTCCGCACCCGATTGGCGGGCCCGATCGACGAGCCGAAGCTTCCGGGCGACGCACCGCGCAAGAAGGTGCGCAGCATGGGTCGCGTCTCGAGGCTCGCGACCTGGGCCACCGACCGGGCTCTCGAGCAGGCGGGGCTGCTCGGGTCGTCCCGGATCAGCGACGGAAGGACCGGGCTCGCCTACGGCTCCACCTCCGGCAGCCCGCCGGACATGGTCGACTTCGCGCGCGCGGTCGGCGTCGAGCGGACGATGAAGGGTCTCACGCCGATGCATGCGATCCGGCTGCTGAGTCACACCTGCGTCGCCAACCTCGCGCAGTACTTCGAGATCCGCGGAGCGGTGATCAACACCAGCAGCGCCTGCACCTCGGGCAGCCAGGCGATCGGCATCGGGGCCGAGCAGATCCGCCTGGGACGCCAGGAGGTGATGGTGTGCGGCGGTGCCGAAGAGCTGCACGAGATCCAGGTCGGCGTCTTCGACGTGATGTTCGCCACTTCGACCCGAAACGAGACGCCCGCCAAGGCCTCTCGCCCCTTCGATGCGGACCGCGACGGTCTGGTGGTCTCGGAGGGTGCCGCCACCCTGGTCCTGGAGTCCCTCGAGCATGCGACGGCGCGAGGTGGAGCCATCCTGGCCGAGCTGGTCGGATACGCGTCGACCTGCGACGGCGCCCATCTCACGGCGCCCGACCCCGCCGGCATGGAGGCGGCGATGCGCGGGGGCCTGCGCGATGCCGGGCTCCCGGCCGAGCGGGTGGACTACGTGTGTGCGCACGCGACCGCGACCGAGGCGGGCGACATCGCGGAGAGTACGGCCATGGCCAAGGTCTACGGCGCCGGCACGCCGGTCAGCTCCCTCAAGGGCCACCTCGGCCACGCGCTCGGCGCCTGCGGCGCCCTCGAGGCCTGGATGAGCCTCGGCATGCTGCGCGAGGGCTGGATCCCGGCCACCCTGAACCTGGAGCGCGTGGATCCCGCCTGTGCTCCCCTCGACTACGTGCGCGGGGAGGGGAGGGAGCGCCCCCTCGACGTGGTCGTGACGAACAACTCCGCCTTCGGCGGGATCAACACGTCGCTCGTGTTCCGCCGCTTCGGGGCATGAGGTGTCGGCCTCAGCCGCTGCGCTCGAAGCGCCAGCGGTGGCGAGGCGTGACCAGCTCGAAGGACGGGGTCTCCCGGAGCCATTGCCGCAGGAACTCGACCGCGGCCGGCCAGGGCGGGACGGGCGCTTCGCCCCGGTTCGGCTCGATCGCCGCCGTCAGCGCCGGACCCTTCGCGGTGCCGGAGAGTCGCAGTGCCACGGCGTGAGGCGTCGCCGGCTCGTCGACGAGCGGCGCGAACACCGGGTCGAGCGGCACGTCTCCGCTCACGAACAGGACATCGCGCTGCGGCTCGCGCTCGAGATGACAGAGCGCCTCGAGCAGACCGCACCCGAAGCTGTCCTCGCGGGCTGCCAGGGAGCTCGACGCGCAGCGGTTGCCGGTGGCGATGGAGTACAGGCCCGCCTGCGCGTTGTGGACGGTGTGCGAGAACTTCGCCGGGGAGAGCTTCTCGGCGCGCGCCACGTTCTCGAGAAGTCCCACGGATTCGTTGATGCTGCCGTGTCGCGAAGAGAAGACGGTGCGCAGGTTCGCGCGATCGGCCTCCGGGCAGCCGTCCATCGCGGCCCGCAGGAGGATCTTCGAAAGCGGTGTGCAACGGCGGCGGAGCATGGCCGGAAGGAAGCGCGCGTCGGGCAGGCCCTCGGTCGGGAGTGCCTTGGGCTCGTCCGCCCAGGCCTGCCAGGCCTCGGCCGTCTCGAGGCCGGGGGCCCAGGCCGTGGCGTGTCGCACGGTCACCTTCACGAGAAGCTGCGCTCCAGGAGGAGGCTGCAGTTGTTGCCCCCGAACCCGAAGGAGTTGCTCAGCACGCGCGGTCGGGTCGCGGGCGCCGATCGCTCGCCCGCGCTCGCGAGGCGCAAAGGGGCCAGCTCCGGATCCCGCTCGCCGTCCCAGACGTGAGGCGGGAGCTCGAGGGCACCATCCGTCGAGCGATCGAGGATCAGCCACGCGAAGGCCGCCTCGATGGCGCCCGCCGCACCCAGGGTGTGGCCGACCAGCGGCTTGGTGGAGCTGCAGGGCACCTCGCGGCCGACCACCGCATCGACGGCCAGGCTCTCCATGACGTCGTTGAGGGGCGTACCGGTCCCGTGCAGGTTCACGTAGGTCACGTCGGCCGGTTCCGCACCGGCGTCGTGCAGTGCGCCCGCCATCGACGCGATGGCGCCGCGACCCTCGGGATCAGGAGCCGACATGTGGTGCGCCTCGCTCGATTCGCCCACGCCCGAGAGCTGCACGCCGCCCTCCTCCTGCACGACCAGGAACATCGCGGCGCCCTCTCCGAGGGTGAGCCCCTGGCGGTTGCGGCTCATCGGATTGGTGACGTCGGCAGACACCGCCTGCAGTGCCGAGAAGCCCCCGAGCGTGAGCCCACAGAGGGTGTCGGCCGCCCCGGCGACGACGGCATCGCAGAGGCCGAGGCGCAGCAGCGAACGTGCGGAGGCCAGCGCGCGGGCTCCCGAAGAACAGGCGGTCGACAGCGTGTAGGCCGGACCCTCGGCACCGACCCATCGGGCCACGAAGTCGGCGATCCCACCGAACTCGAGCTGCGCGTAGTCGAAGGAGGGCGCCAGGCGCCGGGTCTCCTGGTGATGGCGGATCGCGTCCTCTGCGTCGGAGACGCCCGAGGTGCTCGTGCCCATGATCACGCCGACCCGCTCCGCTCCGAACCGCTCGACGGCCTCGCGAAGGGGCCCCTCGATCGGGGTGAGCGACGCCAGGGCCATGGCGTTGTTGCGGCAGGCGTACGGGGAGAGCGCCTCGGGAATGTCGGGTAGGGGCTCTCGCACGGCCGCGACGACCAGACTGCGGTCGGGCACCAGATCCGAGCGCGATTGCAGCCGGCTCTGATCTCCCGCCAGCAGACGCTCGGCGATCGGCCCCGCGGCGTCCCCCAGCGCATGCACCATGCCCATGGCGGCGAGGCGACAGGGGGCGCTCATGGGGCACACGATACCGGGTGGTCTGTCCGCTTGCCTCGCAGGCCGCTCCGGGCGCCCGAGAGGGGAGTCGAGGGTGCAACCGACCCCGACCCACGGGCGAGGCGAAACGGCCGCCGGCCGAGGCGGGGGCCTCGGCCGGCGGGGTGGGGGTGCTGTGCTGGGTCGTGGGTCATGCGGAGCCGGATGCGGGCCCGGCTCCGGGGGTCCCGGCTAGAAGGAGGGGTTCGAGCCGAGATTCGGAAGCGGGAGCTGCTTGTTCAACGCTTCGTTGCGCAGCTCGACCGAGCCGCTGTTGAAGGCGCTGGGGGTCGTCGGGTTGTTCAGCCGCGGCAGCATGAACGCGCGAGGATCGTCGGGCAGGGACGCGGCCCTCACGTAGGGCTTGCCGCGCCAGCGCTCCCGGGTCGAGAGCCGGCGCTCGATGGCGGCCGGCTCGCCGGCGGTCGCCTCGGACTCGACGGCGGCAGCCTGCTCGGTAGCCGGCTCGGGGTTCGTGCTGGTCTGGGAGTCGGCGAGCGCCGGTGCGGCGAGGAAGAGGCTGGCAAACACGGCGAAAGAGCGGATCCGAAACATCTTGCTTCTCCAATGGGCGGGATACGCATGGAGAGAGCAAGTTGCGTGCCAGGGAATCGAACGGCCTACGGACCGGAGAGGCGCCGGGAGCCCCGTCGGGGAGCTGCCACCGCAGCCACAGGTGCCGCACTGCCGCCTTGGGATGCACCCAGGCGCCAGACGCCGTGGGATCAGCTCGGGGCGTCGGAGGAGGGCGGATCTCCCCGATCGCCGCTCTCGGGGCTGCGCGGGCCTCGGCCCCGGCCCCGCCGTCGGCGTCCACGGCTTCCGCGGCGGCGGCGCTTGCGGCCGTTCTGGCTGTCGGGATCGGCCCCGTTGGCCTTCTCTTCCGTGCGGGCCGCGGGGCGGGCTTCGTCCCGGCCGCCTGCGCGCGAACGGCGACGCCGTCCGCCGCCTTCTCCGCCAGCCGCGCCCGGCCGCCGTCCGGCGCCTTCTCCGCCGCCTGTCCCGGGCCGCCGCCCGCCGCTTTCTCCGGCGGCTGCGCCCGGTCGGCGTCCGCCCTCGCTGGACCCGCCGGCGGACCGGCGGCCACCCTCGTTGGCCGAGCCACCGGATCGCCGGCCGCGCTTGCGACCCTTCGGCTGACCCTTCTGGCCGCGTCGCCGCTGGCCCGCGCCGGTCTTGGCCCGCGCGTTGCGGCGCCGGCGCTCCTCACCCTTGGGCGGCGCCAACGGCTCCCAGAAGCTGTCGGGCCGATCGGCCTGTCCCCGGCAGCCGTCGCACATGCCGCACGGATCGCTGCCTTCCTCGCCGAAGTACTCGCGCAGGAAGTTGGCCCGGCAGACCGCGTCGATCGCGTAGTCGGCGACCGCGTCGAGGCGCCGGGCATCCTGGGTCCGCAGGGTCTCGAACTGCCCGGCGAGCTCGCGCGCACGGCCCTCGAACTCGTCCGGCGGCACGATGACGTAGACCGCCTCGGTGTCCCATTTGACGAGAGTGGCCTCTTCCATGAGGGCCAGGAGCGCCGCGGTCGTCCGGGAGCCCAGCTCCGCCGAGAGAGCCAGCGCCTGCAGACTCGGGATCTTGTCCTCCTGCGCCCACGCAGCCAGTGCCTTGGCCAGGCGGTACAGCTGCTCGGGTCGCACGCGGCTGCGCGAGAGCAGGGCCTCGTGGATCTGCCGGTCCTCGGACGAGAAGAGCAGGATGCAGTTTGCGCGGCGGCCGTCGCGGCCGGCACGTCCCGCCTCCTGAACGTACTGCTCGAGCGAGGCGGGCGACTGGTAGTGCATGACGTAGCGGATGTCCGACTTGTCGATGCCCAGCCCGAAGGCGTTGGTGGCGACCATGACGGTGCGCCGGCCTCGCTGCATGAAGGAGTTCTGGCTCTTCCTCCGCTCGGCGGCGCTCATCTTGCCGTGGTAGCGATGGCAGGGCACGCCGAAGCGTTTGAGCACCGCCCAGATCTCGTCCACCTCGCGGGTGGTCGCGCAGTAGATGATGCCTGGCCGTCGCACACGCAGGGCCAGGCGCGCGAGGGCGCGCAGTCGCGCGCCGCCGGCGCAGTGCAGGACGTCGAAGGCCAGGTTCGAGCGATGCGGCGAACTCGCGACGATGTGCGGGTCGCGCATGCCAACGAAGCGGATGATCGCGAGGCGCACCTTCTCGGTAGCCGTGGCGGTCAGCGCCACCACCGGCGGCGCACCCATCGCGCGCAGTCGCTCGCCGATCTGCAGGTAGGCCGGGCGGAAGTCGTAGCCCCACTCGGAGATGCAGTGGGCCTCGTCGACGGCGGCCAGCGAGACACCGGATGTGATCAGCGCCTCGGAGGCGTCCGGGGCCGCCAGCGTCTCCGGTGTCGTCATGACCAGCAAGCGCTCGCCGCTCTTGATGCGCGCCAGGGCCGCCTTGCGGGCGCCGCCGCGGATGGTTCCGTCGAGCCGCACGCAGGGCACGCCGAGCTTCTGGAGCTTGTCGTACTGGTCCTGCATCAGGGCCAAAAGGGGCGAGATGACCAGCACCGGCTTCGGCAGGATCATCGACGGGATCTGGTAGCAGGCGGATTTTCCGAAGCCGGTGGGCAGGATCATCATCACGTCCCGCCCGGCGAGACTCGCCTCGATCACCTCCTCCTGCTCGGGATGCAGCTGTCGGATGCCCAGACGCAGCGCCGCCTTGCTCATGGCCTCCTGGCGCTCTTCGTGCGTGTCGAGCGGGACCGGGCCCTCGAAGAGGGGACCCGTCGGGATCTCGATCTCCTCTTCGTCCTCGACGTCGTCCTCGACATCGTCGAGGTCCGGCACGAGGTCCTGGGCCTCGGCCTGCAGCGCCTCGAGGGCGGCCTCGATGCTCTCGACGGCGGCCACGCGGGTGACCGGGGTGTCGTCCTCGGGCTCGTCTTCGTCGTCGAGCTCCGGTTCGTCTTCCGGCTCTGCATCGCGGCCAGACGAGCGCCGGCCGCCGGCCGAGGAGACGACGCCCTCGGAGCCGTCGCTCTCGTCGTCGTCGAGGTCGAACATCTCCAGCGCGGAGAACTCCTCGGGCTCCTCGCTCGCCGGCGTGTCGCTGCTGCGGGCTTCGACGGGCTTCGCGGCCTTGCGCTTGCGCGCGGCCTTGCGAGGGGTCACGGGCACATCTTCATCGTCGGCCATCGACACCTCGGTGCGTCGCCTGGCGGCGGGCTTGCGCGCCGCCTTCTTTGTCGCGGGCTTGCGGGTCGCCGTCTTCGTGGTCTTCGCGGCCGCCTTGCGGGGGGCCTTCTTGACGGCCGCCTTGCGCGTGCGTTTCGGCGCCTCGTCGCTCGTGGTGGAGGACTCATCGTCCTCCTTGGGCCCGGTCTTGCGACTGGTGGCCCGGGTCTTCGTCACGCTGGCCTTCTTCCGCGGGCTGCGGGTCCGGCTCGGTCCGGGCGTCTGGCCTTCGCCATCGCCGTCGGTCGGTTTGCTCAAGGCATCCTCATGCGGTGCGGCCACACCCGAGGCCAGGCAAGCGAGGGGCCTCGAGGCCGTGATGACTCGCAACGCCGCCTGTCGGCACGTGGGGAACCGGGTGCCAGACGTGGCATGGCGGCGTCGAGGGACGGGCCGCGGTTCTTCATGAGGTACCGAAACCGGGCGCCGCGCACCACGTTCTTTTCGAGGAGGCCGGTTCCCCGCGGGGGCGAGGTCTCCTGCGAGCCGGCGGCTGGCCGCGATCCGTTACCCTGCCGAGCCCGACGAGGACGGAGACCACGGTGAGCCGAGAACCCGCCGCGCACGAGAACCTGACGACCCTCTCCAAGCACCTCGCGAGCCGCGGTCTGGCCCCCGGTCTCGATGAGGTGCTCCTGGCGATCGCCCTCGGCGGCAAGGCGATCGGGCACCGCGTGCGTCGTGCCCGGATCGACGACGTCGTCGGCGTGGCCGGGGGCGAGAACGTCTTCGGCGAGGTGCAGCAGAAGCTCGACGTCCTGTCCGACGAGATCCTGCTCGCCTGCCTGAAGGACACCCGGGCGACCGCGGTCTACGCCTCAGAGGAGCAGGACGGCCCGCTCGTGCTGCGAACGGCGAGCGAGGGCGGTCGCTACTGCGTGCTGGCCGATCCGCTCGACGGCTCCTCGAACATCGACGTCGCGGTGAGCGTCGGCACGATCTTCAGCGTCCTGCCCAACGACCGGCCCGACGCGGAGACGGCGGCGGCGGTCCTGCAGCCCGGCCGGCGCCAGGTGGCGGCCGGCTACATCGTGTACGGGTCCTCGGTCGTGCTCGTGCTGGCCACCGAGGCCGGCGTCGACATGTACACCCTCGACCCGGTGCTCGGTGAATTCGTGCTCGTCGAGGAGGGGATCCGGATTCCCGACGAGAAGAAGATCTACTCGATCAACGAAGCCTATGTGAACGACTTCGACGACGGTCTGCGCGCCTACCTCGAGTATGCCCATGGGTCGGGTTATGGGGCGCGCTACATCGGATCGATGGTGGCCGACGTGCATCGCACCCTTCTGAAGGGCGGGGTCTTCATCTACCCGGCGACCACCAAGGCTCCCAGGGGAAAGCTGCGACTGATGTACGAGGGCAACCCCATGGGATACGTGGTCGAGCGCGCCGGGGGGGCCGCGTCCGCCGGGACGACGCCGCTGCTCGAGGCCGTCCCCACGGACGTACACGAGCGCACCCCCGTCGTCCTCGGCTCCAAGGCCGAGGTCGAACAGGTCACCCGGAGGCTCGGGGCGTGAGCCCGCTCCGGATCGGGAACCTCGACGGGCGTCTGGTCCGGATCGTCGGGGACCGTGCCCACGACGTCGCCGCCGACTCGGAGGGCCGCTTCGGCCCCGACCCGATGTCGGCCTATGCGCACTGGGAGACCTTCCTGGCGTGGGCTCGCGGTGCACCGCCGGGCGCGGGCGAAGCCTTCCCCGCGGAGCGCATGGGTCCCTCGGTGCCGCGCCCTGGGGCGGTCTACGCCATCGGCCTGAACTACCGCGACCACGCCGAGGAGGCAGGGCTCGACGTGCCGAGCTCGCCGATGGTGTTCACGAAGTTCAGGAGCTGCCTCGCCGGGCCCGCTGCAGCGGTGCCGCTCTCCTCGGAACGTGTCGACTGGGAGGCCGAGCTCGTCGTCGTGATCGGCCGGCCGGCCACCGCCGTGCCGGTCCCAGAGGCCCTCGCGGTCGTCGCAGGCTACTGCGTCGGGCAGGACGTGTCCGACCGAAGACTGCAGTTCAAGGACAAGCCCCCGCAGTTCTCGCTCGGCAAGTCGCTGCCGGGCTTCGGGCCGATCGGTCCGGTCACGCCCCTCGCCGACCTCGCCGACCCGTTGGACCTCGCCATCACTTGCGAGCTGGACGGCGAGCGCGTCCAGCAGAGCCGCACCTCCCAGATGGTCTTCTCCGTCCCGGAGCTCGTCAGCTTCCTGTCGCGACACGCGACCCTCGAGCCGGGGGACCTGATCTTCACCGGAACGCCGGGTGGCGTGGGCTCGGTGCGTACGCCTCGCCGCTACCTCGCGGTGGGGGAAGAGATCGTCACGTCGATCGAGGGCCTCGCGCCGCTCTGCAACCGTTGCGTGGCCGGCGCGGCGTGAGCCACCACGCGATCGAGGATTCGCGCGACCCTCGGGTCGGAGGCCCGTGCCGCCTGCACCGATCGGGTGCACGCCCGTTCGGCGAGTCGAAACCGGCGACCGTAGGTCGCGGCCGCCTCCGACATCCTCCTGCATCGATGGGCCCGGCTCGGAAGCGGGTGCGGCGCACGAGGGGGCCGGGAGCCGTCGAACCGTACCGCGGGGAGGGCCGATGGCCCGGTATCTGATCGCCGGCTGTGGCTACGTCGGGACCGCCCTCGCGGTGCGCTGGCTCGCCGAGGGCCACGAGGTGCTCGGTCTGCGACGGCATTGGGCGGAGCCCCCGGCCGGCCTGGCGACCCTGTCGGCCGACCTGACCGACGAGGACTCGCTGCGGGTCGTTCCCGGCGACCTGGACGGCGTGGTCTACGCGGTAGCACCGGGAGAGCGAAGCGACGCGGCGTATGCCCGGGCCTTCGACGATGGACTGCGCCACCTGCAGGAGGTTCTCGACGACCGGTCCCCCGGGCTCGATCGGTTCGTGTTCGTGTCGAGCACGGCCGTCTTCGCGCAGCGGGACGGCAGCGAAGTCGACGAAGCCTCGCCCACCGAGCCGACCCACTTCTCCGGCCAGCGGCTGCTCGCGGGAGAGGGGCTCACCGCGGAGGGGCCGGGTCGTGGCAGCGTCGTGCGCTTCGGTGGGATCTACGGGCCGGGACGGACCGGCCTGCTGGAACGGGTCCGTCGCGGACAGGCCAGCTACGCGCCAGGCCCCCCGCGCTACACCAACCGGATCCACCGGGACGACACGGTCGGCGTCCTGGCCCACCTGGTGGCCCTGGAGGATCCGCCCGACTGCCTGCTCGCCGTCGATCACGAGCCTGCGCCCGAGCGGGAGGTCCTCGAGTGGCTCGCCGAGGCCCTGTCTGCACCGGCGCCGCGTCCGCGCTCGCCCGCGGCCGGCAGCCGCGCCGCCCTCGGCAATCGCCGTTGTCTCAACGACCGGCTGCTGGCCACCGGCTACACCTTCGACTTCCCGAGCTACCGGGAGGGCTACGCGGGCCTGCTCCGCTAGCGTTGTCCCGACAGGACGGGTGGGAGAACGAAGACATGGGGCCTTGGAACCATCGCCGTGGGCGTGTTTCCCGCCCGTTCGCCACCGTGCTGGCCGCGCTCTCGCTCGCGCTGCTCCTGCCGGCCGCCCGCGGCGCGGCCGGAACGCGTCTCGTGATGGAGACCTCCCGATTGTCCGACGGGAAGGTCCTCGAACGCTCGATCCTGCGAGTGGAAGGGGATCGCCTCCGGATGGACACGGGCGAGGGCAAGACCAGCGTGATCTACCTCGCCGCGCGCGAGCAGCTGTGGATGCTCGATCACCACGAGCGCAGCTACATCGAGATCGATCCCCAGACGACGGCCGGCATCGCCCGCGGTCTCGACCGCGTGAACCGCGAGGTTCGGACGCGGCTCGAGGGCCTGCCCCCGGAGCAGAGGAAAGCCGCCGAGCGGCTGCTCGACCAGACCCTCGGCCCGGGCAAGAAGGCGGAACGCCCCGAGATCGTGATCGTTCCGACCGGCGGACGGGAGACGCTCTCCGGCCGCGCCTGTCGCAACTTCGAGATCCTGCGCGACGGCACGCGGGTCGCCGACATCTGCAACGCCGAGTTTGCCGACGTCGGAGTGACGCCCGAGACCCTGGCCAGCGTCCGGCAGCTGGCCGCATTCCTGCGCGAGGCCGTGACCTCCCTGGCGCCCTCCCAGGTCCGGGAGCCGGGCCTCGACGCGCTCGACTCCTTCGACCGTCTGGATGGCGTGCCCTTGCGGGTGCGCGCCTACGAATCCGGTGCTGCGGTCCGCCAGAGCCTGGTGACCGATCTGGAGAGTCGGGACTTCCCGGCCAGCGACTTCGACGTGCCGGACGGCTACGCGAAGAAGCTCGGCCTGCAGGTGCGCGATCACTTCGGCGGACCCTGAGCGCCTCGCCGACGGTCGCCCCCCGGCTCAGTCCTCCGGAACGAGCGCCTCGAAGCGCGACTTGTCCAGCGCCTTCATGTAGGCGTCGCGGGGCGCGATGATCTCCTCCTGGACGAGGCGCATCAGGGCGTCGTCCATTGCCTGCATGCCGTCGCTCTTCCCCGACTGGATGACCGAGCTGATCATCGGCGTGTTGCCGTCGCGGATCAGGTTGGGGAGGCCCTGGGTGCGGAGCAGGATCTCGTTGACGGCGACCCGGCCCTTGCCGTCGGCACGGGGCAGCAGCAGCTGCGAGACCACCGCCGACAGCGACTCCGAGAGGCTGATGCGCACCTGCGACTGCTCGCTGGCCGGGAAGGCGTCGATGATCCGATCGATGGTCTTGGCCGCCCCGTTCGTGTGCAGGGTGCCGAAGACCAGCATGCCCATCTCGGCCGCCGTGATGGCCATCGCAATCGTCTCGCGATCCCGCATCTCCCCGACCAGCACGACGTCTGCGTCCTGGCGGACGGCGGCGCGCAGAGCCGGGCCGAAGCCCTGGGTGTGCTCCCCGACCTCCCGGTGGGACATCACGCTCTCGCGGTTCTGGTGCACGAACTCGACCGGGTCCTCGATCGTGACGATGTGCTTCTTCTGCTCCCGGTTGACCCGGTCGATGATCGCGGCCAGGGTCGTGGACTTGCCCGAGCCGGTCGGTCCGGTCACGACGACCAGGCCCTGCTTCAGGTCGGCCAGGCGCCCGACGGCCGCGGGCAGCTTCAGCTCCTCGAGGGTGATGATCTCTTCGGGAATGATGCGGAAGACGGCACCCGCCCCGTTCTGCTGGGCGAAGTAGTTCGCGCGGAAGCGGGCGACTCCCTCGAGCCCGTAGGCGAAGTCGAGGTCGCAGGTCTCCTGGTACTCCGCCCACTGGCGCTCGCTCGCGATCGGCTGCAGCAGCTCGAGCAGCTGGTCCTCCGCCAGGGGGGCCCATCCCTCGATGGCCTCCAGGTGGCCCTTGGCCCGGATGCGTGGCTCGAGGCCGGCGGCCAGGTGGAGATCGGAGCCTCCCTGGTCCTTCAGGTAGCGGAGCAGTTCATCGACCTGGGGCACGTTCCCTCCTAGGCGCCGGGGATCTTGCGCGGGTCTTCGCAGTGCAGGACGGCTTCGGCGCGATCGACCGCGCCGCTCTGTACCAGCTCGGCAAGGCTCTGATCGAGCAGGCACATGCCCTGGGTCTGGCCGGTCTGCAGCATCGACGGGATCTGGAAGGTCTTGTTCTCCCGGATCAGGTTTCCGATCGCCTTGTTGTTGACGAGGACCTCGAGGGCCGGCAACCGCTTCGAGCCGTCCGCGGTCGGGACGAGTCGCTGCGACACGACCGCTCGCAGCGACTCGGAGACCATGTTGCGGATCTGGTCCTGCTGGTCGGCCGGAAAGACCCCGACCAGGCGGTTCAGCGTGCGGATGGTGCTGTTCGTGTGGAGGGTTCCCAGGACGAGATGGCCCGTCTCGGCCGCCGAGAGCGCCAGAGAGACGGTCTCGAGGTCACGCAGCTCGCCGATCACGATCACGTCCGGGTCTTCGCGCAGCGCACCCTTGAGGGCGCGGGCGAAGGAGCCGGTGTGGGAGCCGACGTTGCGCTGGTTCACGATGCAGCGCTTGGAAGGATGCAGGTACTCGACCGGATCCTCGATCGTGAGGATGTGCTCGCGTCGCTCGGTGTTGATGATGTCCACCATGGCCGCCATCGTCGACGACTTGCCGCAGTTCGCCGGTCCCGTGAGCAGGACCAGGCCCTGGTGGTAATTCGTGAACTTGGCCAGCGCCGAGGGCAGCCCCAGGTCCTCGAGCGACGGCGCCTCGGCCGGGATGTGGCGGAACACGCCGTCCATCCCCCGTTGCTGCCGGAAGACGTTGGCGCGGAAGCGGCCCAGCTCGGGCACCGAGTAGGCGAAGTCGAGCTCGCCGTGCTCGTGGAAGAGGCTGCGCTGCTCGTCGTCCAGGGCCGCCAGCAGCATGCGCTCGGCCTGCTCGGGCTCGATGGGCGCCTCGCCGACCTGCTCGAAGCGGCCGTGGAGCCGGATGCGGAGCGGGACCCGGCTGTGGACGTGGATGTCGCTCGCGCCAGCCTCGACACCCCTGCGGAGCAGGGCGATCAGGGCCTCGGCGTCCGCGCTGCCGACCTGCGGGGCCGGCGAGGTTCGGCCCCCTGTCGCGGGGACGGTCGCCGCAGGCTGCCCTCCGACCGCGGGGACGGTCGCCGCAGGCTGCTGCTCGGTCGGGGTGGGGGCGCGAGCGGGTGCTGGCGGCGCCGGGTTGGGCTCGGGCGCCGGCGGGGGATCGGCGACCGCGGCAGCCGGGGCCTGCGGAGGCGAGCTGGCGCTCGCGGCCCCGGCCTCGGGGCGCGGGACGCTCTGCTCCACGGTCTGCTTGGCCTTGGCGCGTGCGACGACCTGCTGGCGGGCGCGCAGCACCTGCTGGAGCTGGGCCTCGGTGAGGTGCCCCATCTCGACGAGGATCGCGCCGAGGTTGCCGCCCGCCGTGCCCTGGCGATGCGTGGCCTCGGCCAGCTGATCCATGCTGATCAGCTTGAGGTGGAGGGCGATGCGGCCGAGCAGCGGAGCGGGGCTATCGGACATGGCCGGCCTTATCGGCCCGGGTCGGGAGATCCCTGAGCCCCGAGCGGGCGGTGGGGACCTCGATCCGGGCCTGCCTCGCGACCACCCGAGTCCGCTACCGTCGCCCGCCATGATTTCCCAGACCGACGACCTGCGGATCCGCGAGCTCCGGCCGCTCCTCCCTCCGGCGATCCTGATCGAGGAGCTGCCCCTCGGGGAGGAGAGCTCGGCGCTGATCGCCGGAGCCCGCCGCCAGATCCAGCAGATCCTGCGCCGGGAGGACGACCGCTTCGTCATCGTGGTCGGCCCCTGCTCCATCCACGACCCCGACGCGGCACTCGAGTACGCGGATCGCCTGGCCGACGTGGCCCGTCGCTACGAGGACGACCTGTGCATCGTGATGCGCGTCTACTTCGAGAAGCCGCGCACCACGGTCGGCTGGAAGGGGCTGATCAACGACCCCGACCTCGACGAGAGCTTCCACATCAACGAGGGGCTGAGGAAG
>JAJDAR010000494.1 GCA_029261775.1 Deltaproteobacteria bacterium | reverse complement strand
CCGAGGCCCTCGGGAAAGCCCGGGTCGTCCTGGCTGTAGATCGTGAGCTTGGTCTTGGCGGCCAGCTCGGCGAGCACCGGCACGACGAGCTCACAGGTCGGGCAGTCGCGCTTGACGAAGGCGACGAGGCCTCCGGGTAGGGGAGGGCGGGTTTCGGCCGGCAACGGGGTCTCCCTGCGGTATGCGAGGAGTGTGCCATCTTCCCCGCTTCCCTACGACCCGGCCCGCGCCGGGGGCTGGAGGCTCCGTTGGAAGAGCGCGTGCGCATCGAGAAGAAGGACGGCATCGCCGACGTCCGGATGGTCCGCGAGGACAAGATGAACGCGGTGGACACCCAGATGTTCATGGCCCTCGTCGACGCCGGCCTCGAGCTGATGGACGACCGCAGCCTGCGGGCGGTCGTGCTCTCGGGCCAGGGCCGTGCGTTCTGCAGCGGCCTCGACATTCCGAGCCTGATGACCAACCTCGGCAAGCGCGAGGGCCCGAGCCTGAGCGACCGAACCGAGGACAGCCCCGCGAACTTCGCCCAGCGCTGCGCATGGATCTGGCAGGAGGTTCCCGTGCCCGTGATCGCTGCGGTGCACGGTGTGGCCTACGGCGCCGGCTTCCAGATCGCCATGGGTGCCGACATCCGCTTCGTCGCGCCCGACGCGCGGCTCTCGCTGCGCGAGGCGCACTGGGGTCTCATCCCCGACGTCGCCGCGACCCAGACGCTGCGTCACGTCGTCGGCCTCGACGTCGCCACGGAGCTGACCTTCACGGCCCGGGTGGTCTCGGGGATCGAAGCCAAGGAGCTGCGCATCGCGACCCACCTGGCCGATGACCCGCACGCCGCGGCGATGGAGCTGGCGCGCGAGATCGCCGGCCGCAGCCCCGATGCGGTGCGCGCGGCCAAGCAGCTCTGGAACCAGTCCGTGCAAGGCAGCGTGGCCGAAGGCCTCGCGCTCGAAGCCAAGCTCCAGGGCACGCTCATGGGCAAGCCGAACCAGGCCGAGGCCGTGAAGGCCAACATGGAGAAGCGCGACCCGAAGTTCGAGAACCCGCGCTAGCACGGGTCCGCGCGGCGCTGGCCTCGGCCGGGGCTTCGCCTACCCTCGCGCGCCGCGATGATCCCGATCCACCGACTGCAACCCACGACCGCCCGGGTGGGCCCGCTGCTGCTCGCGCTGTGGCTCGCAGGGGGGGTCGGCCTGGCCTGCGGTGAGGCGCCGCAGACGGCCGAGCGGACGATCGTCACGACCGTGCCGCCCCTGCAGTGGGTGGCCCAGCAGCTGGCCGGTCCCGACGTGCGGGTCCATTCGTTGCTTCCGCCTGCGGCGAGCCCCGCGACTCACGCGCCGACCCTGGAGGATCGGCGGGCCCTGTCACAGGCTGCGCTGCTCGTCCGGGTGGGGCACCCGGCCTTTCCCTTCGAGCGGGCCTGGCTCGAGCGGCTGCTCGCCGAGCGCGGCGACCTGCGCGTGGTCTCGGCAACTCCCGAGGACGCGGCGTTCGACGACCCCCACGTCTGGACCGACCCCATGCTCGTGCGGGGGCTGGTCGACCGCCTGCAAACCGCGCTGTCCGAGATCTGGCCGGCCGAGCAGGCCGCCATCGCGGCCCGGGCCGATGCGCTCCGCAGCGAGATCGGCGCGCTCGATGCCGAGATCCGTGATCGCCTCGCGCCGGTGAAGGGTCGCCCCTTCTTCGTGTTCCACTCCGCGTGGGGCCACTTCGCCCGGGCCTACGGTCTGGAGCAGGTCGCGCTCGAGCACGACCACAAGGAGCCCGGTCCCCGAGAGTTGGCCCGGGTGCTCGAGCGCGCGCGCGCCGCCAGGGCGCGGGTCGTCTTCCGTCAACCGCAGTTCGACCCGGCCAGTGCGGAGGTGCTCGCGAGCGAGATCGGCGCGCGGGTGGAGCCGCTCGACCCGCTGGCCTATGACTGGCCCGCCAACCTGCGCCATGTGGCGCAGCGTCTGGCGGAGGCCCTGGCCCCTTGAGCGCTCTCCCTCCTTCCGGCCCCGGCGCGGGGCCCACTCCGGTGCCGGCTTCCGACGCTGCTGGAGCGTCGCCCGCGGTGCCGGCCGTCCAGCTCGAGGGAGTGTCGTACCAGATCCGGGGCAACCCCGTGCTGGAGGACATCTCGCTCGAGATCGGCGCGCACGACTACCTGGCGCTGCTCGGCCCGAACGGCGGTGGCAAGACCACGCTGCTGCGCATCATCCTCGGCCTGCTGCGGCCCGATCGCGGACG
Organism: Deltaproteobacteria bacterium; assembly: GCA_029261775.1. Classification (GTDB taxonomy): domain Bacteria; phylum Myxococcota_A; class UBA9160; order UBA9160; family UBA6930. The sequence continues at coordinate 1,477 of JAJDAR010000494.1, read as the reverse complement.
CGTGCGCGTGCTCGGCCGCGAGCCGGGCCAGGCGCACGGGCTGGTCGGCTACGTGCCCCAGGGCTTGCGCTTCGACACCGACTTCCCGATCCGGGTGCTCGACGTGGTACTGATGGGGCGTCTCGGTCGGCGCCTGCACCCGCGCGCACGGGATCGCACCGCCGCCCTGGCAGAGCTGGCCCGCGTCGAGATGGACGGCTTCGCGGCGCGGCCGATCGGCCAGCTCTCGGGAGGGCAGCTGCAGCGCGTATTGATCGCGCGCGCGCTGGTGCAGGAGCCGAAGCTGCTGCTGCTCGACGAGCCGACCGCGAGCCTGGACGAGCGGATCGGGCGCAGCGTGTGGGAGATCTTCGAGGAGCTGTCCCGCGAGATGGCCGTCGTGGTCGTCTCCCACGACATCGGCGCGATCTCGCGGCACGTGCGCGGGGTCGCCTGCTTGAACGGCAGGCTCCACGTGCACCCCGAGAAGGAGCTGACCAGCGAAGTGCTCGAGGCGGCGTATGGCTGCCCGGTCGACCTGCTCGCCCACGGTCATCCCCACCGCGTGCTCTCGGAGCACGGAGACGGATGACCGACGCGCTCGCCGAGCCGTTCCTGCAGCGCGCGTTGCTGGCCGGGCTGCTCGCCAGCGTGGCGAGCGGCGTGATCGGCTCCTACGTGGTCGCGCGCAGGATCGCGTCGATCTCGGGTGGGCTCGCCCACGCGGCCTTCGGCGGCATCGGGCTCGGCTACCTCGCGGGCTTTCCGCCCATGCTGGGCGCGGCCGGCTTCGGTCTGGCGGCGGGCGTGCTGGTCGGCTGGGCGCAGCGCCGCCTGGGCGAGGCGCTGGACACCTGGGTCTCGATCGTGTGGTCCGTCGGCATGGCGCTCGGGATCGTGTTCGTCGCGCTCGCGCCCGGCTACGCGCCCGACCTGATGTCCTACCTGTTCGGCAGCCTGCTCTTCGTGCCATGGGACTACGTCGCGCTCGTTGCGTTGCTCGACGTGGTGATCCTGGGCTTCGTCTTCGTGTTCCACCGTCACTTCGAGGCGGTGTGCTTCGACGACGAGTTCGCGGAGGTCGCGGGCATTCGTTCCGAGGCCACGTTCCTCGGGCTGATGGCGCTCACGGCGCTCGCGATCGTGAGCCTGATCCGGGTCGTCGGCGTGATCCTCGCCATCGCGCTGCTCACCCTGCCCGCGACGACGGCCCGGCACTGGACCAGCCGCCTGCGCGACATGATGCTGCTGGCCGTCGCGCTCTCGGCGGCAAGCATCGTCGGCGGCCTCGCACTCTCGTACTCGCTGTCGGCCGTCGCCTCGGTGAACGCGCCGCCGGGCCCCCTGTCGATCCTGGTGGCCGCCGTCCTCTACGCCGCGTCCGTCGGCCTGCGCCAACTCACGTCAAGAACGCCGGCCAGTTGACAAAGGGGTCGGGTCTGGCGGAGCAAAGCCTTGTTACCCGAGAGCCGCCCCCCGTGTGACCACCGCGGGCGGG
>JAJDAR010000493.1 GCA_029261775.1 Deltaproteobacteria bacterium | reverse complement strand
GTTCAAGGTCGCGGCGATGCGCAAGACGATCGCCTTCCCGATCGATCCCTGGTTCCAGCTCGGCGACCCGCGCCTGCTGCTGGCCCTGCTGCTCGGGCTGATCGGGTGTGCGCTCAGCTGGCGAGAGGCGGCTCGCGGAGGCACCTCGCCCTAGCGGGCCGAGGCGCAGGGCTTCAGGGCGGCTAGCCTCCCACGATGCCCAACGAGCTGCCTGCTTCGTGCGCCTGCGGAACCCTCCAGGGTCTCGCGCGCGACCTGGGGCCCGACACCGGCAACCGCCTCGTCTGCTACTGCGACGACTGCCAGGCCTTCGCCCACTTCCTCGGCAAGCCTGGCCCCGTCCTCGACGAGCACGGGGGAACCGAGATCTTCCAGACCTCTCCCGCGCGATTTGAGCTCTCGCAGGGCGCCGACCAGCTCCGCTGCATGCGCCTCACCTCGAAGGGACTCCTGCGCTGGTACGCCGCCTGCTGCCGTACCCCCGTCGCCAACACGATGGCGACGCCGCAGATCCCCTTCGCCGGTGTCGTCCACAGCTTCCTCTCGGGCGGACGCGACGAGGCCCTGGGACCGATTCGGGTGCGCGTGCAGGCGCGCTTCGCGCACGGGGACCTGGCCGGGCTCACCACCTACGAGCGCATCCTGCCGCCCCGCAATCTGCTGCACTTCGCCGGCATCCTGCTCCGGGCCCGCCTGCGCGGCGACCACAAGCGATCGCCGTTCTTCGATCCGCAGACCCGCGAGCCGATCTCGATTCCCGAGGTGCTGAGCCCGGAGGCCCGCGCGGAGCTCGCGAAGGCCGCACTCGCCGGGCCCGTCCGCGAGGCCTGATCGGGGACCCGGCGCTAGCGGGCCTCGCCGGGCGCGCGAAGCTGGTAGATCGCCCGCAGCTCGATCCTCGCCGCGGCGACCGCGGCCGGCTCGACGAAGATCGCGACCTCCACATCGACGAAGTGGTGCCCCTTCTTCTCGAAGAGGTCCGTGATCGCCGCCTCGACCACCAGCTCCGACCCCGCCTCGACGGCCCGGTGGTTCTGGCAGCGGGTCTCGAGGTGAAGCCAGGCATCCAGCCGGACGTTGGCCGCGAGGATCCAGTTCGACAGAGCGAGCACGAAGGCCGGGCTGGCGCACCCCGACGCGGCAAAGACCGGGGCCATGGCCTTGGGGTCGCGCACGTAGCGGGTGATCTCCGCCGAGCCGTCCCAGTGGATGCGCATGGCGCGCATGCCCTCTTCGCGGAGCCGCGCCAAGGTCTTGCGCGACGCCGACGGCCTTCGGAACCCGTCCTCGAGCAGCGCATCGCCCCGTCGGTCCGGAGCTTCCGGCCGCGCCGCAGGCAGCGACACCTCAGCGGTCGCGCATTCCTCGCCGCGATCGTCGATCAAGCGGGCCGCGTACGCGTCGTTGGTTGCGCCCTCGACGACCACCTCGAAGGGCGCGCGATCGTAGACGGGCGAGCGCACCACGGCATGCGCATGGCCACGCTCCAGCCAGTCGCGCCCCCAGGCGACCGCCGCCGGGTGGGCGAGGTACGCAGACACCACCACCCCGGGCACCAGCCCGCCCCGAAACCCGTAGGCGCGCGCCACGTCGTCCCCATGGATGCGGTTCTCCGACTCGGGAACCGGATTGAAGGCCTCCCCGCGCCAGGAACTGGCAATCGTCATCTCGGCATCTCCCAAGAAGTCCCAGCAAGTAGTAGCCCGCCCAGATCGAGGACGGGATCGGGGACGTTCGTTTCATTGTTGCAACGAACAGCGTGCAGCTGGCCTCCGGGTTCCAGGCGCTGAGGCTCCCCGCTGCCGTGAGGGGAGCTCTCGGCGAACGGCCAACTGTCAGCCCCCTCGCCATCGGGCTCGTAGATCCCCCGTGGTGCTGTTCGCCGTGCCACCAGCCTCATGCACCCCTAGGGATGACTTCGGCTACGGCGGCGTTCGCCGATGACAGGCCATGCGTCCGCGCCCACCCTGCGCGACCCTTCCTGGGACTCTGGCAGGCCAGTCACGGGCAGTCGCCGGATCGCAATCTCCAGGAGGAAGTCGACATGAGAACGATGCCCGGTCTATGGATCCTCGGAATGCTCGCCATCCTGCTCGCCCCCGCGCATGCGGCCGATGGGATCCGGCAGCTGCAGGGGGTGTCCCAGCAGAAGGCCGAGCAGGCGAACGACGACGCCCAGCACGGAGCAGACAAACAGCGCGATCTGATCAACAAGCAGAAGACGCTCCGCAAGTCCCGAGCCGCGATGGACAAGAAGCGGCCGGCCCTCGAGGGCCCGGCCCCTGCGGCGCTGCAGAAGAAGCTGCTGCGAGGCCTGACGCCGGCGGACGAGCTGGGGCCGCGGCTCGCCCGGGTCGGGGCCCTGCTGCGCGAGATCCAAAGGCTGCAGGCGCGAGCGCCGGGAGACAGGAAGGCCCTGCAGGGGAAGGCTGCGCAGGCACGCCGCGAGCTCGGCGGGCTGCGCGACCTTGCCGCCCGGCTGGCGACCGGGTTCGACGAGGCCGAGCGTCACGTTTCGTCCAAGGGCGGCAAGCAGGCCGCCGAGCAGCTGCGCGCCAGGTTCGAAGACATGCTCGAAGACCTCGAGTCGCAGGACAAGATGGGCAACTTCGAGATCCAGCGGCTCATGTCGCAGTACAACCAGTCGGAGAAGCTGGCGTCGTCGGTCCAGAAGAAGAAGGACGACACCGCGAACGCGGTCATCGGCAAGATCGGCTAGCGGGCGGCCGGGGCTGCAAGCGGAAGCGCGGCTCTGCCTGTCGATCCCCTCCTTCCGGAAGGATGGCTCCAGCGACGCCCCGATTGCCGGGGTCTCAGGGCGCTGCCGTCGGGGGCGGGCTCGGAAGCCGACGCGAATCGAAGAGCAGCTCGACGTCGACGATCTTGCCTCCGACGATGCGGAGCCTCTCGGCCATCGGAATCGGCCCGCCCGGCGCTCCCAGGTCGAGATCGTAGAAGGTCATGACGTGCTCGGCGTCCGCGAGCTGTCGCCGGATGGCGAATCCCCGAACCTGCGGCGACAAGCCGGCGAGAGCGCCGCGGAACGCTTCCGCGCTCGCTGCCGACCGCCCCGGCCCCGCGAACGTGAGATCGTCTGCCATGGGGATCGACCCGAGATCTCGTGTCCCGTTGATCCCCTCGTAGTACATCGCGGCGACGGCGCGCGCGTCCGCAACGTCGTCGGCGGCCGCTTCCCCCGTCAGTCCCAGCGACCCGAACAACAGTCCGACTGCCAATGCGATTCCTTTTCTCACGCTGACGACCTCCTCTTCAATTCGCGTTCATGGCTTCGGACCCGGAGACCGCCTCGCAGGCCCGGGCTCGACACACGGCGAGCACTTCGCGAGCGAGCCGATCGTCGCCGACCCCGCGCGCGAGACTGATCCCACCGACACACAGCGCCACGGCCTCGAGCGCCCGGGCCCGCCGATCCGGCAGCGCCTCCGGAACATGCGCCTCGAACTCGGTGGCCAGCCGCTCCACCAGGCCGGCGTACGCCTTGCGGGCCGCGCGATCGCGCCGGGCGACCTCGTTGGTCAGCGTCGCGAGCGTGCAGCCACGAGCCACCTTGGCGCGATTCGCGGGGTCGAGATACCCGGAGATCACATCGCGGGCATCGGCGGCCGCGCCGAGACGCTTTTCGAAGTCCGCCTCGAGCGCGAGCACCTCCGCAAAGAGCGCCGCCTTCGATGGAAAATGGGCATAGAAGCCGCCGCGCGTGAGGTCCGCCGCCTCCATGATCCGATCGATGCCCACGCCCTCGTACCCGTGGCGCCGGAACAGGCCCGCCGCCTCCGCCAGGATGCGCTCGCGCGTCTTTTCCTTGTGTCCGCTTCGATATCTCATGATATGTTGATTATCATACTATTCGGATCCTGCCTTGGCAACGTCCGCACCGGACCGCGCGCAGCGGATCGGAGGAACCCCATGCATTCGAAGATCGAGCTGTTCCAGTTTCCCGGCTCCCACTTCAACGAGAAGGCGCGCTGGGGTCTCGACTGGAAGCGCGTGCCCCACGACCGCACGTCGTTGATGCCCGGCCCCCACATGCGCACGATGAGAAAGCTCACCGGCGCGACCGAGACCCCGGCCATCGTCGACGATGGAGAGGTGATCACCGGATCCACCGCGATCCTCGAGCACCTCGAGCGACGCTTCCCCGAATCGCCGCTGTTTCCCGAGGTTCCGGCGGAGCGCGAGCGGGCGCTGTCGATCGTCCGCTCCTGGGACGCGGAGGTGGGACCGGCCGTTCGCCTGGCGAAGTTCTTCGAGGTGATGGAGGCCGCCTACGCCGTCGGCACCTTCTGCCAGGGCCAGAGCGCGCTCGCCAAGGGGCTCTACCGCGCGACGTTTCCCGTGGTGGGCGCGATCATGAAGAGACAGATGGCCCTCACCGCCGAGAACGCGGCCGCTGCACGCGAGACCACGCGTCAGGCCTTCGAGCTCGTCGCGAAGGAGCCCGGCGCCCAGGGCTACCTCGTGGGCGACCGGTTCACGGTGGCCGACCTCACCTGCGCTTCCCTTCTCATGCCGTGTCTCTCCCTCACCGAGTGGGGCGGGCCCGAGGACGCGGACACCGAGAAGAACCGCGCCTGGCTCGCCCGCTGGCACGACCATCCGGGTGCCGACTGGGTCCGGGAGATCTATCGCCGCCACCGGAAGGCGTGAACAGGGGCGCGATGGCGCCTGAGATCGTCTCACGAAGTCCCTGAGGATGGCGGCCTGACGAGAACCAGCCTGGGAACCGGTGCCTTCGATCGTGATACGCTGGCGCGGCGGAAGCGGAGGTGCTCATGCGGTGGCTGGTGGTCTTTCTCGGCGTGATCGGAATGGTGGCTCCCGTCTGGGCAGACAGCGGGCAGCTCGAGATCAACCAGAGCTGCGCGGAGGGTCCGGGCTGCTTTCCAGGCGATCCCCCGGGCTTTCCGGTCAGGATCGTCAAGCCGGGCAGCTATCGCCTGACCGGATCGCTCTTGGTGACCGATCCGAACGTCTCTGCGATCCAGGTGGACGGCCAGTACGTGAAGCTGGATCTCGGCGGTTTCGAGGTCCGGGGACCCGCATCGTGCAGCGGCGCAGGCGCGACCCTGAGCTGCGGCCCCGGCGGTGTTGGCGTCGGCATCGACGGAGCTGCCGGACTGGACGTCCGCGACGGCATGGTGGCCGGCTTCGGCGCCGGCGGCGTGCGTCTGGCCGGGAGCGGGACGGTCCATGGCCTGCGGGTGCTCGAGAACGGGGGCCATGGCATCGAGGTCGGTGAGGGCGGTGTCGTGGAGGACAGCCGCACACAGCGGAATCTGGGCTCCGGTGTCTTCACAGGCACGGGTGCACGCGTCGAGGACTGCCACAGCAACCGCAACGGCTCGCACGGGATCGAGGGCGGCGTGCGCGGAATGCTGCGTTCGAACCACGCCCTCGAGAACGCAGGCTTCGGCATCGACGCGGGCGCGCTGTCGACTGTCACCTTGAACACGTTGTTCGGCAACGATCTCGGAACCCTCGACCGCGCAACCGGCGTGGCGGAACCGGAGGGCAATCGCTGCGGCGACGACGCCTGCTCCCGCGACGGCCGGAGGCTGCTCTACCTGTCGGCGACCGAGGGCAACGGGAGTCAGGCCCTCACGCTTTGCGATCCCGGCTTCCACCCCGCAGCCCTGTTCGAGATCTGGGATCCCTCGGGACTCCAGTACGACACGACCCGCGGCCAGACCAGGGACGACTCGGGGCTCGGACCCCCAAGCGGGATCACGGGGTGGGTCCGCACAGGCTCCTTCCAGAACACGGCGGGACCGAACGTTGGGCAGGCCAACTGCGATGGGTGGACCTCGGCATCGGGAGGCCTCACGGGCAGTAGCGTCCGGCTGGAGGAGTTCTGGTCGACGACTGGCCCGTCCTGGCCCTGGGATGGTATCGCCGCCCTCTGCTCGGCGACGAAGGGCACCTGGTGCGTGCAGGATTGAATCCGCCTCCGTGCGCGACCGCGCGGCTTCCTACGCGAAACCGAGCCCCCGCAAGGACTTCGGCGTGGGCCCTCCTGGATTCGAACCAGGGACCTGACCGGTTATGAGCCGGCTGCTCTGACCGCTGAGCTAAGGGCCCGGGTGGCGGAGTCTACCACCTGGGCCGCGGCATCGGCCCGAGGTCATCGGGCGGGGGGCGGCCTATCCTGCCGGTCCACCTCGGAGGACCCATGCGCGCTACGACCTCTCTCGTCACTCTGGTCTGCACCTTCCTGATGGGCTCGAGTGTCGCCGCAGGGGCCGAGGCGGAGGCCGCCCGCTGCGAGCACCACCAGCCCGAGCGCCAGGTGCTGTGGGGCGATCTGCACGTGCACACCGCCGTCTCGATGGATGCGTACATGTTCGCCACGCGGTTGCGTCCGGCGGACGCGTACCGGTTCGCTCGGGGCGAGACCGTGCAGGTGCTCGGAAAGCCCGTCCGGATCGAGCGGCCCCTCGATTTCGCTGCGGTCACCGACCACGCGATGAACTTCGGGAGCGTGAAGCTGTGCACCACGCCGGGCTCGGCAAGCTACGACTCGGAGGCCTGCAAGCTCTACCGGTCGCCGCTCGAGCTCGTCGGACGGCCACTCGGCGAGGTGGTCGAGGACATCCAACGCCGGACCGGACCCGGGCTGATGGGGGCCACTGTGTGCGGCGAAGACGGTTCGCAATGCCGCAGCGCCGCGGGTGACGTCTGGCAGGAGACCCGCGATGCGGCCGCGGCCTGGAACGACACGAGCCCGAGCTGCGACTTCACGACCTTCGTGGCCTATGAGTACACCGCCACGCCGAACCTCACGAAGATCCACCGCAACGTGATCTTCCGGAACACCGCGGTGCCGGACCTG
>JAJDAR010000492.1 GCA_029261775.1 Deltaproteobacteria bacterium | reverse complement strand
GTGCGGATCATCACCGACGAGCGCACCAACTCGCTGATCGTGCTGGCCAGCCGCCAGCGGATCGCCGAGATCCGCGACGTGATCCAGCGCCTCGACGTGCCGGTGGTCGGCGGCGGACGCATCCACGTCTATTACCTGAAGCACGCGGATGCCGAGGAGCTGGCGACCACGCTCTCGGGCCTGATCAGCGGTCAGCCCGCCGGCGCGGCGGGCGGGGCCGGCGGCGCAGCCGGTGCACGGGCCGCGGCCGCCAACCCGGCGCTGCGCGCCGCCATCACCGAACTCTCCGACGGCGTCACGGTCACCGCCGATGCGCCGACCAACTCGCTCGTCATCCAGGCCACGAAGGAGGGATTCAGCACCCTCGCGCAGGTGATCGGCCAGCTCGACATCCCGCGCCCCCAGGTGCTCGTCGAGGCGCTGATCATGGAGGTGGACGTCGGCGACGATCTCGCGCTTGGCTTCAACGGGCTCGCCCGGATCTTCCGCGGAAACACCAGCTACGGAGTCGGCTCTCTGACGGGCGCCGGGCGTGGCGCCCTGATCGGAGCACTACCCGGTGGCGGCACCACCACCACCACTACCGACGACATGGGAAACCCCGTGACGACAACCACGGGTTCCACCGTTCCGACTGAATCGGCCGCCCAGATTCTCGGAGAGACGGCACTGAGTGGTCTCGTGGCAGCAGCCAGCCGGAACACCCTGGACATCCAGGACGGCGCCATCGTCGGTGGCAGTCTCATTCAGGGATTGATCACAGCCTCGGCGTCGCTCGGCGGAACGAACATCCTCTCAGCGCCTCACATCCTCACCATGGACAACCAGGAGGCGGAGATCCAGGTCGGCAACAACATCCCGATCGTCACGAGCCGGGTGCAGTCTGCAGCCGGGCAGGACACGGGCCTCTCGACGAGCCAGAACATCGAGCGGCAGGACATCGGCATCACCCTCAGGGTGACCCCGCAGATCAGCGAAGGTGACAACTTGAGGCTCGAGATCTTCCAGGAGATCACGAACGTCAATGACGCCCTATCTGCGATCACCGGCGATCCCCAGGAGGTCGGCGTCGCCCTCTCGAACCGAACGATTCAAAACACGGTCGTCGTCGCAGACAACGAAACCGTGGTGATCGGTGGCTTGATCAGTGACGACTCCAGGGATTCGGAGGCAAAGGTACCGTGGCTGGGCGACATCCCCGTCCTCGGGTGGCTCTTCAAGACCAAGACGAAGAACAGCCAGAAGCAGAATCTCCTGGTCTTCCTGACTCCGCGAATCGTGCGCAATGATGCGGAGCTCGCATCCACGACCATCCGCAAGCGAGAGGAGTTCTGGGAGTCGAGTGAGCAGGCGCTCCGCCTCACGGAGAAGGAGAAGGAAGAGGCCAAGACACGCCGCGAGGAGGCCGAAGCCGCGGGTATCCCCCTTCACGCCTACCGAGGTCGAAACCCGGTGCGCGGACGGCTGGTTGTGCACAGGGAGAGGTACCCGGTCGAGCGCATGCGCGAGATCGAGACCGAGCAGCGCGAGCTCCGCGAGCGCTCCGCCCAGGAGATCACGGCGCTGGCCGCCACGAGCTACGGGGTGCTCGCCGCCACCTTTGGCGACGAGGGCGCCGCAGCCTCGACCCTCCAGCAGCTGCTCGACGCCGGCTACGACGGCACCCTGATCGCCGAGGACCGCTCGGGCACCGTGCTCTACGAGCTCCACATCGGCCCCTTCCCCGACATGGAGCAGGCGGAGACGGCGGCCGAGGTGATGCGCCAGAGCTTCGAGCTCTCGCCGGTGATCACCGTGAGGGACGAGGAGTGAATCCGATCGACGAGCGCCTCGGGCTCCGCGAGGTCTTGCTGCGCACGACGCCGCTCTCCCTCGAGCAGCTCGAGGAGGCCGTCGGCCGCCAGCGCGAGCGCGGCGGCAAGCTCACCGACCACCTGCTCGAGCTCGGCTTCCTGAGCGAGGAGCAGCTGCTCGAGGCGATCGGCAACCAGCTGGGGCTGCAGGTGCGCGGCAGCATCACGGCGGACGACGTGGACGCGAGCCTGGTCGAGAAGGTGCCGATCTCCTTCGCCAAGACCCACGGCCTGCTGCCTGTCGGGCGCCCCGGCGACGACACGATCCGGGTCGCGATCTCGAACCCCTACGACACCTCCTGCCTGGACGACCTGCGGCTGCTCTTCGACGGGGCCGACATCGAGACCGAGCTGGTCAGCCGACGCTCGGTCATGACCGCGATCAACCAGGTCTACGACCGCGGCGGCGCCGGCGCCCTCGACTCCATCCTGGAGGATGCCGCCGACGACTTCGCCTCGGTGGCGAGCGAGCTGTCCGCCGAGCCCGAGGACCTGCTCGACGCGGACGACGAGGCACCGATCATCCGCCTCGTCGACTCGCTGCTGCAGCAGGCCGTCAAGGAGCGGGCCAGCGACATCCACATCGAGCCCTTCGAGAAGGAGATCCGCGTCCGCTTCCGCGTGGACAACGTGCTCTACGAGCCCGTGAGCCCGCTGCCGAAGGCGCTGCTCCCCTCGGTCGTGTCGCGCATCAAGATCCTGGGCGGACTGAACATCGCCGAGAAGCGGCTGCCCCAGGACGGACGCATCCGCCTCAAGATCGCCGCCCGCGACTACGACGTGCGGCTCTCGACGGTTCCCGTCGCGCACGGCGAGCGGCTCGTGATGCGCCTGCTGCCGCGCACCACCGACATGCTGAACCTCGAGCGCCTGGGCTTCGACAAGAAGCAGCTCGACGTCTGGAACAAGCTGATCCAGCGCCCGAACGGCATCGTGCTGGTGACCGGTCCGACCGGCTCCGGCAAGACGACGACGCTGTACGGCGCGCTCGCGCGGGTCAACCGCGCCGACGTCAACATCATCACGATCGACGACCCGGTCGAGATCCAGCTTCCGGGCGTCGGACAGATCGAGGTCAACCCGAAGATCGGCCTCACCTTCGCGAGCGCGCTGCGCACGGTGCTGCGCCAGGACCCGAACATCGTGCTCGTGGGCGAGATCCGCGACCTCGAGACCGCCGAGATCGCGATCCAGGCCTCCCTGACCGGCCACCTGGTGTTCTCGACCCTGCACACCAACGACGCGCCGAGTGCGATCACCCGACTGGTGGACATGGGCGTCGAGGCGTACCTGGTCGCGTCGTCTCTGACCGCCGTCCTGGCCCAGCGCCTGGTACGCACGCTCTGCAAGCAGTGCCGCGAGGCCTACGAGCCCACCGCCGAGGAGCTGGCCGAGGTCGGAATCAAGGCGAACAAGCCGATCCAGGTCTACCGGCCCTCCGGTTGCCCGGCCTGCAACGAGACCGGCTACCACGGTCGGCTCGGCATCTTCGAGCTGATGATCGTCACGGACACGATCCGCAACCTGGTGACGCAGAACGTCGACGCCAAAGCCATCAAGCGCGTGGCGGTCCAGGGCGGGATGCGGGCGCTCCGCGTCGATGGCGCCCGCAAGGTCCTCGAGGGCCTGACCTCGCTCGAGGAGGTGGTGCGCGCCACGGAAGAGGAAGAAGGGATGGCCGCGGGCTAGCCGCCCTTTCGGCCCGAGTCACCGGAGGCCCGCAGTTTGCCGGTCTATGCGTACAAGGGCGTCCTGGACAGCGGCCGCACGACGAAGGGATTCGTCGACGCGGACAGTGACCGGACGGCCCGCCAGAAGCTCCGCCGCGACGGCGTGTTCCTGACGGAGCTCGCCGAGAGCGGAGCCGCGGCTGCCGCTCCCGGCCGCAAGAAGAGCAAGGCGCCGGCCTCCCGCAGCCTCAACTTCGAGTTCCACTGGCCGGTGTCGGGCATGGACCTCGCGGTCGCGACGCGACAGCTGGCGACCTTGCTCGGCGCGGGCATCCCGCTTGTCGAAGCCCTGGGCGCCCTCACCGACCAGGTCGAGAACGCCCGACTGAAGGGCATCCTCGGGGTCGTGCGGGACCGGGTGAACGAGGGCACGACCTTGGCGGACGCGCTGGCCTCGGGCGGTGTCTTCGACAACCTGTTCGTGAGCATGGTCCGCGCCGGCGAGGCCGGCGGCGCGCTCGAAACGGTTCTGCAGCGCCTGGCCGACTACCAGGAGGGCCAGGTCCGCACCCGCAACAAGGTGATGAGTGTGCTGCTCTATCCCGCGGTGATGCTGGCCGTCGCCGCCGCCGTGGTGGTCGTCCTCGTGACGATCGTCCTGCCCCAGATCACGACACTGCTCGAGAGCCTGGACCGCCCCCTGCCCGTCTACACCCGGGCCATCATCGCCTTCTCGGAGTTCCTGCGCGGCTGGTGGTGGGCCGTCGGCCTGTTCCTGATGGGCAGCTTCCTGGGCTTCCGCGCGATGCTCCGCACCGAGAAGGGCCGTTACGCCTGGGACGGCTTCGTCTTGAAGGTGCCGGTCCTCGGCAAGGTGTTCCGCCACCTCTCGGTCTCGCGCTTCACGCGCACGCTCTCGACGCTCCTCGCCGGCGGCATCCCGATCGTCCGGGCCCTCGACATCTCGCAGCACGTCGCGGCCAATGCCGTGATCGGAGAGGCGATCGCGCAGGCACGCGAGTCGATCACCGAGGGCTCGTCCATCGCGGGCCCGCTCAAGGCCAGCGGCCACTTCCCACCCCTCGTCACCCACATGGTGGACATCGGCGAGCGCAGCGGCGAGCTCGAAGCCATGCTCGGCAAGGTCGCCGACACCTACGACGAGCAGGTCGAGAACAGCATCACCAGGCTGACCGCCCTGCTCGAGCCCCTTCTCATCCTCATGATGGTCGGCATCGTGCTGGTCATCATGCTCTCGACCCTCACCCCCCTGCTCGAGATCACCAGCTCGATCTCTTGAGCACCGACAGGCCAGGAGAAACGCCATGCCCCAAGACCGCGACACCGTCCCCGCTTCCCCCTCGAACCCTCGGCACGAGCGGCGCCCGCGCCGACGCGCCGGCTTCTCACTGATCGAGATCATGGCGGTGGTCGTGATCATGGCCCTGCTGATGAGCCTGGTCGGGACCGCCGTCTTCAGCCAGATCGACAAGGCCCGCATCGAGACCACGCGCGCCCAGATGAAGCAGCTCGAGTCGGCGCTGGCCTTCTACCAGATGGACAACGGCCGCTTCCCGAGCAGCGAGCAGGGCCTGCAGGCGCTCGTGGCTCCGCCGACCTCGGGCCCGCAGCCGCGCAACTACCGTCCGGGTGGCTACCTCTCGGCCAAGAAGCTGCCCGTCGATGCCTGGGGTGAGGCCTTCGGCTACGAGTCGCCCGGCAGCAACAACCCCGAGTCCTTCGACATCTGGTCCCTCGGGGCGGACTCCCAGCCGGGAGGCGCGGAGACGGACGCGGACATCGGCAACTGGGACGGCCAGAGCGGCTGATGACGCCGACGCGCGAAGGTCCCCGGCGGCGGGCGTCGTCCCTCGCGGGACGGGCCTGGCGTGCGCCCGCGCGTGCGGGAGCGCCGCTCGGGCGGCGCGGCCGCTCGCGCACGGCCGCCTTCACCCTGATCGAGATGATCGCCGTCGGTCTGCTGATGGCGCTGGTCGCGGCCGTCGTGCTGCCCAACATGGGTTTCCGTTCGGCCCAGAACACGCTGGAGGCCGCCGAGTCGGTCGCCGCGCTGCTCGAGTTCGGGCGGGCGCGGGCAGTGATGACGGGCCTGCCTCATCGCGTGGTCGTCGACTTCGAGCAGCAGCGCTACTGGCTCGAGGCCAAGCGCCTCGACGCACCGGATCCCCTGTTCGAGGATGCGGCCGGCACCGAGCCGGTGCGCTGGTCCGAGCAGGAGACCCTGCCGCTGGTGGCTCCGAAGCGAGTCGACGACGGCTTCGTCCGCGCAACCGGCCCTTCGGGCCGCGGGTACACGCCACCCACCGGCGTGTGGTTCCGCACCCTCGAGACCGCAGAGGGCCCGATCGATCGCGGCCAGGTCTTCCTGCCCTTCGCCTGGGACGGCAGCACCGAGGGCATCTCCATCTGGCTCGAAGGCGACGGTGGGCACCAGGTGCTCCTCGAGGTGGCGCCTCTCGCCGACCAGATCCGGATCGAACGTGTCGATCCGTGAGCCGCGACGCTCGGCGCCGGCCCGACCGGCCCGACCGGCCCGACCGGCGCACCGGCGCAGCGCCGCTTTCACGCTGCTCGAGGTGATGGTCGCCGTCACCATGATGGCCTTCGTGATCACCATGCTGACCGAGGCCGCGGTCGACGGCATGCGCGTCGAGGGCGAGGCGCACCGACGCCTCGAGGCGTCGTTGATCGCGGACCGCCTGCTGGCCGACATCGAGAGCCAGATGATGGCAGGGGTGCCACCGGAGATCGGGCGCGACGAGGCCGAGGAGGAGCCCTACCGGATCAGCGTGGAGGCGCGGCCGCTCGACCTCGGGCGGCTCGGCATCGTGCCCGACACCAGCCCGGGGAGCAGCTCGCTCGCCGCGCTGGTGGGCAGCGAAGGCCTCGGCTCGACCCCGCCCCTGGTCGAGGTCGAGATCCGCGTCGAGTGGGACGAGGGCATCCACACGCTGGATACCCGCCGCACGACGTTCAGCTTCGACGCCGCGGCCGTCGCCGCCCAGCTGCCGGCCGTCGCGTCCGGCGACGACTCCGACGAGGACGAGGACGAGTGAGGCCGCCGCTTCCGACGCAGGGGGTCCGCTCCGCGCCTCGTCGGGCACGGGGAGCGTTCACGCTGATCGAGATGACCGTCGTGGTCCTCTTCACGGCGATCGTGATGGCTGCGGCGATCAACTTCTACCTGCAGCTCTCGAACCAGAGCTCGCAGGCTGCAGCGCTCACCCAGAACGGACGCCGCACCACCCTGGCGCTGGACCGGGTCGCGCGCGACCTGCAGAGCACGGTCCTGATCGTGAAGCCCGACGAGGTGGATCCCCTCGCCCATCCGTGGTTCTTCCTCGCGGAGGCCGGGCGGGTCGGAGAGGGGGCGGATCGCATCAAGTTCCAGACCCGCTCGCATCGGCCGCAGAGCGACGGGCTGCACGAATCGGATCTCGCGGTCGTGGCCCTCTGGACCGCCCCGGACGAGGAAGGCCGCGCCCTCGAGCTGTTGCGCTGGTCCCGAGGACGGTTGCCGGAGAGCCTCGACCAGACCTTCCCCCGGCGCGACGACGACGGCGTGCAGGTGCTGGCCCGCGACGTGGCCGTGTTCGGCATCGCGCTGCTCGACGAGGAGGGCAACTGGAGCGACAGCTGGGACTCCTCGACCCTGCAGCGCTCGAGCCAGCTGCCCGTGCAGGTGGAGCTGCGCCTCGCCCTCTGGGAGGAGGACGTCGAGGATCCTGCCTTCGAGGAGCCTCCCGAGCCGCGCGTGCGCCGTGTGCTGCTGCCGATCCGTCCGCTGGATCTGCGCCCCGACGACGAGGTCGAGGGAGAGGACGACGAGGAGGACGAGGACGACGAAGGCTGCGTGACGGTGGCGGAGTGCCGCGAGCTCAACGCGGATCTGTTCGACGGCCTGGCGACCGGCGACCCGGCCTTCCAGGGCCTGCTCGAGGCGCTGGCCGACGAGTGCTTCGACGAGCAGTCCGCCACGCTGGGCCTCGACCCCGGCGAGGTCGAGGGCTGCCAGTGATGCGCGAGACGCGACCTTGATCTCGCCCCAGACACGACGCCAGCGTGGCATGGCGCTGTTGGTGGTGATGTTCTTCATGCTGCTGGCCGTGGCCGGAATCGCCACCTTCCTGCGCCGCGCGACGGTGGACGGGCTGGTCGCCCGCAACCGCGAGTTCGCAGCGCGTGCCGAGGCCCTGGCGCGCGGGGGCATCCAGCTCGCAACCGCCCTGCTCCTCCAGGACAAGCTGGACGAGGCGGAGAGCCAGTTCCAGGTCGAGAGCCTGGAAGAGATCTGGGCGCGCGGGGTCGCGCAGCCGATCCTGACCGACGACGGCGGCGAGCTGCGCCTGCACGTCGAGGACGCGGGCGGGCGCATCAACCTGAACGCCCTGGTCGAGGATGGGGTCGTCCGACACGAGAGCCTGTCCGAGGCCTTCCTCCGCGATCTTCTCGACCGGGTCATCAGCGAGATCCCGGGCGGCGACGAGCAGCGCGACTTCGACTCGGCCGAGCTGGCCCGCAACCTGATCGACTACATCGACGAAGACGACGTGCGGATCTTCGGCGGCCTCGAGGACGACTACTACCTGGCCCAGCGGCCGCCCTATCGTGCGGCGAACCGCCCGCTGCTCTCGGTGGACGAGGTCGCCATGGTCGAGGGCTTCACGCGCCCCCTGGTGGAGGCGCTGCGGCCCTACGTGTCGGTCTACCCCTTGCGAGGCGGCGATGGCATCAACCCCAACACCGCCCCTCCCTGGGTGCTGGCCCTGGTCTACCACGGGGTCGGAGATCACCGGTTCGCCCGCGAAGAGACCGTCCGTGACCTCCTCCAGCTGCGGGAAAATGGCAGCACCCTGTGCGAGGGCGAGACGGGGGAGCAGTGCACGGCCATCGGGCAGACCGTGGACGGGGAGATCTTTCCGCCGCCGACCTACACCACGGACGTCTTTCGCGTCGAGTCGATCGCCCGCTACGGTGACGTGCAACGGACCCTGGTCGCGTGGGTCGATCGCAGCGATCCCGCAGAGCCCGTCTGGCTCGCCTGGGAGATCCGATGAGTCGGGGCCGTCCGCAAGGGAACGGAAAGGGGGAAAAGCCATGGCGAGACGCATTCTCGGTCTCGACCTGGGCAGCTTTGCGCTGAAGGCCGTCGAAATGCGCCAGACGCTGCGGGAGCTCGGTGTGGTTCAGCTGCGCAGCCTGGCCCTCGACGATCCCTCCCCGTCCCTGCCCACCGAGATCCGCGAGTTCCTGCAGCTCCACGACCTGCCCTCCACCGGCGTCGTGGTCGCGCTGGCCGGCGACCGCATCTCGACCCGTCGCCTGACCTTCCCGTTCCGCGACAAGCGCAAGATCGGTCCGGCCGTGCCCTTCGAGCTCGAGGCCCAGGTGCCCTTCGAGCTCGACGACTTCGTGATCGACTGGGAGGTGGTCGACCAGCACAAGGAGTCGACCGGAGTCGCGGCCACCCTGGCGCCGCGCAACGAGGTCGTGCTGCTGCTCGACATGCTCCACGAGGCGGGGCTGCAGGTGCGCATCGCCGAGGCCGAGGGCCTGGTGCTGTCGAACCTGTGCTCGCTCTTCGATCTGCCGGGCATCCGCCTGCTGGTCGACTTCGGGCACCGCAAGACCACCCTCTGCCTGTGCATCGAGGGGCGCGGTGTCGCCGCTCGTACCCTCCCCCTCGGTGGCCGCGCCCTGACCGCCGCCGTGGCCAAGGACCGCAACCTGGGCGACCTCGAGGCGGAGCGGGCGAAGATCGAGCAGGGCATCTTCGGCGGCCCCGGCCGCCCGGAGGCGCCGAGCGCGGTGACGGTGATCGATCGCCTCGCCCGCGAGATGCTCCGCACGCTGGGCTCCGCGGAGGAGCTGCTCGAGGCCGGCGACGAGGAAGACCTCGAGCCGCCGCAGATCATCTTGATGGGCGGCTCGGCCCGGCTCCACGACCTCGACCGCTATCTGAGCGAGCGCACCGGCGTGCGCGCCAGCAAGCTGCCCCTGCCCACCGGCGAGATGGGCACGGCGCTCCTGGCGGGGGGCGACCCGGTGGTCTTCGGACCGGCGATCGCCCTCGCCCTGCGTGGCAGCGCCCAGGCCGTGTCCCGGATGAACTTCCGCAAGGACGAGTTCGCACCGCGGGTCGACCTGCGCGGTGTGGCCCGCGAGCTGCGCGGGACCGCCCTGCTCGCGGGCCTGGTCGTCGGCCTGGCCGGTGCGGCCGTCGGCACCCAGGCCTACCTCGACAGCCGCCGCGCCGATCGGGCCGAATCGGAGGCCCTGGCCCTGTACCGCGAGGCGTTCCCGAACGGCTCGGT
>JAJDAR010000491.1 GCA_029261775.1 Deltaproteobacteria bacterium | reverse complement strand
TGTCCCTCGGAGCCCGAGGTGCTGCGCCGCGAGGCTTCGCTGCGTGCGCCGCCCGATGATCGTCCGTTCCGAGGACGCCGCTCTTCGCGGGGCTCGTCCGGGATGCTCGCCAGGCCCTCCGGCGTGTCGAGTCGATCGAGCCGCCGACGGGTCAACCGCTCGATTGCGGAGAGGTATCCCCGCTCCTCGGGCGAGCAGAGCGAGAGGGCGATGCCGCTCTCTCCTGCGCGGCCGGTGCGGCCGATCCGGTGCACGTAGCTCTCCGGCTCGTTCGGCAGGTCGTAGTTGATGACGTGGGAGAGGCCCTTCACGTCGATCCCGCGTGCGGCGATGTCCGTCGCCACGACCACGCGGGTCTGGCCCGACTTGAAGCGCCGGAGCGCACTCTCGCGAGCCGACTGGCTCTTGTTGCCGTGGATCGCCGCGGCCTCGATGCGCGCGCGGCCCAGCTTCTGGACCAGCCGGTTCGCACCGTGCTTGGTGCGCGTGAAGACCAGCGCCCGGTCGACTTCGCCGGCCTCGAGCAGCTGGCGGAGCAGGTCGGCCTTGCGCTTTCCGTCCACGAAGTAGACGGACTGCTCGACCGGCTCGACCGTACTCGACACCGGGTCGACGGCCAGCCGGATGGGATCGTGGAGCAGGCTCGAGGCCAGCTCCTCGATCTCGCGCGGCATCGTGGCCGAGAAGAGCAGCGTCTGGCGCTCGCGCGGGACGGCCCGCGAGATGCGCCGGACGTCCTTCACGAAGCCCATGTCGAGCATGCGGTCGGCCTCGTCGAGCACGAAGGTGCGCACGTCGCCGAGATCGACGACGCCCTCGTTCATCAGGTCGAGCAGACGACCCGGAGTGGCGACGACGATGTCGACTCCGCGGCGCAGGGCCTGGTACTGGGGATGCTTGCCCACGCCGCCGAAGATCACGCAGGAGCGCAGGCCGGAACGGCCCGCGTAGCTCTCGAAGCTCTCGTGGATCTGGGAGGCGAGCTCCCGGGTAGGTGCCAGGATCAGCGCCCGGATCGGCCGACGGCCGCGTTCGCGACCGGCGTCCTCCTGGAGCAGGTGCTCGAGAATGGGCAGCGCGAAGGCCGCCGTCTTGCCGGTGCCCGTCTGGGCACAGCCGAGGACGTCGCGTCCGGCCAGCACGTGGGGCATGGCCTCTCGTTGGATCGGGGTGGGGGTTTCGTAGCCGGCGCCGCGCACGTTCGAACGCAGCTCGGAGCAGAGGCCCAGGCCATCGAAGCCGCGGGGCAGGGTCGGATGGAGCGCTTCGTGCGCTCCGGTCATCATGGATTCAGACAAAAGAAGAGATTCCTTGGGAAGCGGCCGCGGACCCGCTCTCGTCGGCTGGGTGGCGCGGCATCGCTCGATGAATGGACGAGTTCCTGTCTCACCCCGTGGCGAGCCCTCTTGGCGGGCGCTTGCCCGCAGGGCTCGGGGGATGGAGTCGGTCCTCGGGTCGGTGACCACCTGGCCACCTCACGTCCCGCCCTCGAGACGTGTGGATGAGGTACTGAGCGCTCCCGGATCCGAGGCTTCAAGGTCGGGAGCAGGGCGTCAGCAGGCGGCAGGCAGACGAGGCGCGCCTCTGCTGATCGAGCTCAGGCCGAAGACTAGGCAATCCCAGCGCAAAGCGCCCACCGGTCAAAAACCCGCGGCCAATTCCCCCCAAACGAGCGAGCAGAAGGGGACGAGGAAACAAGGAAGACGGGATAGGAAGGGGACGTTGGTTTCATTGTTTCACCGCCCCCGCTGTGGATGTCTCCGCGGGCTGGCCGGTGAAACAATGAAACCAACGTCCCCGCTTCTTCCCGTCCCCGCTCCTGGCGCCGCTCCGGCTTCCGCGTTTCGGGGGGTTGGGGTCATTTGCGGAGGGAGCCGTCGGGGCCGAGGGTTTGGTCTTCCCAGTCGAGGGACTCGGTCTCGAGGTTCCAGTCGTCGCGGTCTTCTTCGGTCTCCAGGTCTGAGAGGGAGCGGCGGGGGCGGAGAGCGGGGTCGAGTGCGACTCCGACCCGGAAGAGGTCGTGCGCCGGCACAGCGTCGAGCACGCGGGCGAGCGACTCCTCTCGGTTCCTGGCCAGCTCGACGAGGCCCCGCTCGATGCCGCGGAGTGCCTTGCGCAGGCTGGCACCGATCGTCTCGGAATCCCCCAGCGGCAGCTGATCGGCGACGGCGAGCGTGTTCGCCACACCGAGCACGTGGCCGAGCAGCTCGGTCGCGCGGTGGGGGGCCAGCTCGGACAGGGCCTGCCCGACGAGCGAGCCCGCGAGCTGCTCCGGCGGCTGGAACGAAGCCACCAGCGCGTGCGTCGGAGGAGTACCCAGCTCGACGGGCGGCGCCGGTACCGCGTCGGGTCGGAGGGGTCGGTAGGCGCGCATCGCGTGGTCGCGGTCGGGGAAGCCCAGGTCGTTGAGGCGTCCTCGCTGCCAGCGCGCCGCGAGCTCCTCGCATTCTTGTTGACTGTCGAGGATCGCGCCCGAGACGAAGCTCCAGTAGTGGTGCGGCGAATCCGTGAGCGCGGTGCTCAGGATCGTGAAGATCCGCTCCTCGTCCTCGCTCGATTGCGCGTCGTAGAAGACGAAGCCGTCCGCCGTCGCGCCGCCGCTCTCGCTTCCGTCTGCGAACGAGAAGTCGGCCATCGCCTTCATCGCCAGCACCCACAGCTCGGGATCGAGCTCGTCGAAGGCGGCGACCAGCGTCTCGGTGCCCGCCTCGATCATCGCGTCGATCCACTCGAAGAGCCGGCGTGGCGAGAGCCGCAGATCCTTCCAGCAGTCGAGATCGACGGCTGCCACGCGCTGCTCGGCACTCGCGTACTCGACCAGCCAGCCGGCATCCTCGATGCCCTCGGCCCGCACCGTGCTCGTGAACTCCGCGGCGGGCAGGAGCGGCACGATGTGCTGGACCCGTTCCATCTCGATCAGCGCCTCGCAGCGCTGCCTCGGGGCGAGCTGGACCACGGCGCCCGCGAGCTGCTCCGGGGTGTAGCCGCGCAGCAGCTCACGATCGGCCTCGGTCCCGCGCCGGACCAGGCCCAGGATCTGCTCCCCTGCCGGTGCGGGTGAATCGGTCGGGACAGGCTGCGAGTCGTCG
>JAJDAR010000490.1 GCA_029261775.1 Deltaproteobacteria bacterium | reverse complement strand
GGCCGGCGATCGGCTAACCTGCGCGGTCCGTGCGGCAGTGGCGGAACTGGTAGACGCACCAGCTTGAGGGGCTGGCGGGCGCAAGCTCGTGGAGGTTCGAATCCTCTCTGCCGCACCACTTCGGGCCCGACGCGAGGACCGCGCCTCAGGGCGCAGGCGCCGGGTCGCTCGGGGCCGGCTCGGCCTCGGCGCTCGGTTCGGGAGCTTCTGTCGGCGCGGTCTCGGCCGGCGCCACCTCCTCGAACCCGCCACCGACTTCCTCGAAGCCCCCGGCCTCGGCTGCCGGCTCCGGTGTCGGCACGGTCTCGAAGCCGCCTTCCTCGGCCGGGGCCTCGACGCCTTCGAACAGGGCGGAGCCGGTGTCGTCGCGGGCGAAGTAGGCGAGGGTGAGGCTCGTGAACATGAAGATCACGGCCGCGGCCGAGGCCAGCCGCGTCAAGAAGTTGCCGGCGCCGCGGGCGCCGAACATGGTGCTGCCGCCGCCGCCGCCGAAGACGGCGCCGACCTCGGCGCCCTTGCCGCGCTGCAGCAGCACCACGACGATCAGCACCAGGCACACGAGGACGTGCAGGACGGTGAGGAAGAGGGTCATGCGGGCAGGGCTCCTGAGAGGGGTAGGGCCGGCGGGCCAGTCTAGCCGTTGAAGCGCACGATGGCGGCGAAGCTCTCCGGGTCGAGGCTGGCGCCCCCGACCAGGGCACCATCGATGTCGGGCTGGGCCATCAGCTCGGCCACGTTGTCCGGCTTGACCGAGCCGCCGTATTGGATGCGGATCGCCTCGCCGGCGGCACCGAACAGCTGCCCCAGGCGCTCGCGGATCGCGGCGTGGACCTCCTGGGCCATCGCCGGGGTCGCGGTCTTGCCCGTGCCGATCGCCCAGATCGGCTCGTAGGCCACGATCACCTCGGCGGCCCGCGCCTCGGGGATGCGGGCCAGGCTGGCCGCGATCTGGCCTCCGACGAAGGAGAGCGTCTCGCCCGCCTCGCGCTGGGCCAGCGACTCGCCGACGCAGACGATCGGGAGGATGTCGCGCTCGAAGAGCGCCGCCGCCTTGGCGGCCACGAACTCGTCGGTCTCCCCGAACAGGGTGCGGCGCTCGCTGTGCCCGACGATCGCATAACGGCAGCCGACGTCGACGAGCATGTCGGGCGAGATCTCGCCGGTGAAGGCGCCCTTCGGCTCCGGGTGCACGTTCTGGGCCGCGAGGGCGACCGCGCTCCCCGCGAGGGCGCGCCCGAG
The DNA here is from genome assembly GCA_029261775.1 of Deltaproteobacteria bacterium. Classification (GTDB taxonomy): domain Bacteria; phylum Myxococcota_A; class UBA9160; order UBA9160; family UBA6930. Next base: position 13,389 of record JAJDAR010000490.1, on the reverse strand, counting down.
GACGTGCAACGCCGTCGCCGGGGGCGCCAGCGCGACGTCCGCCTCGGCCCCCGCAACGCGGGGCACGAAGTCCTTGGCGAAGGCCTCGGCCTCGCCTGTGGTCTTCTGCATCTTCCAGTTCGCGGCCAGGATCGGTCGCCTTGCCATGTCGTCTCCTCGCTGGCGGCGGCGCTGCGCCGTCCGGACTCAGTCCTGCTCGAGAGCGGCGACGCCGGGCAGCGTCAGCCCCTGCACGTACTCGAGGGAGGCGCCGCCGCCCGTCGAGAGATGGCCGATGCGGTCGCCGACCCCGAGCTTGTGGATCGCAGCCACCGAGTCGCCTCCGCCCACCACCGAATGGGCCGGAGCATCGGCCACGGCCCGGGCGACGCCCTCGGTGCCCTTGGCGAAGGCGTCCATCTCGAACACGCCCATCGGGCCGTTCCAGAAGATCGTGCGGGCCTGCTTCGCCTCGGCGGCGTAGGTGGCCGTCGTCTCGGGACCGATGTCGACGCCCATCCAGCCGTCCGGGACCTCGCTCACCACCCGGCTCGGTGCATCGGGTGTCAGCGCCTCGACGACCACGTGGTCGGTCGGCAGCAACAGACGACGACCGGCCTTGCGGGCGGCGTCCTCGACGCGCCGCGCGTCCTCGAACCGCTCGGGCTCGACGAGCGAGGTGCCGATCGGCTCGCCCCGCGCGGCCAGGAACGTGTACGCCATCGCCCCACCGATCACGAGCGTGTCGGCATGCGGCGCGAGGGCCTCGAGCACCGCGAGCTTGTCCGAGACCTTCGCGCCGCCGAGCACGCAGAGGAGCGGACGCGCCGGTTCGCGCACGCGCTCGAGCTGGTCGAGCTCGGAGCGCAGCAGGTCCCCTGCGGCGCGTCGCGCCACGAAGCGCGCGACCCCAGCAGTGGACGCGTGGGCGCGGTGGGCCGTGCCGAAGGCGTCGTTGACGTAGGCGTCCGCCAGCCCGGCGAGCCGGCGCGCGAGACCCTCGTCGTTCTTCGTCTCGCCCGGCTCGAAACGGACGTTCTCGAGCAGCAGCAGCTGGCCGTCGCCGAGCGCCGCCACGGCGGCCTCCGCGGCTTTGCCGACCGCCTCCTCGCAGAACCGCACCTCCCGCTCCAGCAGCTCCGAGAGCCGGGCGGCCACCGGTCGCAGCGAGAAGGCCGGGTCGGGCCGGCCCTTGGGCCGCCCCAGATGCGAGACCAGCACCACGCGCGCACCCCCCGCCAGCAGGCGGCGCAGGCTGCCGAGCGCGGCCCGGATGCGCGAGTCGTCGCCGACCCGACCGTCCGCCAGCGGCACGTTCAGGTCGGCACGCACGAGCACCCGCTGCCCGCGGACGCCCGAGGCGAGCAGATCGTCGAGGGTCGGAATCGCCACCCGCCGGCTAGGCCTGGCCCATCCGCACGGCGAGGTCGGCGACCCGCGTCGCGTAGCCCATCTCGTTGTCGTACCAGGAGAGGACCTTTGCGAAGTTGCCGTCCATCACCTTGGTGCTGAGCGAGTCGAAGATCGAGGAGTGCGGGTTGCCCACGAAGTCGGCCGAGACCAGCGGCTCGTCGATGTACTCGAGGATGCCTCGCATCGGGCCGTTCGCGGCGGTCTCGATCGCGCCGTTCAGGGCCCCCTCGTCGGTGCCCTTCTTCAGCTGCACCGAGAGATCCACCACCGACACGTCCGGCGTCGGGACGCGCATGGCGTAGCCGTCGAGCTTGCCGTTCAGCTCGGGCATCACGAGCCCGATCGCGCGGGCGGCGCCGGTCTTGGTCGGGATCATCGACAGGGCTCCGGCCCGGGCGCGGCGCAGGTCGCTGTGGGGTGCATCCACCAGGCGCTGGTCGGCCGTGTAGGCGTGGATCGTGACCATCAGGCCGCGCTCGATCCCGAAGGTGTCGTGCAGCACCTTGGCGACCGGGCCCAGGCAGTTGGTCGTGCACGATGCATTCGAGACGATGCGGTGCCGGCCCGGATCGTAGTCGCCGTCGTTCACCCCGAGCACGACGGTCAGGTCGGGGTCGCCGGCGGGCTGGGTGATCATGACCCGCTCGGCGCCGGCATCGAGGTGCAGCTGCGCCTTGTCGCGCGCGGCGAACAGGCCGGTCGCTTCGATCGCGACCTCGACGCCCCGCTTCTTCCAGGGCAGCCTGGCAGGGTCGCGCTCGGCGGACACGGGGATGGACTTGCCGTTGACCACGAGCTGATCGCCGTCCGCGGTGATCTCTCCGCTGAAGCGGCCGTGGACCGAGTCCCACTTGAGCAGATGGGCCAGCGTGGCCGCATCCACCAGATCGTTGATCGCGACGACCTCGACGTCCCGCTCCTGCATCGCGCGGAAGGCGAGCCGCCCGATGCGCCCGAAGCCGTTGATTCCCACCTGGACGGTCATGTTCGTCGTCTCCTGCTCGCCGACGCGCAGGTCGCGGCCGTCGATTGGTTGATGGCTGGCTGCCGTGCGGGCGGGACCGTTCCCGCGCCGCCGACCCTCGGCCGAAGCGGGGCCGCGGCGGACGGTCGCGCCGCCCCGTGGTCACAGACTCGGGCCCAGGGGGCGGGCGCGCGCAATGTACCCGTCCGCCCAGGCGCCTTCCAGAGCCACGCCCCCTGGGCCCCCAAGGCCCGATGCGAGGCCCCCACGAGGCCCCGGATCGAGAGGGATCGATCCCGCAGAGCGCCCGGGCCCGGAGGAGGTCCGCTTCCTATCCTCGCGGATCGGGTGGAGCGCGCGGCAGGGGGTCGGCGCCGGCCGCCGCCTGGGGGAGTCCCCCGGTCCACGGGGCGTGGCCGCTCCACGGCTCCGCACGATACGAGGATGGGCGGCGCCCAGAGGCTTGGCTTGGCATGACGGGAAGCGCGCAGGGCAGGGGATTCGGCGGCACCCGCCTGGGCACCCGCTGGCTGCTCGTGAGTGTCCTCGGCGTGGCCGCCTGCGGGTTGGCTCTGGCCGTCTGGCTCGACGCGCGCCGCGAGCGCGTCGCCCGGCACCCGAAGATCGAGGGCGAGCTCTCGGTCGAGGGCCTCTCCGCGCCCCTCCGCATCCTGCGGGATCGAAGCGGCGTGCCCCACATCCGGGCGGACAGCGACCCGGACGCGTGGTTCGGCCTGGGCTTCGTCCACGCCCAGGACCGGGCGGGACAGATGCTGAGCGCGCGACGCGCGGCGCTCGGAACCGCCGCTGCCCACGAGGGGGCGCAGGCCCTGCCCGCCGACCGCTGGGCGCGCACCCTCGGCTTCGGGAGGCTCGCCGCCGCGGAAGAAGCACGGCTCGGTGCCGCCGAGCGCCGGGTGCTGGTCGCCTACGCGGCCGGCGCCAACGCCTGGCTGGATCGCATCCGGAGCGGCGCCGTGGGCGCGCCAGCCGGGGTGCGGGTCGGGCCCGAGCTGCCCCCCTGGACCCCCGCCGACTCGCTGGCGGTGCTCAAGCACCGCGCCTGGACCCTCGGAGCGAGCCTCGAGGAGAGCCTGACCCTGGAGGAGCTGATCCGCCGCATCGGCCCCGCCCTGGCCCGCAGCTTCTTCCCCCCGGCCGTCCGCTCGGCCTCGAGGCCGGACGGATCGGCCCCTCGCATCGCGACACCGGATGGGTCGGCCCCTCGCATCCCGGGGCGGACGCCCGGCTGGCGGGATCCCCTGCGCCTGGCCGCGGGCCACGCGGGGCGGAGCGTCGGCAGCTCGGCGGTCTTGATCCAGGGCAGCCAGATCCCTGGCGAAGCGCCGCTGCTGGCCGGGGACTCCCACTACCCGGCGCTGGCTCCCGCGGAGCTCCACCAGGCCGACCTGCGCGGCGATCGGCTGTCGGTCGCCGGAGTCGCCGTGCCGGGTGCGCCGGTCTTCTGGAGCGGCTTCAACCGCGACGTCGCCTGGGCCGCGACCCATGTGCCGGCGGTGGTCACGGATCTGGTCGTCGAGACCCTCCACGCCGACCGGGAGGCGAGGGTCTTCGATGCCCGGGGCTGGCGGCCCGTCGAGTTGCGCGAGGAGCGCATCGAGGTCCGCGGGGCCGGAGCCGAGACGCTCCGGGTTCGCACGACGCCTCGCGGCCCGCTCGTCCACGAGCTGCTGGGCTCCCCCGTGCCGATGTCCGTCCGCTGGATGGGTGCGCAGGGCGGATCGCCGATCCGGGGTTTCCTGCGGCTGGCCGGCTCGGAACGCGCGGAGGAGGCGGCGGAGGCGCTTGCACACCACCACGAGCCGATCCTGGCCGTTCTGGTGGCCGACGCGCAGGGCGGCTTCCGCCAGCTGGCCGGAGCCCTGCCGGACCGCGATCTGTCGAGTGGCCTGGTGCCGCTCCCGAGCGGCAACCGCGGCTACGACTGGCGGGGCCGGATCCCGGCCGAGAATCTGCCGCGTCGTGCCCTCGGCCGGCGCGGGGTCTGGCTGATCGCGGCCGACGCGTCACTCGGTCGGGTCGGCGGCGGCCCCGAGATGCTCTGGCGTTCCGGAGCCCGCCACGCCCGCTGGGAGCACGGCCTGCGCGCGCTCCGCGCCCGGGGCCGCATCGACGAGGCCGACCTGCTCGAGCTGCAGGACGACGCCACGTCGGATGTCGCCGGTGCACTGGTGGAGCGCGCCCTCGGCATCGCGCGCCGGGATCCGCCGCGCAGCCGCGAGGCGCGGGAGGTCGTCAGCCTGCTCGAAGGGTGGTCGGGCGAGATGACCGCCGAGCGTGCCCAGGCTGCGGCGTACCAGGTCTTCGTCGGCCGTCTGGTCCGTCACCTCTTCGAGCCCGAGCTCGGCGAGCCCCTGCTGCGGCGCCTGCTCGGCCTGCGCGGTCTCGAGCCCACCTGGCTGCTCTCGCTCGCCCTCGAGGACGCCAGTGGGTCGAAGGCGCCGCCCTGGGCGCGACCCGAGCGGATCGCCCAGGCCGTGCAGCGCAGTCTTCGAGAGACCTGGATCGAGCTCTCCGTGACGCTCGGACCGAATCGCAAGAAGTGGGGCTGGGGTCGGCTGCATCCCCTGCAGTTCCGGCCGCGTCGCGACGTCGGCTGGCGCGCGAACCCGCAGCTCGGTCCTTTTCCGTTCGGCGGAGATGGCACGACGCTGCGACTCGGCGAGTACCAGCCCTTGGAGTCCTACGAGGCGCAGGTCGTGGCCGTCCACCGCTGGGTGGTGGACGTCAGCGACCTCGACCAGGCGCTGGTCTTTCTCACGCCGGGCCAGACGGAGCAGCCGGGTCATCGCTGGGAGGCCGATGGGGTGGCGCGCTGGCTCGAGGGTCGGCCCTCGTTGCTCTCGACCCGGGATCCCGTCGTGGCCGATGCGCTGGTGGCGGAGCTACGGCTCGAGCCCGCACCCTGACGCCGTGCTGCTCTACGCCACCGTCCCCGGCTTCTATGCCGAGCTCGAGCGCGCCCGGCATCCGGAGCTCGAGCGGCGCCCGGTCATCGTGGGCGGGGATCCACGCAAGCGCGGCAGCGTCCAGGCCGCGACGCCCGACGCGGCCGCAGCGGGCGTGCGGGTGGGGATGAGCATGATCGACGCCCTCGGGCTGTGCCCGAAGGCCCGCGCGCTGCCGACCGACATGCGCCACTACCGCGAGGTCTCGAAGCGCCTTCACGCCTACTTCCGGCGCGAGGCCGAGCGGGTCGAGCCGGCCGGCCTGGACGCGGCCTACCTCGACCTGCGAGGAACCGACGAAGCCCCTTCCGAGATCGGCCAGCGGCTCCGGCGGAGCGTCGCGGAAGCGCTCCGCCTGCCGCTTCGGGTGGGCGGAGCACCTCTCAAGTTCGTTGCCAAGATTGCGGCCGAAGAGTCCGGAGAAGAAGGGGTTCTCTGGGTCGAGCCTCGCCAGGTGCGCAGCTTCCTGGATCCGTTGGCGGTCCACCGGCTGCCCGGTGTCGGGCCGCGCACCGCCGAGCGCCTGGCGGCCCTGTCGGTGGCCACGGTCGGCGAGCTGGCCGCCTTCCCGCGCCCGCGGTTGGAGGCGGCGCTCGGCAACCACGGGCTGACCATCCAGGGCTACGCCGAGGGCCGCGACGTCGGCACCCTGCGCGCGGCCCCCCACCCGCGGAGCCTCAGCCAGGAGTCGACGCTGCCCGGCCCGGAGCTCGAGCGGGACGTGCTCGAGGAGCGCCTGGCCGCGCTCGCCGCGGACCTCGAGCGGAGCCTTGCACTCGAACGGCTGGCGGCGCGGAAGGTCGCGCTCAAGGTCCGCTACGTGGATCGGGACATCACCAGCCGCAGTCGCACGCTGAAGCATCCGATCCACCGCTCGGGCGATCTGCTGCGGCTCGCGTCCGAGCTGCTCGATCGCACCCAGGTGGGTCTGCGACCGATCGACCGGGTCGGACTCGCGCTCTCCTCGCTGGTGCGGGTGCGCGGCGACGACCGGCAGCTCGAGCTCTTCGGGGACTAGGGCCCCCCGTCAGGCGGCGCGTGCCCCCGGCGCTAGATCGACGGCATGACCTCGGTCGTGTCCTCGATCATGCGCAGCGCATCGCTGTCGATGTCGACGAACTCGAGGCCGATGTCCGTGGTGATCGGGTCGGTCTCCGTGGCCCAGACGACCAGCCCGACGGCCACGATCGAGTGCTCCCCGACGTTGAACGTGACGCGGATCGTGTCGCCGAGCTCGAGCTCGCAGCCCACGGCTTCGAACCGGATGCCGCCCACCGAGACGTCCTTGCTGATGGCGAGCTGGTCACCCGCATCCACCATCGAGAACGAGATCACCTGGTCCGTGGCGATCCGCGCGAACTTCCTCCGGTCGCTCGCCGACTCCATGCCCCGGGCTCTCCTCTGCCGCCGGCGCCAATGCCGGCTCGTTCCCACTGTTCGGCCACGCCCGGCACGGGCTTGAGGCGGCTGTTGCGGCTGCGCGAGCCGTGCGGCCCGCGGCGCTGACCACCAGGTCGGATCCCCGCGGGGGCTTGCCCGGGCCGGCTTGTGTGCGAGGGTTGTGCCCCCGATGGCCGACTTCCATCAGACCGGCGTGATCAGCACGCTGCACCGGCTCGGTCGCCCCGACCTGCAGAGGCTCGAGCGCGATCTGCACCAGCTGGGGCGGGTGCGCCCCATGGCACTCGTGCTCCCGTGCCTGCACTCCGAGCTCCGGGACGTGGCGCTGAAGGGCATCATCGATCAGCTGCGCCGGGTCGACTACCTGGAGCAGGTCATCGTCTCCGTCGGCGGGACCGATCGCCGCGAGGATTTCGACGAGATGTGCGATGCCTTCGACGGCGTCCACACGAGGAGCGGCGAGCCGGCCACCCTGCTGTGGAACGGTGGCCCCCGCATCCAGGAGCTCTACCAGGTCCTGAAGCAGGAGGGTCTGGACCCGGGAGGCCCCGGAAAGGGGCAGGGGGTGTGGCTGGCCTTCGGCTACGTGCTGGCCACCGGCCGCTCGCGGGCGATCGCGCTGCACGACTGCGACATCCGCGACTACGACCGCGAGCTGCTCGCCCGGCTCTGCTTCCCGATCGCCAACTCGAACATGAACTACGAGTTCGTGAAGGGCTACTACGCGCGGGTCGCCGACCGCCTCTACGGCCGCGTCACGCGGCTGTTCATGACGCCCTTCCTGCGGGCGATGAAATCCGTGCTGGGCCCGAACCCGCTGCTCGAGTTCCTCGATTCGTTCCGCTTTCCGCTCGCCGGCGAGTGCGCGATGACCACCGAGCTGGCCCGCAGCATCCGCATCCCGAGCGACTGGGGGCTCGAGGTCGGCGTGCTCGCCGAGGTCTACCGCAACTGCTCGCTCAAGCGGATCTGCCAGGTCGAGCTGACGGAGAACTACGAGCACAAGCACCGCGGGCTCTCGGCGAGCGAGGAGGACGCGGGCCTGCACCGGATGGTCGGCGACATCGGCTCGTCGCTGATCCGCAACCTCGCAAGCTACGGCGTCGAGTTCGACGCCGGCTTCCTGAACACGCTCTCGGCCGCCTACGTGCGGATGGCCCAGGACGCCGTGGCCCGCTACTCGGACGACGCCGCGCTGAACGGCCTGGCTTTCGATCGCCACGAGGAGGAGGTGGCCGTCGAGGCCTTCTCCGGCGCGCTTCGCGGCGCGGGCCTGGGCTTCGTCCGCGACCCGCTGGGAGCCCCCCAGATCCCCAACTGGAACCGCGTGACCTCGGCCGTGCCGGATTTCCTCGACCAGCTGCGAGAGGCCGCCGAGGCCGACATCCGGGCGCCGGGCTCCCTGCGGGAACCCGACAGCCGGGCAGGGGATTGCTAAGCAAACAGCGAAGCGCTGGCGGCCCTCTGTGAGGTCGGCTCGCGGTTCCGGGAGGCTTTCTGCATGCGGATTGGGGGGGTACCCCTCGGGGGTGGGGCACCGCTGGTCCTGATCGCCGGGCTGAACGTGGTCGAATCCGAGAGCGAGACGCTCCGGGCGGCCTCGCAGCTCGCGGAGCTGGCCAGTCGTCACGATTTTCCGTTGGTGTTCAAGGCCTCGGTCGACAAGGCGAACCGCTCGAGCCTCCGCTCGTACCGCGGGCTGGGCTTCGACGAGGGCCTGCGGGTCCTCGCTCGCGTGAAGAACGAGACTGGACTGCCGCTCACCACCGACGTCCACGAGCCGGGCCAGGCGAAGCCCGCTTCCGAGGTCGTGGACTGCCTGCAGATCCCGGCCTTCCTGTGCCGCCAGACCGATCTGATCGCCGCGAGCGCGGCCACCGGTCGGCCCGTCAACATCAAGAAGGGCCAGTTCCTCGCGCCCGAGGATCTGCGCCTCGCGGTCGAGAAGGTCGAGACCTACGGCTCGGGCGGCGCCTTCGTCACCGAGCGCGGCGTGACCCACGGCTACCACGATCTGATCGTCGACATGAAGTCGCTGATCGTGCTGCGGAGCTTCGCGCCGGTCTGCTACGACGCGACCCATTCGGTGCAGCGGCCGGGCGCCGGCCCGGAGGCCAGCGGCGGAGATCGCAGCATGGTCCTGCCCTTGGCGCGAGCTGCCGTGGCCGTCGGCCTCGACGCCCTGTTCGTCGAGGTCCATCCGGAGCCGGATCGCGCACCCTGCGACGGCCCCAGCCAGATCGACTTCGCCACCTTCGAGCGCCTGCTGATCGAGGTTCGCGCCATCGACCGGGCTCGCCTGGAGGCCCAGGGCTAGGCGGCCCGGGCCGGGAGGCCTTGCCATGCTGAGTCGCTACAGCGAGGTCTTTCGCGGGCTGCTGATGCTCGCGGACCTGGCCCTCGTCGCGGCGTGCTGGGGCGCCGCCTACGCGCTGCGCTTCCACACGGGCGTCCCGGTCGTCGAGGGCTGGAACCCCGACGAGTACGCGCTCGCCCTCGTGGGCATCCTGCCGGTCTCCTGGTTCGCGCTGCGCAATCGCGGTCTCTACCAACCGCGTCGGACGGGCTCGCTCCTGCGCGAGATCGGGTCGGTGATCAGCGCGATGACGGTGACCCTGGTGGTCATCCTGGCGGCCGACGCGATCTCCCGGACCTTCCTGTCCCGGGTCGTCATCGTGACGTTCTGGGGGCTCTCGATCAGCTCGGTCGTCGCCGCCCGCATGGCCGGGCGCGCCGTGCTGCGGCACCTGCGCCGCAAGGGTCACAACCTCCGCTACGTGCTGCTGGTCGGTGCGGGCCGGCTGGCCCAGCAGACGATCGAGTCGATCCACGGGCACCCGGAGGCCGGCCTGCGGGTCGTCGGTGCGCTGTCGGACGATCCGGCGATGCAGGGTCGCACGCTCCAGGGCGTGCGCGTGCTCGGGCCCTACGCCCAGGTCAAGAGCGCGCTCGCCGAGCGCACGGTCGACCAGGTGGTGATCGCGCTGCCGCGCGAGGACCAGGACCTGCTCGAGAAGATCCTCGCCGAGCTCGACGACGAGATCGTGACGGTGCGGCTGATCCCCGACCTGCTCCATGTGATGACCTTGCGCAGCTCGGTCGAGGATCTCGACGGTCTGCCGGTCATCAACCTGCGCGAGGGACCCCTGGTCGGCTGGGCGGGGCTGCAGAAACGCGCCCTCGACGTGGTCGTCAGCGCGGTCGTGCTGACCCTCTCGAGCCCGCTGCTGGCCCTGATCGGCCTGTCGGTGTGGGCGAGCTGCGGGCGGCCCGTGCTGTATCGCCAGGAGCGCATGGGCCTCGACGGCCGGCTCTTCCACATGCTCAAGTTCCGCAGCATGTGCGAGGACTCCGAGGCGGCCAGCGGGCCGGTCTGGACCGTGGCGGACGATCCCCGGATCACACGGATCGGCGCGTTCCTGCGCAAGACCAGCCTCGACGAGCTGCCTCAGCTCTGGAACGTGCTGCGCGGCGACATGAGCCTGGTGGGTCCGCGCCCGGAACGCCCCGTCTTCATCGACCAGTTCCGCAGCGAGATCCCGGGCTACATGCTTCGACACAAGGTCAAGGCGGGGATGACCGGCTGGGCCCAGATCCACGGCTGGCGCGGCAACACGTCCTTGAACGAGCGCGTGGAGCACGACATCTACTACATCCAGAACTGGTCGATGGCCCTCGACCTGCGCATCCTGATGATGACGTTCTGGCGCGGCTTCGTGCACCGCAACGCCTACTGAGGGTCAGGGTCGCGAGCCCTCGGCGAGTGCCCGCTGCAGGGCCCCGCCCATCTCGCGATGGAAGCGCGGCACCGAGAAGCCCTCGGCGTGGGCGCGCAGGCTCTTCGGATCGAGCTCGTCACGACGGGCCTCGAGCGCCCGGACGGCGGCGACGAGGGACGCGACCGTCTGCTCGGCGAAGTGGATGCCGGTCGGTGTGCGGCCGGCGGCGTCGTCGAGGGGGACGACCGTCTCGCTGGCGCCGCCCCGCCCCAGGGCCACGACCGGCGCCCCGCTGGCCTGGGCCTCGACCGGCACGATGCCGAAGTCCTCGTCCTGCGGGTAGATCAACGCGCGACAGCGCCGATACAGGTCGGCGAGCTCCTCGTCCGAGACCCGGCCCAGGAAGCGCACGCCGGGCGCGGCGCGGGCCTGGAGGGCCGCGCGGGAGGGGCCATCCCCGGCGACGACCAGGGGCAGGCCGAGCTCGGCAAAGGCGTCGAGGGCGAGATCCTCGCGCTTGTACGGGACGAAGCCGCCGACCAGCAGGAAGAAGTCGTCCGGCGCGGCTTCGCGCAGGGGAAAGCGCTCGACGTCGACCGGCGGGAAGATGACCTCCGCGCTGCGACCGTAGTGGCGGCGGATGCGATCGCGGACCGTCTCCGAGATGGCGATGAAGCGGTGCACGGATTCGGGAGAGCTGGTGCGCACGTCCCAGCGGCGCAATCCCGCGACCAGGGGCGACACCAGGGTGCGGAAGGCGCCGCGACCGAGGTAGGCGTCCGCCTGGTCCCAGACATAGCGCATGGGGGTGAAGCAGTACGAGACGTGAAGGGCTCCCTCCGGCACCGGGACGCCCTTGGCCACGGCGTGGCTGGTGGACAGCACCAGCTCGGTGCCGGGTGCGATGCGCAGCCTGGAGACCGCCCAGGGAAAGAGGGGCAACCACTTGCGATAGTGCCGTGCAGCGCCCGGCCAGGAGGACAGCGGGCTCGCATGGGTGGGCAGGGCCTCGATCTCGGGCGTCGTGCTGCCCGGCACGTGCACCAGGGTGTGCAGCTCCGCCTGGGGAAACATGCGCGCATGCTCGTGGAGCACGCGCTCTCCCCCGCGCAGGCCGGTCAGCCAGTCGTGCACCAGGGCGACGCGCATCGCGGGCAGGCTAGCAGGAGGCTTCGCCGGCCCGAGGCGGCGGCTTGCGCCCCCCGGGTGAAGTCGCGACCGTCCTCGCCGGGAGGGCCCGGCGGCCCATGATCTCCAACTGGTCCAATCTGGTCGCGCGCCGCGACCTGCTGCGCGAGCTCACGCTGGCGGAGCTGCGCGCCCAGAGCCAGGAGACGCGTCTCGGCTGGGTCTTCTGGCTCGTCGACCCGCTGATCATGATGCTGATCTACTGGGGCGTCGTCGTCGGCATCTTCGGGCGGGGCGAGGCCTACGCTCCCTATCCCGTCTTCATCCTCTGCGCGATGCTGCCCTTCAAGCACTTCACCAGCAGCCTGAACGGCTCGGCCAAGATCCTGCGCGGCCGCGACTCGCTGATCAAGTCCATCGCGTTTCCGACCATGGCCCTGCCGCTGACCATCGTGCTGGCGGGCTTCTCGAACTTCCTGTTCGGCATGATCGTGCTGCTCGCCACGGCCGCCGCCTTCCAGCTGCCGCTGACCTTCCTCTCGATGTTGCAGGTCCTCCCCCTGATGGCGCTGCAGCTCGTGCTCGTGACCGGCCTGTGCCTGGCCGTGGCGTGCTTCGGGGCTCTGGTTCGCGATCTGTCCGGCTTCCTCGGCCACGTGACCCGGATGCTCTTCTACGTGTGTCCGACGCTCTACGGCGTCGATCTCGTGGCCCAACGCTTCACCAAGGGCGCGCTCGGGCAGTACGCGTGGTCGGAGTGGATTCCGACCCTCTACATGCTGAACCCCTTCGCGATCCTGTTCACGGGCTATCGCGACGCGCTCTTCTACGGTCAGATCATCGAGCTCCGCTCCTGGGCCCTGCTCGGGGCCGAGTCCTTCGTGGTGCTCCTGCTCGGCTACCGCCTGTATCAGTACTTCGATCGCCGGGTGATCAAGTTCCTGTGACCGACGACCCGTCGACCGAGCTCCGGGATCCCCTGCCCGTGATCGATGCCGAGGATCTCGGCATCTTCTATCGGCTGCAGCAGCGTCGCCGCGTGGGCATCAAGAGGCTGCTGACGGGGGGCGGCTGGAACCGCGATGCGCCGCTGCTCTGGGCCCTGCGCGGCGTGACCTTCCAGTGTCACGAGGGCGAGATCCTGGGGATCATCGGGTCGAACGGCGCGGGCAAGAGCACCCTGTGCCTGGCGCTCTCCCAGATCCTGTTGCCCGACGAGGGTCGGGTCACGGTCCGCGGCGAGGTCTCGACCCTGCTCTCGCTGGGCGCCGGCTTCAACCGCGATCTGTCGGGTCGCGAGAACATCTACCTGAACGCGGCGTTCCTGGGCATCCCGCGCGACGAGATCGAGCAGAAGATGGAGGAGATCATCGACTTCTCCGAGCTTGGCGAGTTCATCGACCAGCCGATCCGCTTCTACTCGTCCGGGATGAAGTCGAGGCTCGGCTTCTCGGTGGCCGCGGCCCTCGACCCGGAGATCCTGATCCTCGACGAGGTGCTCAGCGTGGGCGACCGCGGGTTCCAGCAGAAGAGCCGCCGGCGCCTCGAGTCGATGATGCAGCGCAGCCGGGTGATCGTGATCGTCTCGCACTCGGTGCCCTTCCTCCAGGAGCTCTGCACCCACGCGGTCTGGCTCGAGAAGGGGCAGATGCGGGGCTTCGGCGAGGCGAAGGCGGTGCTCGACGAGTACATCGCCGCGACCGGCGGGCCCGGCGCCGAACCGACCGGAGCGAACGAAGGGTGAGCCTCGATCCGCGCGTGCCGCTGGTCCTCGCCGCCAGCGCCGTGTGGGAGACGGCGGCACCGGTCAACGTCC
>JAJDAR010000489.1 GCA_029261775.1 Deltaproteobacteria bacterium | reverse complement strand
ATCACCACGCCGGAATCGCTGTACCTGTACCTGACGGCCGACCGCAGTCGGGCCACGTTGCGGGGCGTCGAGACCTTGATCGTCGACGAGATCCACGCGATGGCCCGGGACAAGCGGGGATCGCATCTGACCCTCACCCTCGAGCGCCTCGACCACGTCGCAGAGACTGCGCCGCTGCGGATCGGCCTCTCCGCGACGCAGCGCCCCCTCGAGACGGTGGCCCGTCTGCTCGTCGGCGCCGGCGACGATCGCACGCGGCCCGACGGGCGGCCGGACTGCACGCTGGTGGACGTCGGTCACCGTCGGCAGCTCGACCTCTCGCTCGAGCTGCCCGAGGGCGAGCTGGAGGCGGCTACCTCAGGCGACCAGATGGCGGAGATCCTCGATGGGATCGCGGCTCACGTCGCCGATCACCACACCACGTTGGTGTTCGTCAACACGCGACGCCTCTCGGAGCGGGTGGCCAGCGACCTGGGCAAACTCCTGGGCGAGGACGTCGTCGCCGCCCATCACGGCTCGCTGTCCCGGGAGCGACGCTATCGCGTGGAATCCAAGCTGCGCGCGGGCGAGCTGCGCGCGCTGGTTGCCACAGCCAGCCTCGAGCTCGGCATCGACGTCGGGCCGGTGGAGCTGGTCTGCCAGCTCGGCTCGCCGCGCAACATCGCGACCTTCCTGCAGCGGGTGGGGCGCGCGAACCACCATCGCTCCGGTGTGCCGAAGGGCATCCTCTATCCGACCACACGCGACGAGCTGGTCGAGAGCGCCGCGCTGCTGGCGGCGATCCACGCGGGGCGTCTCGACGCGCTGCGTCCGCCGGTGGCTCCCCTGGACGTGCTCATCCAGCAGATCGTGGCCGAGGTCGCAGCGGCCGGGGACGAGGGCTGGGCCGAGCAGGAGCTCTTCGATCGCGTCCGGCGGGCCGCGCCCTACGCGGCGCTCGAACGCGGGCGTTTCGACGAGGCACTCGCGCTCGTGTCGGAGGGCATCACGACCGGTCGCGGGCGGCGCATGGCCTACCTGCACCGCGACCAGGTGAACGGCCGGGTGCGGGCCCGCCGTGGCGCCCGCCTGGCCGCGCTGACCAGCGGCGGCGCGATCCCCGAGAGCGGTGACTACCGCGTGCTGATGGAGCCCGGCGACACCTTCGTCGGCACGATCAACGAGGACTTCGCGATCGAGTCGATGCAGGGTGACGTGTTCCTGCTCGGCACCCACCCCTGGCGCATCCTCCGCGTGACGAATGGCGTCGTCCGGGTCGCCGACGCAGCGGGCGAGCGGCCGACGGTTCCCTTCTGGCTGGGCGAGGCGCCGGGACGCACGGCAGAGCTTTCTCAGGAGGTGTCCGATCTTCGCGCCCTCGTCTCCCGGCATCTGGCGGAGGCGCAGGTGGCGGACGCGGTGGCGGCCGTCGCCGATCGCTGCCGCATCGACGACGCTGCCGCGGGCTTGATCGTCGACTACCTGGGTGCCGCCCGCGCGTCGCTGGGCGGTCTGATGCCCACCCTCGACGACATCGTGTTCGAGCGCTTCTTCGACGAGACGGGCGGCATGCAGCTCGTCGCCCACGCGCCCTTCGGCGCCCGCCTGAACCGGGCCCTGGGCTTCGCCCTGCGCAAGAAGTTCTGCGTGAACTTCGACTTCGAGCTGCAGGCCGCCGCCACCGACGACGCGGTCCTCCTCTCCCTCGGGCCGCAACACTCGTTCCCGCTGGAGGAGGTACCGCGCTTCCTGAAGGCCGAAGGCGTGGAGGCAGCCGTGTCCCAGGCGGTGCTCCAGTCCCCGATGTTCGTGGCCCGCTGGCGCTGGAACCTGAACCGCAGCCTGGCCGTGCTGCGCCGGCGGGGCGGCAAGATCAACCCCTTCAACATCCAGCGCATGGAGGCCGCCGACCTGATGGCGGCCGTGTTCCCCGGGCTGGCCGCATGCCAGGACAACGCCCCGGCCGGCCCGATCGAGATCCCCGACCATCTCCTGGTGCGCGAGACCCTCCACGACTGCCTGCACGAGGGCATGGACATCGAGGGCCTGAAGGAGCTGGTTCGGCGCTTCGAGGAGGGCGGGATCGCGCTCCACTTCGTCGACACGGTCGAGCCTTCGCCGCTTGCGCACGAGATCCTGAACGGCGCACCGTACACCTACCTCGACGACGACAACGAGATCGGCGAGCGCAGGTCCCGGGCCGTCGCGCTGCCGCGCGGCCTGCCCGTCGAGGCGCGCGAGCTCGGACGACTCGATCCCGAGGCGATCGCGCGCGTGCGCGACGAGGCCGAACCGGAGATCCGGGATGCCGAGGAGCTGCACGACGCGCTGCTCTCGGGCGTCATCTTGCGGCCGCGCACCGACTGGGCGGCTTGCTTCGACGCGCTGCGGGGCTCGGGGCGGGCCTCCGAGCTCTGGCTGGAGGACGCGGACGGCGGGCGCCAGCTGCGCTGGATCGCGACCGAGCGACGCGGCGAAGTGCAGTGCCTGCACCCGGACGCGGCCGTCGTGCCGGATCATCCCGTGCCTTCCGCGCTGCGCGAGCGCGGAGTCGGCGAGGACGAGGCGCTCCTCGCCTGGATCCGCGGTCTGCTCGACATGTCCGGCCCGCTGACCTGCGCGCAGCTCGCGGCCGAGACGCTGCTGCCCGAGTCGACGATCACCTACGCGCTCGAGCTCTTGCGCGGCCAGGGCTTCGCCGTGGCCGGCTCCTTCGACCGGGCGCTCCCCCCGGAGCTGGGGGAGCAGTGGTGCGCACGGCGCCTGCTGGCGCGCATCCACGCGTACAGTCGCGCACGCAAGCGCGCGCGGATCCAGGCCGTGAGCAAGGAGGATTGGCTCCAATTCATCGAGCGCTGGTGGTCTTCGGCGCCCGAGACCCGGCGGACCGGCCGAGAAGGTCTGGCAGACGTGATCGAGCAGATGCAGGGCACCGAGTGGCCGGCCGGCGAGTGGGAGACCCTCTTCGCCGAGCGGGTCGAGGCCTATCGCCCGGAGTGGCTCGACGATCTGTGCCTGTCGGGCGAGGTGACCTGGGGGCGGCTCTCGGTGCTGGAGGCCGCGAGCGAAGACGACGCACCTGCCGCGCCGCCTGGCCGAGCCGGCAAGACCCCTTCGCGCCGCACCCCCATCACCTTCATGCTCCGGGACGACATGGCCTGGCTGCTGCAGGCCCATCGGGTGCGGGTCGTCCCGGCCGAGCCGCTGGACGGCTCGACCGGAGCGGTGCTCGGAGCCCTGAAGGCCCGAGGGGCGCTCTTCCATCGCGAGCTGCAGGCCGAGACCGGTCTTCTGCCGAGCGAGGTCGAGGAAGGGCTGTGGGACGGTGTGGCGCGGGGCCTCGTGACGTCCGACGGTTTCAACGCGGTGCGTTCGCTGTTCCATGCACGCAGCCGTTTCGCGCGTCGACAGCGCGCGCGCCCGGGCTCGCGCGGTCGCCGCGGCAGCTGGCGCCACGGCGTCGAGGGCCGTTGGACCCTGATGCCCGGCGTCGGAGCGGTCGAAGACCCCGACGAGCTGGCCGAGCACGTGGCCTGGCAGCTGCTCGCGCGCTGGGGCCTCGTGTTCCGCGACCTGTACAAGAAGGAGCGTTTCGCCCTGCCCTGGCGGGAGATCCAGTGGGCGCTGCGCCGGCTCGAGGCCCGCGGCGAGATCCGCGGAGGCCACTTCGTCACCGGGGTGACCGGCGAGCAGTACGCGCTCGAGGACGCCTGGAAGGCGCTCCGGCAGGCGCGCAACGACGGGCAACGAAGGCTCGAGGCGCTCGTGTCCTGAGCCGTCGGAGCGCTAGGCCTGCACGCCCCGGCGACCCGCGGGCTCGGCAGGCCAGAGCCCCAGGATCTCGTCGAAGATCTCGTCGGTGGCACCGAGGCCGCCGAGGTGTCCCCCATCGGGTCGCACGCGCAGCACCGAGCCCTGGAGATGCTTCGCGAGATGCTCCCCGTGCTCGAGGGGCACCACGTTGTCGGCGTCGCCGAACCAGAGTCGCACGGGCACGCGCACGTCGCGAAGGGCGAAGCCCCAGGGCCGGCCCATCAGGGCGGCATCGAGGAACATCGCCTGCATGCCGCCGCGGCTGCCCTGCAGGAGGTCGTCCTGGAACATCTCGCGGGTGGCGGGGTCGGCGAAGACCCGGCGATCGCCGGCCGGTAGCAGCCGCAGGAAGAGATCGGTCACCGTGTCGGCCACCGGGGCCAGGGCCTGCACCAGCCCCTGCATGCCGGCGCCTAGGGGGCCGCGGCTGCGCGCCAGCATCGGACCGACGTAGCGGGTGAGACCCACGATGCCGCCCGGCGCAGCCTCCGGCCCGACGGCCGGTGCGACGCCACCGAGGATCGCGGCCGCCACCACCCGCGAGCCGAGCTCGTGGGCGGTAGCCAGGGCATAGGGCCCGCCGCCGGAAAGGCCGACCACGGCGAATCGTTCGAGGTCGAGGGCGTCGGCGAGGATGCGGATGTCGTCTGCCCAGGCGCGGAACGAATCGTAGGCGTGGGGGGTCGAGGCGCCGATGCCAGGCCGTTCGACCGAGACGAGACGTACGTCGCGGGCGTAGGCGGCCTCGCGCGCTGCAGGAGGAATCTGCCGACGGGCGCCGGGCGTGCCGTGGAACCACAGGACCGGGCGACCGCGGCTCGGGCCGTACTCGGCGTAGCCGAGCCGCCGGCGATCGGGAAGCCGGATCGATCCCTCCAGTCGGGGCGGACGCAGCGCGGCCATGAGCTTCCTCCTCGGGCGGATCGGTGGGCAGCCGCAGCGGAAACGGGAGGTTGGAAGGTAGGCACGGATTCCCAGGCCCGCGACGCTGCAGAGCGCGCGGGGCCGCGCTGCAAGGAGTG
Source organism: Deltaproteobacteria bacterium (assembly GCA_029261775.1). Classification (GTDB taxonomy): domain Bacteria; phylum Myxococcota_A; class UBA9160; order UBA9160; family UBA6930. Next base: position 1,835 of record JAJDAR010000489.1, on the reverse strand, counting down.
CTAGGGTCTGGCGCCCTTTTCCGGAGGAGACGGAAGGTGAGCACCGAGGAAGCCGATCTCGCATCCCTTCGCACGGAGCTGCGGGGTTGGCTCGACCAGCATTGTCCCGCATCGCTGCGCGCAGCCGCGGACGGCGGCAAGCGTTCGCAGCCGACCGCGGCCGAACGCGCGACCTGGCTCGAGGTCTGCGCGAGCCGAGGCTACACGACGCCCAGCTGGCCCAAGGAGTACGGGGGCGGCGGCCTGGCGAAGGCCGAGCTCCGCGTGTTGCAGGAGGAGGTCGCGCGGATCGGTGCGCAGATCCCGCCGGTCAGCTTCTTCGGCACGGCCATGCTCGGTCCGGTGCTCCTCGAGTTCGGCAACGAAGACCAGAAGAAGGAGCACCTGCCGCGGATCACGAGCGGCGAGATCCAGTGGTGCCAGGGCTACAGCGAGCCGGGAGCGGGCTCCGACCTGGCCGGGCTGCAGACGCGGGCCGTGCTCGACGGGGACCAGTACGTCATCAACGGCTCGAAGATCTGGACGACCGGCGCGAACCACGCCGACTGGATGTTCTGCCTGGTCCGCACCGACCCCCAGGCGCCCAAGCACGACGGCATCAGCTTCATCCTCTTCGACCTGAAGAGCCCCGGCGTCACGATCTCGCCGATCCGCCTGATCAGCGGCGAGTCGGACTTCTGCCAGGTCTTCTTCGAGGACGTGCGTGCCGAGGCCCGGAACCTGGTGGGCCCCTTGAACGGAGGCTGGACCATCGCCAAGCGTCTGCTGCAACACGAGCGGCAGATGCTCTCGGGCGGAATGCCGGGCGGCGCGCCCGCCGGCCCGGCCGCTCGCAAGAAGAAGAAGGGTGCGCCCAAGGAGGTCCCCGCCCCGACCAGCGCCCTGGCCGAGAGCACGCGGCCGTACCTGGGCGACGTCGACGGTCGGCTGGCCGAAGCGACGCTCCGCGATCGGATCACCCAGTACGAGCTCGACTCCCTTTGCTTCGGCCTCACGCTGCGACGCAGCGGCGAGGAGGCACGCGCAGGCCAGGGGCCCGGCGCGGCGACCTCGATGTTCAAGCTCTACGCCAGCGAGATGAACAAGCGGCGCGGCGAGATCCAGATGGCGGTGCGCGGCGCCAGCGCGCTCGGCTGGGAGGGCGAAGGCTTCACCCCCGGCGAGCTCATGGAGACCCGCGGCTGGCTTCGCTCCAAGGGCAACTCGATCGAGGGCGGCACCTCGGAGGTGCAGCTCAACGTGATCGCCAAACGCGTCCTCGGCCTCCCCGACTGACCCCGCCGAACCACTCAACTTGAGAAACAGGCCCGGCACTTTGCTTAAGAACTCAAAAAACAGGCCCGGCACTTTGCTTGAGTTTCTCGTTCTCGAGAGAAGAGAGAATCGATGTCCCTGGTACTGACTGAAGAGCAGGAGCTGCTCAAGGAAACCGCTGCCGAGTTCGTGCGCGAGAAGGCGCCCGTCACGCACCTTCGGGAGCTGCGGGACCAGCAGGACGAGGTCGGCTTTTCGCGGGCACTCTGGAAGGAGATGGCCGAGCTCGGCTGGGCGGGCATCCTCGTCCCCGAAGAGTTCGGGGGCTCGGGCCTGGGCTTCGCGGAGCTGGGCGTCGTGATCGAGGAGTGCGGGCGCACGCTGGCGCCCTACCCGTTTCTCTCCACGGCCGTCTGCGGAGCCAGCGCCCTTGCCCTGGGTGGGAGCGAGGCGCAGGGGCAGGCGATCCTGCCCGGTGTGGCGAGTGGCGACACCCTGCTGGCCCTGGCGCTGCAGGAGACGCCTCGGTTCGCGCCCTACGCCATCTCCCTCGAGGCCAAGGCCACCACGGACGGCTTCGA
>JAJDAR010000488.1 GCA_029261775.1 Deltaproteobacteria bacterium | reverse complement strand
CCAGCAGCTCGAGCGCGAGCGGAGCTTCGCCGAGCGCTCGTACCTTGGCTATCGCCAGCGCGCCGAGGAGCTGCAGGTCTACCAGGACCTGGCCCATCGCGAGCTGGCCCACGTGGCGCTGGTGCGAAGGGCGGTGCCGGTGCACGCCTCGGTGTCCACGGGGATCGGCGGCCTGGTGGTGCTGGCGTTGTTGGGCGGTGCCGTTCTCGGCGTGCTGCGGGCGATGCTGAGGCAGCTCTTCGATCACACCTTCCAGGAGCCCGAGCGCGTAGCGGAGGTGCTGTCCCTGCAGGTGCTGGCCAGCATTCCCGACGCAGACGAGGCGGCGCGCTTCGACGAGGCTCGGCGCACCGCAGGCTCGGCGGTCCAGGCCTAGGAGAAAGCATGGAAGACCAGGACCTCCAGCAATCCCTCCATCGTCTCCGCTTCGGGATCTCGCACTGCCTGCAGGAAGGCAAGCGCCATATCCCGTTCTTCTCGTGCCACGCCGGTGAGGGCACGAGCACCATCGTCCTGCAGCTCGCCCAGCTGCTGGCCACGCGTTCGCGGCTGCGGGTCCTGCTGGTCGATGCGAACCCCGTGCGTCCGATCCTGCACAAGCTGCTCGCCGCGCGGCGCGAGGAAGGCTTCTTCGATCTGCTGGCCGGCAAGATCGACGCGATCCAGGCGGTGCAGGACCGCGGAGACGTCGATCTGATCAGCTGTGGCGAGCTCGGGGAGCATCCCGCCCGGCTGCTCGCTCCGGAGCGCCTGCGTCGCGTCCTGCCCGTTCTCGGGACGCGCTTCGATTGCGTGCTCTACGATTGCGCGCCCGTGATCGAGAACCCGGAGATGGAGGCCCTGCTGCAGGCTGCGGATGGAGCCGTCATGATCCTGGAGGCCGAGCGCACACGCCGCGAGGTCGCTCGTGCCGCCCAACGGTCCGTCGAGGCCGCTGGGGCGCACCTGATCGGTGCGGTCCTGAACCGCCGGAAGTTCCACATCCCCGCCGCCATCTACCGCCGCCTCTAGGTCGCCCCTGCGCTCGCGGGTCGCCCCTCAAGAGCACGCCCGGTCGTTCCGATGCGACCCCCATGGCAGCCCCCCGACGCAGCACCGTCCTCGTGGCCCTGGTGGGGTTTTGTTTGGCCGTGGCGGCCAGCGCGCAAGCGACCAAGAGCTGCCGCGTCCTGCCGAGCGGTCCCGTCTCGCTGCTGATCCTCGAATCCGGCGAGCGCGTGCAGCGCTTCGCAGCTTCGGTGAGCGGGCCCGCGATCCTCAAGCGCGATGCGCAGACCGTGATCTTCGACGACGGCCGGGTCGTCACCGCGAACATCGACTCGGCGACCGTCTTCCTCAACGAGCTCGGCTGGGGCAACCTGGACATCCAGATCGTCGCCTCGTTTCCCAGGGCGGCCGCGCGACCGCGCCGGGTCGGCTGACGCTAGGCTGCGCGCCCGGGTGGCGCGCTCGGCACCTGCCCTCAGCCGGCGCCCCGAGCCAGGTCCCGGACCCAGTAGACCTCGCGCCCGCCCTGCCAACGCGCCTCGGTCTGGGGCTCGAAGCCCGAGCGCCGGTACAACGCCTGGGCCCCCGCGTTGTTCTCGTTCGTGTGCAGACCGATCGCGAGGGCCCCGCGGCCGCGCAGCGTCTGGGTCGTGAACTCCAGGAGCGAGCGCCCGAGCCCGCGGCCCCGCTCGGTCTCGAGCACGAACAGGTCTTCGAGGTGGGCCTCGATGCCCGAGGCCCACAGGTTCGTGTAGAGCCGGGCGTAGCTGTAGGCGACGGCATGGCCGGAGTCGTACTCGGCGAGCGCGAAGAGCGATGTCGGGTCCTGCAGCAGGCCGGGCAGCGTCTCGGCCAGCTGTGCGGCCGACGGGTGGGTTGCGCCCAGGTGGTCGCGGAAGGCTCCGACCAGCACCGTCAGGGATCCGGCGTCGCGGTTGTCGGCGAGGCGCTGGCGCATGGCGCTCCCCCGCGGTTGGTGCGGAGCGCGGGCCGACGCGCACTAGTTGTAGGCATTCTCGTCGTGCTGGCTGATGTCCAGACCGCGCACCTCTTCGTCATCGGGGACGCGCAAGCCGATCGTGGCGGCGACGAGCTTCAGCAGGCCGAAGGAGACGACGGCCGTGTAGACGACGGTGAAGACCGCGGCGAAGAGCTGGACACCGAGCTGTGAGCCCATGGCCAGATCGCCCTGGTTGCCGCCGAAGCTCTCGTGGGCGAAGAAGGCCACGAGCACCGTACCGATGAAGCCGCCGACTCCGTGGACGCCGAACACGTCGAGCGAGTCGTCGTAGCCGAGGGCGCGCTTGATCGTGGTCGAGGCCAGGTAGCAGACCGCGCCCGAGACGAGCCCGATCGAGAGGCCTCCGACCGGTCCGATGAAGCCGGAGGCCGGCGTCACGGCTGCCAGTCCGGCAATCGCGCCGGTCGCGATGCCCAGCACGCTGGGCTTCCCGTTGCGCACCCACTCGATGACCATCCAGGTGCTGGCGGCCGTCGCGGCCGAGATCTGGGTGACGACCACCGCCATCGCCGCGCCGCCGTTCGAGCCGAGAGCGCTGCCGCCGTTGAAGCCGTACCAGCCGACCCAGAGC
>JAJDAR010000487.1 GCA_029261775.1 Deltaproteobacteria bacterium | reverse complement strand
GTCGAGGACGGGCGGCTCGAGGGCGTCCAGATCGAGCTCGATGCCGAGCTGCTTGCCGTAGTCGACCGCCGTGCCGTCGTAGTTCAGGCCTTTCGACGTGAGGGGCCACCCGTAGTTCCGGCCGGGCAGCAGCAGATTCAGCTCGTCGCCGCCGCGCGGACCCATCTCGGTCGACCACAACCGTCCGCTCTTCGGGTCGAACTCGAGACCTTGTGGGCTTCGGTGGCCGTAGGTCCAGATCGTCGGAAGCGCGCCCTCGACGCCGACGAAGGGATTGTCCTCCGGAACGCGGCCGTCGTCGTGCACGCGGTGGATCTTCCCGTAGGGGAGTGCCAGGTCCTGGATGCCGTGATGGTTCGAGTGGCCCTTGAATCCCGCTCCCAGGAACACGTGCCCCTTGCCGTCGAACGCGATCCTCCCCCCGGCAGCGACGTCCGGGGTGGCCGTGTAGGTGGCGGGGTCGGCCTGCCAGATCGTCTCTTCGTCCACCCAGCGACCGTCCTCGATGCGCGCCCGGACCAGCTTGTTCATCGAGGTGTCGCAGTCCTCGCAACGGTCACCGAAGTGCAGGTAGATCCAGCCGTTGTCCTCGAAGTCCGGATGCGGTGCGACGTCCAGCAGCCATCCGTGTCCGTAGACGAGCCCATCCGGCAGCGCCATGCCATCGCCGTGCGCCGGTGGAGTGCCCTCGATCCGTTCGGACACTTCTCCCGTAGCGGAGACGACCCGCAGCCCCCGGCTCTTCTCGGTCAGCAGGATGCGACCGTCCGGGAGCGGCGCGATCGAGAAGGGACGCGGATGCAGACCGCTCGCCACAACCTCCAACCGGAAGCCGTGGCGCTCGCTCGCGATCGTGCCCTCCGGGATCTCGAGCGGCCCGCCGACCTTGAGGTCGGTCTGGTCGAAACCCGACCTCCGTTCGACGATCAGGATCGCGAGCGCACGGATCTGCGCGGCGTCCAGGGTGTCGGCTCCGGCAGGCATGCCAGCGGCCGGGAAACCGCTGGCGATGCTCGCTGCGATCTCGTCGAGCGAGTCTCCGTGGGTCAGCGCACGACCGACGAGCGGCGGGCCCAGCGCCAGGCCCTCGAGGTTCTCGCCGTGGCAGACACTGCATTGCTCGTCGTAGACCACGGTGAAGGCATCCTGGCCGCTTGCGAACGCCAAGAACCCCACCCCGCCTCCCATGCACAGGATGACGATCGTGGTCGCAACGACGAGCGCTCGCAACGTCCCCCGCTGGAAGAGCAGGACCAGACACATCGCAGAGAGGGCGACTGCGAGAACGAGATGGAAGACCGAAAGAGGCTCCGCGTGACCGATCGCCACGAGGCCCCCGAGCGCAGCGTTGGCCCCCGCGACGATCGCACCCAGCCAGAGGCCTGCGGGTGACGGACGCAGCAGCAACCCTCCGATCACCAGGAAGAGCAGACCGAAGATGGCGCCAAGCGGCGTATTGTTGGGCAACGGATCCGAGACCAGGAACTGGACGGTGTGCGTCACGCCGGAGAGGATCATCAGGGCGCTGGCAGCCTGGCGAAGGCGGTTCATGGCAGGTCCCCTCACGAGCTCTGGACGCTGCCAGTTCTAGCGCGACCGGGGTCGGAGTCCAGCTCAGCTCGGAGGGTCGATCCCCAGATCGGCAACGACCCTCGCGAACCCGCGCGGTCCCACCGTCCGCCCGAATGCCCCGAGCGTGACTCAGTTGCAGGTGAAGAAGCTGCAGGTCCCGCTGCAGCAATCGCTGCCCACCAGGCAGACCCTGCCGGCGGGCTGACAGCAGTCGCCACAATCGAAGGCGCAGGTGGCGCAGGTCTCGCCATTGTTGCACGAGAAGTCGCCGCAGAAGGGGCAGATCCCACAGTCGATGCCGCAGGTGGCGCAGGTCTCGCCGTTGTTGCAGCTCAGATCACCGCAGAAGGGGTTCGCGGTACAGAAGCCGAGCGAACAGTTGCCGCTGGTGCAGGCTGCGTCCTTCAGGCAGACGGAGCCGTTCGGGAGCGTGGCGCGGCAGATGCTCAGCGCATCGCAGAACCCGGCGCAGTCGGCATCGACCAGACACGCGTTGCCCGTGGCGCAGCTTCCGCAGTCGGCCTGGCATCCCGCCGAGAGGCAGCTCTCTCCCCAGTCGCACGTCCCGTCACCGCACTCGATGCAGCGGCCGCGCGGGCCGCAACGGTCGCTCGCGCAATCGACGCTGCGGACGCACACCTCGCCGTTGGCGAGCGAGCCGCAGTCCGCGCAGCTGCTGGAGGTTTCGCCCTTGTGGATCTCGCAGACGCCGTTGCCGCAGGCCGACGTGTCGGCCTCGCAGGTACACAGGCAGTTGCGCTCCTGGCCCGCGAGATACCCATCCGCGTCCACGAGCGAGACGGCGTCGAAGTAGGCCGCGGCGAAGGTCAGACACGGTGCGACGCAGGCCGATTCCGAGGGGGGCAGCGATGCGCAAACCGCGAGCATGTTCGCGAGGAAGGCCAGATCACACTCGGCCCTCGTCGTCCCGCAGGTCGCGAAGCAGGAGTCGTGGAGATCGCAGGGCAACGGGTTCGTCGGGTCGCCCGAGCCGAATGCAGCCGAGGGACAGAAGTTGCCGATCGTGTTGGTGGGGTTGTTGGGGTTGGGCCCGGGGGCACTGCACCCGTCCGTAGCGATGGGATCATCGCCGTCGGGAAGGCGCTCATCGAAACAGGCGCCCTCAGACAACCCCTGGAGGTTCGGGTCCGAGTCGATCGTGCCGATCACGACAGGCGCGTTCGGGAAGACGGAGCTGTCCCCGTCCCGGCAGTCGCCCCCGGCGGGCGAGATGCCATCGCCGTCGCCATCGGGTACGAGGCCAGACGGGCCCGGTACCCCGGCCTGGAAGCCGGGCAGGAACAGGTTGAAGTCGGCGATGCCGACCCCCCCGCTGCCATCCATGTCGGTGCCGATCCCCGAGTCGGACGCGGCGACGAAGTCGGGCAGGAAGAGCGTGAAATCGGCGATCGAGCAACCGCCGTCGTTGTCGAAATCGCAGTCGCAGCGATCCCCATAGCCGTCTGCGTCGGCGTCTCCGCCTCCCGCGTTCGCGAGCGCCACGCAGTCGTCGAGCGGGTCCTCCACGCCGTCGCCGTCGGAATCGACGGCGAGGCCAGGCGAGGCGAGGACTCCGGCGAGCAGCAGCAAAGGGAGCAGGAGGCGCTTCACCCGACCAAGCTAGCGCAAGCCTTCCGGTCGATTGGAGAAGTTTGCGTCGCCGGGCCCTCTTCAGCCCCGGGATGGGATCGGAGCTGCCCGGACGCGGCGCCCCGACAGAGGTAGCCTTTCCCGGAAGAGAAAGATCAGGAGGCCTCCGATGAGCAAGTTCGAACCCAAGCTCCCGCCGGGCTTCGACTGGCGCACCATCACGCCTGACGACTCGCCGATGGGTCTTCCGGATGTGGAAGCAAGCCCCGTCTATCGGGATCTCGGCTCGGCCAAGCTCGAGGAGGGCGACCCGGCCTTCGACTTCGATCTCCCCCTCTACGACTTCAGCGAGGGGACGCGGGTCGAGACCGGTCGCAGGTTCCGGCTTCAATCCGTGGCGGCGAACCGGCCCGTGGCACTCATCTTCGGCTCCTACACCTGACCGCCCTTCCGTGCCCAGTTGGGTGCGCTGCACGAGATGTCGCAGAAGGTCGCGGGGCGGGTCGACTTTCTGGTCGTCTACATCCGCGAGGCTCATCCCGAAGACGGCTGGGTCGTGACCATGAATCGCGACCAGGACATCGCGCTCGACGATCCGACCACCACCGGCGAGCGTACGGACGTCGCCGAGAGCTGCGCGCTCCGCCTCGCGATCAAGATGCCGGTCGTCGTCGACGAGATCGACGATGCCGTCGCCAGCGCCTACGGCGCGCTGCCCGATCGGCTCTACCTCGTCGGCCGGGGTGGACATGTCGCCTTCCAGGGCGAGCCCGGCCCGTTCGGCTTCCGACCGGCGGATCTGGAGAAGGCGATCGATTCGGAGCTCGAGCGCATCGCGGGAGCCTGACCGCGGCGGCGACTCGCCGACTCGCGTTCGGAGCCGCCCTCCAGGCCGGTGACGAGGATCTCGACACCGGTTCATCCCTCTTCCGAGCTCGACGCTCCTACGACCCCTCGGCCTCCAGGCGGGCCTTGCGATGGGCGGCCTCGTCGAGGCCGAAGCGGGTGATCAGCAGCGCCGCCGCCGCGTTCAGGACCGCTGGAAGCACGGAGCCCACGACGCGGATGCCCCCCAGCGCCTCCTCGGTCTGGACAGCGTTCGGGACGTAGCCCGTCAGGGCGAGCATGCTTCCGACCATCCAGATGGCGACTCCGCCCGCGGCCTTCTGGGCGAAGTTCCAGGTCGCAAAGTAGGCGCCCTCCTTGCGCTCGCCCGTGCGAGCCTCGTCCCAGTCGACGACGTCTGCCTTGAGGGAGGGACCCACGATGGCGCCGGAGCCCGAGAGCACACCGAACAGCGCGGTTCCGATCAGCAGGGCGGAAGAATCCCCTGCCTCCAGCATGAAGAACGAGCCGAAGACGAGCACCTTCGCAAGCGTGGAGAAGAGCCACACCTGCTTCTTGCCCGCGCGCCGGGCGATGCTCACCCAGAAGGGGATGCTGATCACCATCGCGGCCAGCGCGGACCCCGCGTAGAGCGCCGTGTTGCCGGGGGTCTCGAGGATGTAGTCCGAGATGTACGGCAGCAGCGCGATCATGGCGGCGAAGCCCAGCTGCTCGAAGAAGAAGATCGCAATCAGCAGCCGCGAGTGGGGGTTCGCCAGCACGTCGCGGAAGGAGGAGGTCGCGCTGGTTCCGCCGCGGCCCTGGAACTCGCTCCGCTCCCGGATGCGGAGGGTCGCGATCCAGATCAGGCACACGGTGCCGACGGCGATCCCGGTCGAGAGCTGCCCCGCGAAGTCGCGCTGGCTCTCCGCCTGCTCCAGGAAGTAGAGCGAGACGGCGCCGAGCATCATGCCGACGTTCTCGACCACCTGCATCACGCCGAAGACCCGGGTGCGGTCGTGGTAGCCCCGGGAGAGCTCCGCACCCATCGCCATGTGGGGCACGCGGAAGCAGGTGTAGGCGGTGTAGTAGAGGAGGACGGCGGCGGCGAACCACACGCCGAGGGCCGTGTTTCCCAAGGCGGAGGGTGGCGTCCACAGCGCGACCATGGCCAGGCCCAGCGGCAGCGCGGAGGCTGCGAACCAGGGCCGCCGCCGGCCCCAGCGCGTCCGGGTCCGGTCGGACAGGTAGCCGACGAGCGGGTCGCTCACGGCGTCCCACAGGCGGGCCGCCAGCAGGATCGCCCCGACCACCGCCGGCGCGATCAGCAGGACGTCGGTCGCGAACTTGAGCAGGTAGAGGCCCAGCAGTGCGTTCGACAGGAAGATCGCCAGCAGCGGGGTGCTGTAGGTGAGGATCCTCGGGATCGGGACCCTCTCCTCGGGGATCTCGGTCTCCCCGGTGATTTCCGGCATTCCTTGCCTCCCGGGTAGGGCCTACGCCGGCGCGCACCGATCGGTTGAGTCCCTGCGCGGCGCA
>JAJDAR010000486.1 GCA_029261775.1 Deltaproteobacteria bacterium | reverse complement strand
CCTTCCACGAGGACCCGGACTTTCCGGCGTTCCGCAACGCGCTCTCGATCTTCAACAAGTCGACGATCGAGAACGCGGATGCCGTCTACTTCTATGCCCCGATCGACGGGCGCAAGAGCTACCGCGTGACGGGCCGCGCCGAGGACTCTCGTCACTGGCGCGGCGGGCCGCGCGGTGAGGGCCCGGTCGCCCCGCAGTACCTGATCTTCGAAGTCGCGACGGGCCCGATGTCGGGCGACAGCGGAGACCTGCGCGAGCTCACCCCGGGGTTCCGGACGGGCTTCGGAACCCTCGACTCTTCGTCCCTCGTCGTGGACGGCGACGGATCGTTCGAGCTCCTGCTGGGACCCGAGCGTCCGCCCGGCCACGAGGGAAACTTCATCTGCACGGGCAAGCCACCGAGCCGCCGGAATCCGGAGGGAGGGGACCGTTTCGCCGACTACGTCAGCGGGCGTCAGCTCTTCTACGACTGGGAGAACGAGGAGCCGATCCATCTCTCGATCGAGTGCCTCGACCCTGCGGGCGGACACCCGGAGGCGCTCACGCCGGAGCGCGCGGCCGCGAACCTGCGACGGATGGGCGGCATCGTGCGCGGGCAGATGCGCTTCTGGCTCGAGTTCTACGACGTCGTGCTCAACTGCAACCAGACGCACGAGCACGACGGGCGTCCCTACTTCATGCCCGTCAATGCCTACAACCAGCCCAACGCGGCCTCGAGCGACACGGGCGGGGGCATGAGCACCAACGTCTACGCCGGCGGCATCTACGACCTGGCGGAGGGCGAGGCCCTCTACGTCGAGGCGACGTACACGGGCGAGCCCGTCTACACGAGCATGCACCTGGGCACGCTCTGGGGAGAGTCGCCCGACTACGCGAACCATCAGAGCAGCCTCAACCTGCACCAGATGTACATCGGCGAGGATGGCGTGCAGCGCTGGGTGGTCGCCCACCGCGACCCCGGCGTCCAGAACTGGATCGATACGACGGGAGTGCCGCGGGGTTTCCTGTCCCATCGCTGGGCCTATGCCGAGCTTCCCGACAAGCAGGACTGGCCGACGATCCGCGCGCGAAAGATCCGCTTCGAAGACATCGTGGGTGCATTTCCCGGCGACCAGCCGCGGGTGGCTCCGGCCGAGCGCCGCGAGGCGATCCGCGTGCGCCAGCGCCACGTGCAGAAGCGCTTCCGTGTCTTCTAGCACGAGGGTGGCGACGACGCGCGAAATCCCGCCATCCGGGCCGCGGACGTCCTGCGCTAGGACGACCCGCGGTGTCGAATGCCTGACCGGAACTCGGGCTCGTAGAGCAGAGGCGGCTGGGAGTCGCGTCCTCAGGGCACGTAGCGACGGACGAACTCGCCGACACGCAGCATCGCCGCGGTCGCTTCGGGACAGATGCCCGCCAGACCGTGAATGCCATGGATCCCGTCCGCGCAGAGATCGAGCTGGACCTCGACCCCTGCGCGCCCTGCGCGAGCGGCGAGGCGGGTCGCGTCGTCGCAGACCGTGTCGACGTGACCCACGCCCAGGTAGAGGGGCGGAAGGCCGCGCAGATCGGCCTCGATCGGCGAGAGCAGCGGATCGTCGAGCGAGTGATCCCCCGCGTAGTCGCGGAAGCGCGCGCGGATCCAGGGGGCGTTCACGAAGGGATCGACTCCGCGCGGATGGCAGGCCGCATCACCCTCCTGACGGGCATCGAGCCAGGGTGTCAGCCCGGCGTAGCAGGCGGGCAGGGCGCTCCCCGCGTCGCGCAGGCGACACATCGCAGCCAGCGCGATCCCGCCTCCGCACGAGTCGCCCATGAAGACGCTTCGGCTCGGGTCGATCTCCGCCGCGTGCCAGACGGCCAGCGTCTGGTCGAGCTGGCCCGGGAACCGCAGTTCCGGCGCGAGGGTGTACGCAAAGATCAGGACCCGGGCCTGACAGAAGGTCGCGACGCTCTCGGCGTACGAGTAGTACTGGTCGAGCCCGGTCGAGACGAAGGCCCCACCGTGGACGAAGAAGATCGTGCGGCTGGGGTCGGACTCCGGGGTCGAGAGCCAGGCGCTGGGAACGCCCGCCAGCTCCACGTGCTCGACCGTGCTCGTCTCCCGATGGCCCCGGGGGTGGATGGCATCCATCTTCGCGATCACGGTCTCGAGGGGGTCGTCCGCGTCCATCATCGACTGCGGGAACCGCGACAGGAACTTCTCGAGCTCGGGGCTGGCCATGGCCTCTCCCTCTACCGCGACCGGCGGGTACGGTGCGGCCGCGCCAGCGCAGGGCGACGGTAGCGGGGCCACCTCGCGCTTCGCTCGGCTGCGCTCAGGGGGCGAAGCTCGGCCGCCTGCCCACCTGGCCGAACCAACGCGTCAAGCTCGTTCGCTCAGCGGCAGGGTACACGCCGACGTGGACGGGCGCAGCGTGCCGGTCCGCCCCACGTTTCGCGGTCGTCCGTTGAGGAGCTACCGTTCCCGGCGTTCGTGAGGAGGCTCTGAGCCTTTCCAGGAGCCCCGATGCCCTACCAACCGATCCCTGAGCTGCAGGTCGAGCAACGCGGTCC
>JAJDAR010000485.1 GCA_029261775.1 Deltaproteobacteria bacterium | reverse complement strand
CGACCGGCTGCGCATCGGCCGCTTCGAGCAGGCCGATCACGGCACCCTGTTCCTGGACGAGATCGGCGACATGTCCCTGGCGACCCAGGCCAAGCTGCTTCGCGTGCTGCAGGACCAGCAGTTCCAGCGACTCGGTGGCAGCCGGGTGCTGCAGAGCGACGTGCGCATCGTCGCGGCGACGCACCGCGACCTCGAGGCGGCGATCGCTGCCGGGGAGTTCCGCGAAGATCTCTACTTCCGGCTGAACGTCGTGGGGATCGAGTTGCCTCCGCTGCGCGATCGGCCGGACGACGTCGAGGCCCTGGCCCTCCACTTCCTGGCCGAGTTCGCCGCGGAGATGGGCAAGCCCCTGCGCGGCCTCAGCGACGCGGCCCTGATGCGCATCCGGCAGCACGAGTGGCCTGGCAACATCCGGGAGCTTCGCAACGTGATGGAGCGAGCGGCCCTGCTGGCGGTCGGCGGGCAGGTCGCCGAAGCCGACGTCGGGCTCCAGCAGCTCGGCCGGGACCTCGCCCGCTGGCGGCCCGGATTGCCGCCCGAGGGGCTGCCGTTGGCCGAGATCGAACGAGCGGTCCTGCTCGAGGCCCTCGAGCGCACGGGCTTCGTCCAGAAGGACGCCGCGTCACTGCTTGGTGTCAGCCGGCGAAAGCTCAACTACATGATCCAACGAATGGGGATCACCCATTCGTCATGGCGCATCAACCGCCGCGTCGACTAAGTTCCGCAACCCTCGTTCTTGGAGGAGCCCTGATGGGTTTCACCCGCCCCATGCAACGTCCGCAAGGCAGCTTCGCTCTCGTCGCGGTCCTCGCGCTGGCCTTCGCCTGCACCGACCCCGCGGCCCAGCTCGTCGAGCACGCCGCCCAGGGGCAGGCCTACCTGGACGAGGAGAAGTGGCAGGAGGCGGAGATCGAGTTCCGCAACATGCTGCAGATCGATCCGAACGCGGCGGCGGCCCATTGGGGGCTGGCCCAGGCGAGGCTCGGCGGCGGCGACGTCCGCGGCGCCTACTGGGAGCTCCAGGAGACGGTGCGCCTCGACCCCGACAACATCGACGCCCGGCTCCGCTACGGCCAGTTCCAGGTCTTCGGCGGGCCCGACGATCTCGAGGCCGCGGTCCAGAACGCGGACGAGATCCTCGAGCGCGAGCCCTCGAGCTGGCAGGCCTACGTGCTGCGCGCGCGGGCCCTCGGTGCCATGAACCGGCCCGACGAGGTCGGCGAGGCCCTCGCGAAGGCGGCCGAGGTCGCACCCGAAGAGGCGGGACCGCTGCTCCTCTACGCGAACTATCTGCGCTCCCGGGAGAAGAACGAGGAGGCGGAAGCGCTGTTCCGCAGGGTCAAGGAGCTCGAGCCGGGCTTCCCTTCCTTCGTCGCGCTGGCCGGGTTCCTTGCGTCCCTGGATCGTGATGACGAGGCGGAGGTGCTCTACCAGAAGGCCCTCGAGGTCGCCGAGCCCGAGCAGCGCGTCTCGGCCTACACGATGTTCGCCAACCATCTCATGGCCCGGGACCGCGGGGACGACGCCGAGCGCGTGCTGCGGGAGGGCATCGCCGCGGAAGAGGGCAACGTCGACCTGATCTACACGCTGGCGCGCTTCTACCACGTGCAGGGCCGGCGCGAGCAAGCCGACGCGATGATCCTCGAGGCCACCCAGGCGGATCCGACCGATCCCACGCCCTTCCTGCTGTTGTCCAACTACCGCGCCCAGAGCGGGGACCACCGCGGGGCCCTCAAGGCCGCCGAGCAGGCCCTCGAGGCGGACCCCGACTTCGAGCTGGCCCGACTGCGCAAGGCCGAGGTGCTCGTGGACATCGGCTACCGCGAGAAGAACCGCAGCCTGATCGCGGACGGCCGGGCTGTCGTCGACGAGGTCCTGTCGCGCGACGAGGGGCTGCCCCAGGCGCTCTTCGTGAAGGCCAAGATCGACATGGCCGAGAGCAAGTACGACGACGCGATTGCGGCGCTGCGCCGCGCGATCGACGGGAAGTCGGACTGGGCGCAGGCCCACTACCTGCTCGCCTCCGTGCTGTTCGTCTCGGGCGATCGAAGCCAGGCCCGGGCGGCCGCCAGTCGCGCGATCGAGCTCGATCCGAACCTGCTCGATGCGCACAAACTGCTGGCGCGCATCCACGCGGCGCTCGGGGATCACACCCTGGCCATCGAGACCGGGCAGCGGGTGCTCGAGGTCTCCGAAGACCTGGGTCTGCGGATCTTGATCGCGCAGAGCCAGGTGCGTTCCGGGGACCTGCGGGGCGCCCTCGCCGATCTCGAGCGGATTCCGCCGGAGGCGCGCATTCCGGAGGTCCACTTCGCGCTGGGTCGCGTCCACGTGCTGCTGGGCAACCTCGAGCAGGCGAAGCGAGAGCTGCTGGCGGCGCAGAAGGGGGATCCGCATCGCTACGAGGTGCTGCGCGCGCTGCTCGGCCTGGAGCTGCGCACGGGCGACGTCTCCGACACCGTGAAGCGGGTGACGGTGGCCGTTGCGGCCAAGCCCACCGACTCGCGCCTGCGGCAGCTGGAGGGCGAAGTCGCGCTCCTCACGAACCGGCCCGAGGCCGCGGAAGCGGCCTTCCAGAAGGCGATCGAGCTCGACCCGAACGACATCGGGGCCTACGAAGGGCTGGCGCGGTTCCTGACGCTCACGGGCCAGGCCGACCGGGTCCGCACGACCTACGAGAGTGCGCTCGCGGCGAACCCGACCTCGGGCGTGCTGCATCTGGTGGTGGGCTCGCTGAACGAGATGGAGGGCAAGACGGCCGTCGCGATCGAGCGGTACGAGGAGGCGATCCGTCTCTCGCCCGAGCTGGCGGTCGCCAAGAACAACCTTGCGTATCTCCTGGCAGAGCAGGGCGGCAACCTCGATCGCGCCCTCGACCTGGCCCAGGAGGCCAAGGCGCTGCTTCCCGACAATCCCAACGCCGCCGACACCCTCGGCTGGGTGCTGTACAAGAAGGACGTTCCCAGCGCGGCCATCGACTACCTGCGAGAGGCCGTCGGGAACATGCAGCCCGACAACGGCCAGATCTCGCTCGTGCGGCACCACCTGGCGCTCGCCTACGAGGCGGACGCCCAGCCGGAACAGGCCCGCGGAGCCTGGAAGCAAGCGCTCCAGGAGATCGACCAGCTGCGCCTGGATGAGGACGGCAAGCCCACGCGTCCGGCGCCTCCCTGGGCCGCCGAGGTCAAGGCCGGGCTCGAGCGGCTCGGCTCCTGACTCCACGGCAACCGATTCGCGCCCCGCGGGGCCCGGGTCGGACCCATCGCCGCCGAGGCCAAACGGGGGTTCAAGCCCGCCTCCCAACCGACCGATGGATCTCCGGAATGTCCTCCGGGAGAACCATGTCCCGGGGGAAGTGGGAGGGAACCATGAAGTCCTCGAACCTCGCCCTGGCTTGCATCCTGGCCTTGGTCATCACCGCACCGGTCCTGGCGGAAGACGCCGCCCCGGTCGCCGAGGGTGACGCCATGGAGGCGGCCGCGAGTGCGCCGCAGGCGTCCAGCGCGCCTGCATCCGACGCCGCTCCTGCGCCTCACCAGGTGCAGCTCGGCCCGGCCGGGCAGGACGAGTCCGGTCGTCCCGGCCGTCTGCACACCGTGCAGCGCGGTGACACTCTCTGGGACATCTCCGACGCGTACCTCGGCACGCCGTGGGTCTGGCCCTCGATCTGGACGGACAACGGGACGATCGAGAACCCGCATCGGATCTATCCCAACGACATGATCTGGATCACGCCCCACGAGATGCGCAAGGTCTCGGCTTCCGAGGCCGAGGGCCTGCTCGCGGGCGGCGAGATGCCGGCCTCCCTGGACGGCATGGCCGGCCTGGAGAAGCCGCGGATCTACACCTACTCCGAGATCCAGTCGACGGGCTTCGTGTCGGTCGACGAGCTCGAAGGCGCCGCGGCGGTCATGAACTTCCCGAGCCCGCGCACCTGGTTCACCGATCACGACAAGATCGTGATCGGGCTCGGCGAGGGCGAGACCGAGGTGGGTCGACAGTACGACATCCTGCGCACGGCGGAGCGCGTGGCCGACCCCGCGACGGGGATCCTGTTCGGCTACCACACGGAGTACCTGGGCTGGCTCGAGGTGACGGAGGTCCATCCCGAGACGAGCTGGGCGATCGTGCGCCTGTCGCGCAGCGAGCTGACCTTCGGCGACAAGATCGTGCCGCGCCGCGCACGCAGCGCCGACATCGAGGTCGGCCCGTCGCCCGAGGTCGAAGGACAGATCGCCTTCACACCGAACCGCCGCTTCGACATGGCCAGCACGGACGTGGTCTACCTGAACAAGGGCGCGCAGCACGGCCTCGAGGTCGGGAGCCCGCTCGAGATCTTCCGACCGATGGGCACCTCGGTCGACGCCGTGAAGGACGAGCGACTGGCGCTGCCCGACCACATCATCGCCAAGCTGCTCGTCGTGGACGTGAACGACGAGTCGGCGGTGGCGGTGGTGACGCATACGCTCACCGAGCTGGCACGCGGCGATCACTTCCGCGGGACCGACGACGTCAACCCGTAGGGCGACGCTGCGCCCCCTTGGCGCAGGCATTTCCCGGCGCAGGCCGATGAGGTCGTCGCGCGGGTGCGCCGCATCCGATAGGTTCCGGATCCCCGGTCCCTGGAGCCTGCTCCATGGATCCGTCCGGACCTTCGACCCCTTCCCCTTCCCCCTCGCCTTCGTCGGTCGATTCGCTCGAAGCCGGTGCGCTCGAGCCGGGGTCGGCCGATGCCGATGTGAGGGAGGCCCTGGGTGCCTGGCTCGCACTCCAGCAGCGCTACGCGTGGCGGCCTCAGGAGCTGGTGCAGGTGCTGCGTCGCGGTGCGCCCGTCGCAGAAATCCTGCGGGCCGCGAGGGTCCGGCCGCTCGTCGGGGCTGCGCTCGAGCGCGCCCTGGCGACCCTCGACGCCGCCGGAGCCGTGCTGGTGCCGTTCCCGTCGACGCTGTACCCCGAGCGGCTGCGGCGCCTCGAGGACGCTCCGCTGCTGCTGGCAGTGCGCGGGCTGCCCGCACTGCTCTGCGCGCGCTGCGTGGCGATGGTCGGGAGCCGGGCGGCGACGGCGCCCGGCCGGGCGACGGCCCGGGCGCTGGCCCGGGACCTGACGCAGGCCGGCCTCGTCGTGGTCAGCGGGCTCGCGCGAGGCATCGACCGCGCGAGCCACGAGGGCGCCCTGGATGGCGGTGGGTTCACGATCGCCTTCCAGGCCTGCGGGCCGGAGCAGATCTATCCGCCCGAGCACCGCGAGCTGGCCGCCGCGATCTCGAAACGGGGTGCAGTGGTCAGCGAGCTGCCCTGCGGGTCACCGCCCAGGGCCCCGCACTTTCCGCTCCGCAATCGGCTGATCAGTGCCCTGGCCGAGGCGGTGATCGTGGTCGAGGCGCGCCAGGCCTCGGGCACCCTGGTGACGGCGCGCCACGCGGCGGATCAGGGCGTCGAGGTGATGGCCGTTCCCGGCGCGATCGCCTCGCCGACCAGCCGGGGTCCCCATCAGCTGATCCGGGAGGGAGCCGTGCTGGTCGAGCGGGCCGAGGACGTCCTGCGGGTGCTGGGGCTCGAGGGCGTCGCCGGCAGGGCCCGAACACCACAGCCCGGGCTTCCGGGCGACATCGAGCGCCTGCTCGCCGAGGCGCCCCGGACCCGCTACGAGCTCGCGGGAGCGCTCGATCTTGCCCTCCGGGAGCTCGCCGCGCCGCTGCTCGAGCTCGAGCTCGCGGGTCGGGTCGGCCGCGATCGCGATGGACGGCTGCGCCTGCTCGGGGTGCTGGGCTGAGCCGCTACCTTCCGCCTTCGCCAGATCGCCCGACCGTGCCCTGCGGGGCCGGGCGGAGCCAGGGAGGTCGGGGTGGAGGTCGTCGTCGTGGGAGCCGGTCTGGCCGGCTGTGAGGCCGCGTGGCAGGCCGCCGAGCGCGGCGCCCGCGTCACGCTCCACGAGATGAAGCCGGTTCGCTACTCGGCGGCCCACCAGAGCCCCGAGTTCGCGGAGCTGGTCTGCAGCAACTCGTTCCGTGCCGCGGGGACCGGAAATGCGGTGGGCCTGCTCAAGGAGGAGATGCGACGGCTGGGCTCGCTGGTGCTGCGCGTGGCCGACGAGACCGCCGTGCCCGCCGGGCGCGCCCTGGCGGTCGATCGGCTCGAGTTCTCGAAGCGCATCACGGCCGAGGTCGAATCCCACCCTCGGATCACGATCCTGCGCGAGGAGGTCACCCGGCTGCCGGAGGCTCCGTTCGCCGTCCTCGCCACGGGGCCGCTCACTTCCGAGTCGTTGGCGGCCGAGCTGCAGGCGCTGGTCGGCGAGGAGTCGCTCTACTTCTACGATGCGATCTCGCCGATCGTCTACGCCGATTCGGTGGACTCGAGCATCGCCTTCCGCGCCTCCCGCTACGAGGACGGCGAAGGCGACTACCTGAACCTGCCTCTCGATGCCGCGGACTACGAGGCCTTCGTCGACGCGCTGCTCGAGGCCGACACCGTTCCCTTGCACCGTTTCGAAGCCGCCCTCTACTTCGACGGCTGTCTGCCCATCGAGGAGATGGCTCGCCGCGGGCGGCAGACGCTGTCCTTCGGGCCGATGAAGCCCGTCGGGCTCACCGACCCCCGCACCGGGCGCCGCCCGCATGCGGTCGTGCAGCTCCGCCAGGAGGACAAGCGCGGGGTGCTCTACAACCTCGTGGGCTTCCAGACGAAGCTGCGGGTGGGCGAGCAGAAACGGATCCTGCGGGCCTTGCCGGGGATGGCGGAGGCCGTCTTCGCCCGCTTCGGCTCGGTGCACCGCAACACCTTCCTCAACGCCCCCGCCCTCCTCAACGAGCGCCTCGAGCTGCGCGCGAGGCCCGGGCTCTTCGTCGCCGGACAGATGGCCGGGGTGGAGGGTTACGTGGAGTCCGCGGCGCTCGGGTTCCTGGCCGGCATCCAGGCGGCGGCCGCCGCGGGCGGGGAGCAGGCGCCATCGCCGGATCCGCGGACGGCACACGGCGCGCTGCTGACCCACCTCCGCGAGGCCCGCAAGCGCGACTTCCAACCGATGAACGTCAACTACGGGCTGTTTCCTCCCCTCGAGACGGGCGGTCGCCTGCGCAAACGCGAGAAGAACCAGCGCCTCGCCGAGCGGGCCCTGGCCGAGCTCGAGCGCTACCGGGAGGCGATCGGCGTCCCGGCCGCATCGGCCGACGCGATCGGCAGGCCACCGCCGTCGCCCCCGAGCGCGGGCCTCGAGGACGGGCCGTGAGCTGGGACGAGGCGATCGACGCCTTCGACCGGCACCTGCGCAGCGAGCGGGCCTTCTCGGAGCACACGCGCCGCGCCTATCGTTCCGACGTCCGTCAGCTCGCGGAGGCGCTCGGGCCGCGCAGCCGCCCCGAGCGGGTGGGCGCCGAGGACGTGCGCGCCTTCCTCGCCGAGCGCCACCGGGTGCTCGCGCCCGCGACCCTCGGCCGCAAGCTGGCCTCGATCCGCAGCTTCTTCCGCTTCCTGGTCCGCGACGGCGTGCGCAAGGCGGATCCGAGCGTGGGCATCCCGTCGCCGCGCGCGCCGCGACGGCTCCCGCAGCCCCTGCCGGTCGACGACTGCCAGCACCTGCTGGAGGCCGAGGCTTCGGCTGACGGCGACGCTGCCGAGGGATCGACCGGAGAGCTGCGCGACCGCGCGATCGGCGAGCTGCTGTACGGGGCCGGCCTGCGGGTGGGCGAGCTGGTCGCACTCGACGTGCGCGACGTCGACCTGCACCGGGGCGAGGTGCGGGTCTGGGGCAAGGGCGGCAAGGAGCGGATCGTGCCCTTGCCGTCGGTGGCGCGGGACGCGCTCCGCGCCTGGATCGAGCGCCGGCGCGGTCCCGGGGTGCTGGGCGAGCCGCTCTTCACGTCCCTCCGGGTGCGGCAAGGCGAGCCGCCGCGCCGACTCGGTGCGCGCGACGTGCGTCGGCGCCTGCTGCGTCTCGCGCGGCTGGCGAACCTCCCGGGCCGTGTGCATCCGCACCGGCTGCGGCACAGCTATGCGACCCATCTTCTCGACATGGGGAGCGACCTGCGTGCGATCCAGGAGCTGCTCGGCCACGCGAGCCTGTCGACCACCCAGAAGTACACCGCGGTGTCGGCCGAGCGGCTGATGCGTGTCTACGACGAAGCCCATCCGCGCGCACGACGCGCCAAGGGTCGCAACGGGAGCGTCGGTTGATGGACGGAATGCTGCGCGCCACCACGGTGATCGGGGTGCTGAAGGACGGCTGCCTCGCTCTCGCCTCGGACGGCCAGGTGACGGTCGGCCAGACGATCATGAAGCACGGCGCGACCAAGGTCCGCATGGCGGCGGAGGGCCGGGCGATCTTCGGCTTCGCCGGCGGTGTGGCCGACGCTCTGGCGCTCACCGAGAGGCTGGAGGCCAAGCTCGAAAGCCATCCCGGCAACGTGCGGCGGGCTTCCGTCGAGCTGGCCCGGGACTGGCGGACGGACCGGGCCCTGCGCCGGCTGGAGGCGATGCTGCTGGTCGGCGACGCGACCTGCGTGCTGGTCGTCTCGGGCAATGGCGAGGTGATCGAGCCCGATGATGGGATCGCCGCGATCGGCTCGGGCGGGCCCTACGCCCTGGCCGCGGCGCGAGCCCTGGTGGATCGCAGCGACGTCGACGCCGCCGCGATCGCCCGCCGCGCCCTCGAGATCGCGGCCGGGATCTGCGTGTACACCAACGACCAGATCCACGTGGTCACCCTGCCGTGATCCGGCCCCTCGACCCCTGGGAGACCCATTGACAGAAGCGCCTTCCTTCACACCCCGCGAGATCGTCTCCGAGCTCGACCGATACATCGTCGGGCAGCACGATGCGAAGCGGGCCGTGGCCATCGCGCTGCGCAACCGCTGGCGCCGGCGCCAGGTGCCCGAGGACCTGCGGGACGAGATCGCCCCGAAGAACATCATCATGATCGGCTCGACGGGCGTCGGGAAGACCGAGATTGCCCGGCGTCTGGCCAAGCTCTCCCAGGCGCCCTTCCTGAAGGTCGAAGCCTCCAAGTTCACGGAGGTCGGCTACGTCGGCCGGGACGTCGAGTCGATCATTCGCGACCTGACCGACCTGGCGGTCCAGCTGGTGACCGACGAGGAGAAGCAGGGCGTCGCGGCCAAGGCCGCCGACCGCGCCGAGGAGCGGGTGCTCGATGCGCTGCTGCCCGCTCCG
>JAJDAR010000484.1 GCA_029261775.1 Deltaproteobacteria bacterium | reverse complement strand
TGGGTGCGGCCATCGACCGGACCATCGAGGGCCTCTTGATCGTGCGCCGCGCCGGTCATGAGCAGATGTCCACCGTCGGCGAGGGCGACGATCTCCCGACCGGCACTCTGGGGGTACAGCTCGTCCCGCTCGTCCGTCGCGATGCGGCGCGTTCGCAGGGCCGAGACGCTGCGGGTCGCCGTGCCCGCATGACAGGAGTCGAGCACCACGACGACGTAGGGAGTGGGCAGGGCGCCGAGCTTTTCTGCGAGCTCGTCATCCGTGATGTCGGGCACCCCGGGTGTCCGGCCGTCGTGGGGGACCAGGGTCTCGTCCATGCCGTCCGAGGCCTCGTCGCCCCCCGCATCGCGAACCTGGGAGCCGTGGCCCGAGTAGTGGATGTAGACGCGGTCGTCCGGGCGGGTGCGGGCCGCGAAACGATCCAAGGCCGTCAGGATGCCCTTCCGGGTGGCCGCCTTGTCGGTGAGGATCTCGATGTCCTCGTCCGCGAAGCCGAAGCGGCTGGTCAGCACGCCGCGGATCAGCTCCACGTCGTTCAAGGCACCGCGCAGATCGGGGATCGCCTTCGAGCGGTACTCGTTGATGCCGATCAGCAGGGCCCGATGCCGGGGCGCCGCCGCCGCAGGCGAAGCCGCCCCTCCCGCCAACAGGAGCACCGCGAGCAGGGTCGCCACGGCGCGCCAGCGCCGGCTGCACGAACAGGGCTGCATGACTCCCCTTTGTCGGTCGCTCCCGGCGCCGGACCCGGCGGCCGACGGACAGCATATCAGCCCGTCCCTGCGCGCCGGCGACGACCTGCATGGCCTGCGAGCCGTGGGGGCAATCTGGGCCAACTCCCAGGGCCCCGGATACGCTCGACGGCATGCAGGATCCTGCGCTCGGCCCGCGTGCTCCGGAGCGGAGCCGGAAATGGAGAGGGCTCTGGATCCTGCTCGCCGCGGCGGTCGCGCTCGGGGTCGCGGCCGCGCTCCTCGCACCGCGCCTCCTGGAGGGAGCTGCGATCCGTGCGATCGAGGACGCTGGGCTCGTACCGGCTCACCTTCGCGTCGTCGGGGTCGGACTCGGCGGGATCGAGGTGTCCGACATCGCGTTGGGACCCGGGCCCGCGGTGGAGATCCATCGATTGCAGATCGGGTTCACGCCGCTGGGCCTCCTGCGCGGCGAGGTCGAGCTTCTCGAGGTGATCGGCCCGTCGCTGCGAGGCCGCCTGGAAGAAGGAACGCTGCGGCTCGGCGATCTCGTGCTGGGCGGGAGCGAGAGCGACGAAGCAGGCGAAGGCGGCCTGGTGCTGCCCCTGCCGAGGCAGGTGCACGTCGATGCGTTGCATCTCTCCCTCGAGTCACCGCTGGGTCGCTTCGAGGGCGAGGCCTCGCTGCAGCTCGCACTGCCGGGCGGCAGCTCGGCCCGGGGCCGCGGAAGCGGCGCCTTGCGCCTGGAGGGCGCCCCGTTGGCGACTTTCGAGCTCGAGGCGGAGGACACGCACGTTTCGCTGAGCGCCGACCTGGATTTCGAGGCTTCGAGCCTGCGTGAGCTCGGCTTGCCCGATCTCGAGCGCGTCACCATGGTCGCGCGGCTTTCCGGTGCGACCGAGGGCGACTCCTGGGCGACCCGGCTAGCGGAGAGCGAGCTCGAGGTGAAGGCGGACATCGCCGCACGGCGACCGGCGCGCGGCGAGCAGCCCACGGGCAGCGCGCAGGCCCCCGTCTTCGCCCTCCAGGCGCAGGTCGGCCTGTCCTCGCGAGCGGGCCGGGGCCACCTGGAGGTCGCCGTACGCGGCCCCGGCGAGCGCCGGCTGCGGATCGCGGACCTGACCGCCTCGAGCTTCGACCTCGCCGGCGATTTCGGCTTGAAGGCGGAGGGCGACGCGTTGGAGCTGCGGGTCGATCCCTGCCTGGCGTGGCAGCTCCGCGGAGCGGCCTGGGGCGGCGAGCGCAGCTCACCCGGCACATCGAAGGGTTGCCTGCGCTCCTCGGAGGCGCCGCTGCTCCGCGCGAGGCAAGCCGACCTTGGCTGGGACGTCCAGCTGGATCTCGTCGCGGATCAGACCGAGCTGTCCTTGGAATCCCAGGGCGAGCCCTGGGTCGAGGGCAAAGCGCCTCGCATTCACCTCGCAGTCGACGCACTGGCGGGGAGCGAGCCCAGCGTGCGTCTGCAGCTGGAGGGCGGTCAGCTGCGGATCTCGGACGGCAGCGCCTCGCTGGGCGATCTCGAGGCCGAGTGGGCGAGCGGTGGAAAGGCATCGCTGCGGCTCGGTCGACTGACCGTCGGCGAGCCTCCGATGCTGCGACCGCTGGTGCTCACGGCGGAGAGCTCCGCGACCCCGCCCTACGAGTTCCGCGCGGAGCTTCGGGACCGCGGGGGTGAGCTGCGCCTGACGGCGGCAGGGCGTCACGATCCGGAGAAGGGCGGCGGCTCCGCCCGGATCGACCTGCAGCCCCTTCGGTTCCGCAGCGGCAAGGACGGCTTCCAGCCCCAGCAGCTCCTTCCCACCTTGGGCGACGGCATCGGCCGCGTCGACGCGACCTTCGACGGACGCGCCGAGCTCGGCTGGAAGAACGGCGAGACCTCGAGCCGCGGTCAGCTGCACCTCGCGGATGGCACCCTGGCCACCGAGGGCTGGGGGATCGAAGGGCTGGAGGGCTCTCTCGATCTCGTCAACGTGTGGCCCCTCGAGACGGCTCCGGGCCAGCGGCTCTCCTTTCGCCGCTTGCGCGCGGGCCTGCCGCTCGAGGACGGAGAGATCCGGCTCCGGGTCGGGCCGGGCTGGGAGCAGCTCGAGCTGGAATCGGCGTCGGGCCGCCTGGCCCAGGGTCTGCTTCGCGTGAAGGGCAAGCTCGACTTCCAGGCCGGTGTCCAGCAGCTGGACTTCGTCGTCGAGGAGCTGTCCCTGTCGGAGCTGGTGGAGCTCGCCGCGGTCGATCGGCTCGAGGTCTCCGGCACCCTGGCGGGCCAGCTGCCGCTCGTCCTGCGCGACGGCGAGCCGACGATCCTCGAGGGCCGCCTGGCGGCCGACCCTCCTTCGGGAACGATCCGATACCGGCCGGAAGCCCCTCCCGCGGCGCTGGCGGGTCTCGGCGCCCAGGGCGAGCTGGTCCTCCGTGCCCTCGAGGACTTCCACTACGACTCGCTGCAGGTCGACCTCGGGATGGAGGCCGGCGGGCAGACCCGGGTGCTGCTGCAGCTGAAGGGAAGGAACCCCGCCATCGAGGGAGGACGCCCGATCCATCTGAGCCTGGATCTCTCGGGCCCGTTGCTGTCGGTGCTGCGGACCGACCCGCTGATGCGAGACGTGATCGAGCGATTCAGCCGGGGCGCCCTGAAGCGCGCCACGGC
>JAJDAR010000483.1 GCA_029261775.1 Deltaproteobacteria bacterium | reverse complement strand
ACCGCGTACACGGCGAGCGCCACGATCACACCCAGGACGATCCAGGACATGGCATTCCTCCTCACCGCAGAGCGACGCGGCCCGATCCAGCCTAGCGATCGACCCGGCCGCGGCCCGGACCCGGAATCAGCCGATGCGCAGCCGTTGCGCAGGTCGCCGGCAGCCCACTGGGAAGCAGTGCTCCTCCTCCCGGAATTCTTGTCGTCTCCATCACACGCTGGCCGGCCGGGCGCACCGTCAAGCCCGGGGAGACCGGCGAGGACGGGGCCGGATCTGGGGGATTCCAACACATGGACTTCATTTCGCTTCGCCGGGTCGCCGGATCGACCCGGTGGATGGGTGCTCTCGTGCTCTTCCTGACCTTCGGTCTCGCCAGCGGATCGCAGGCGCTGAGCCTGCTCGATCTCGACGCCGGCCATTCCTTCGCCAGTGGCGATGGAAGCCTGCTCTTCGCCTTCGATCCGGGCAGCATCACGCTCGCCGGCTCGCTGGCGAGTGATCTCTCGCTCTACGTCGTCGACGTCCTTTCCCAGGGCTTCCAGGTCCGTGGGCCCCTGGCCGTCGCCGACGGGGCCAGCGGTCTCTTGTTCGCCGACTACCGGGTGAACGCCACGGCCGGGTGGCTCGCCGGGGCCGGCCTCGAGAGCCAGCTGGCCGTTCGCGGCGCGACGGCCTTGGCCCTGCTCGCCGTCGATGTCGGAGGACTCGGCAGCCTGCTCAACGCGGCCACAGGAGGAGGCCTCTTCCTCCCGAGCGATGCGCTGGCCGCCGCCGGCCCGACAGGGACCACGGTACGGAGCGCCCTGTCGCTGCAGACGAACGCACCGGGCCAGCTCGCGAGCCTGGTCGCCTTCGTCCAGACCTTCGAGCTCAGCATTCCGGAGCCGAGCCAGAGCCTTCTGCTGCTCGCCGGAATGCTCGGTCTCGCCGCCATGGGCGGCTCGGACCGCTGTAACCGGTTGGGGGCTCGGTTGGGTGCGTTCCACCGCGCGGCCGGTGGGGTGACTCGGGCCGCGCACTCCTCATCATCCGTCCCCACCAGGCGCGACCGCCGGCGGGGTGGAGCTTCAAGACCAGGCCGGCTCGGCGATTCCGTCTCCGCCAACGCGGTACGGGGCCCAGACGAGCGCCAGACGATCGATGCTGGTGTCGGATTTGCGCGGGCGGACGGGCACGGCCACCAGCTCCGGCTCGATCTCCGCGGCCTCGTCCTGCACCCGTGCGAGCTCGCCTTCGAACTCCGCCTCCAGCTCGACGAGCTCTTCCTGGAGCGCCTCCCGTTCCTCCTCGGCGCGGGAGATGTCGCCCTTCTCTCGCATCGCCCGGCTCGCTCCCCGTACCGCCGTCGTGGCCCGTCCGACACTGCTGGCGCTCCCTAGCTTTCGGCCGAAGAGCGCCCCGAGCACCGTGGCTCCCATCGAGATCATCGTTCCGCGCTTCGACGCCTCGTACTGCTCCTCTTCGCGCTCGATCTTCTGCTCCGCCTTGCGGATCCGCACCTGGAGTCGCTCGAGCTTCGGCGAGTACTTCTTGCGCAGCTTCGCCAGGGCCAGATCGCGCTGCTCCCGGTGCAGGACCTCGAGCTGGGCCCGGAAGTCGCCCTCGCTCTCGCCGGGCTTCGAGACCGCCTTGGGCTTCGCGCACCGGAACAGCTCGAGCGGGCACTCCTTGTAGACGTGGCTCTGGAGCATCTTGGACCAGCGCGGGTAGGACTTCGCGCGGGTCGCCGCTGCAGGCAGCTCGGCGAACTCCGCCCGCTCATCGGCCTCTTCGTCGAGCTCGAGCTGCGCGGCATCGAGGGGCGAGGCTGCCCCCCACGGCGAGCCGCGCAGCCCGTCGGCCAACGGCGTCTGGAAGGCCAGCGTCCGCCAGGAGTCGACTCCCGCCCGGCTGTTGGCGTAGTGCACCGTGGCGACGCCGATCAGGCTCGGCCGACAGACGAGCCTGCCATCGCCGACGGGCCGTACCACCGGCAGGAAGGCTTCGTCGACCCCCGGCGCGACGACGGGTCGCTCCGCAGGGGGCGCCTCCGCGGCGGCCTTCTTCGGTCGCGCCGTCGCGCCCGGCTTGGGTGCGCTGGCCGCAGCCGAGGGCGGCGGGGCCTGCTTGGGGGAGAGCCGGGCGATCTGCTCCCGGGTCAGGGGACCCCGCAGATAGGAGAGCGCCCAGCGCGACTCGAACAGCACGGGGCCGTCCTCGTGCACGTTGTTCATCAAGAACGTCCGGCTGCGCAGGCCCGCCAGCTTGCGCTCCATCTCGGCACGGTCGAAGGGAGCCCCCGTCGTCGCCGATGCGCCCTCCAGGCCCTCGATGACCCGGGCCTTGTCACGCTCGGTCTGCAGACGACCCAGCAGCCAGGTGCCGGTGTTCGAGAGGCCCTTGTAGTCGAGGTCCACGGGGTTCTGGGTGGCCAGCACGCAGCCGAGACCGTAGGCCCGCGCCTGCTTGAGGAGGGTCAGCATCGGCAGCTTGGACGGGGGATTGGCCGTCGGTGGGAAGTAGCCGAACACCTCGTCCATGTAGAGCAGGGCGCGCAGGCTCTGGGTGCCGGGCTGGGTGCGCATCCACGCCACCATCTCGTTCAGCAGCAGCGTCACGAAGAACATCCGCTCGCTCTCGGACAGGTGCGCGATCGAGAGGATCGAAAGGCGCGGCTTGCCCTCGGGCGTGTAGAGCAGACGCTGCACGTCGAGCGGTTCGCCCTCCATCCAGGCAGCGAAACCCGGCGAGGCGAGCAGGTTGTTGAGCGTCATCGCCAGACCGAGCCGATCCTTGGAAGGAAAGAAGGTCTCGAGGTCGAAGACCCCGACCCGGTCGAAGGGCGGGTTCTGGATCTCGCGGATCAGGTGCGCGAGGTCGAGGTTGCGGCCGGCCGACCAGGCCCGGTCGAGCACGTTCGAGACCAGGATGTGCTCGCGGCTCTTGATCGGGTCCGGATCCACCCCCAGCAGTGCGAGCAGCCCGGACACGGTGGCCTGGATGCGATCCCGGAGCGCGTCGCGATCCTC
>JAJDAR010000482.1 GCA_029261775.1 Deltaproteobacteria bacterium | reverse complement strand
AGAGTGAGCTACGACCGCCAGGGGCGAGCCCACCTCAAAGACCCGCCGCCTGTCGCGGGTGCGCTGCGGAAGTAGGCCCTTCGAAGACCCCAGCGCGGCAGCCGATGCCCCGGAACGCCGGAGCTACGAGCAGCACGTGGGGACCTTCCTCCTGCGGGAGTAGGACGGCCCGCGAACGCGCTCGCCCCCGGGGACGCGGCTCCGCGTATCACGGATCGTCGATCGGGCCGCGCTCTGTCGCTGCGGAGGCGCCGGCCGACGCCGGGCGGGCTCCGCAACGGTCGGCCCTCCTCGGCCGCGCGAGCGGTGCGTGCCACAAAGCACCGACGCGGTGGACCGCTGCCTAGCGCAGGCCGCCGACGCGAAAATGGGGTCTCCCTCCGTAGGGTCGATCTGCGAGCGGCACTTCCCAGGGGCTCTGGGCAGACGACCTCGCCGAGTTCATCGAAGACCAGGAGTGAAGGCAGACATGAGACACGCAAACATCTGGAAGATCGGAATCGCCGGCGCAGTGCTGGCTCTGGCGGGGATGGTCGTCGTCGTCGGCCCGGCGGAAGCCAGGAAGAAGCGGCGCCGTCCGGAAGGCGTCTGTACGACCACGGCAAGGCTCCAGTACAGCGCCTGCTACGCGGAGATCGCGGACGACCACTACACCGCCAAGGCCTTCTGCATCAACGAGCCCGACGGGCGCAGTGCCTGCCTCGAAGAGGCCAAGAAGGAGAGCCGGGAGACCGCACGGCTCTGCGTCGAGCAGTTCCAGGCGCGACGGGCCCTGTGCCGGGAGATCGGCGAAGCCCGCTACGCCCCGGACATGGACCCCGAGCTGTTCCAGGACCCGCGCAATCCCACCCGCCCGAACCCCTACTTCCCGCTGGTCGTGGGCCATCGTTGGGTCTACGAGGAGGATGGGGAGCAGATCGTGATCGAGATCCTCGATGCGACCAAGCGGATCGCCGGCATCGACTGCATCGTGTACCGCGACACGGTCACGAGTGACGGCCTGCTGGTCGAGGACACCGACGACTGGTTCGGCCTGCGCAAGAACGGGGACGTCGAGTACTGCGGGGAGGAGGTCAAGGACTTCGAGTACTTCGAAGGAGACGATCCCGAGGTGCCCGAGCTCACTTCGATCGACGGCCGCTTCAAGGTCGGCGTCGACCTCGCCAAGTCCGGCACGGCCTTCCTCGGCACGCCGGAGGCGGGCAAGACGTATCGCCAGGAGTGGGACCCGGGCAACGCCGAGGATATCGGGAGCGTGGTCTCGACCACCTACGGCTACGGGAACGACCCCGAGCTCGACGCCTTCGTGCCCGAGGATCTCGCCCGACTGATGTGTCCCGCGAACGACTGCATCGTCATCGCAGATCGCTCGACGCTCGATCCGACCTCGTTCGAGCACAAGTACTACGCGAAGGGCATCGGCAAGTTCCTGGAGGTCAAGCCCGAGGAAGGCGAGTTCGTCCCGCTGGTCGAGTGCAACGTCGACCCGCGGTGCGACGCGCTGCCGATCGACTAGGAGACGCGCGCCAGCCGGGCGCGCCCTGACAGGCCCTTCGCGGAGTGCCCGCTCCGGCTCCTGGAGCCCGGCGGCCTCCGCGAAGGGCCGCGTCCTGGGGTGCCTGAGGCCGCGGATCCTTCGCGATGCGTCTCAGTATTGTTCATATTTTATATAGACAGAAAGAAGCCGATGCCGTAGGTTCGTGGCTCACCCCGGATGGCCCGATGACGAAGCCGTCCCCACTCTGGAGCCCCGATCATGGCAACCCCGGATTCCGGACCCCGCCCCCAGACCCGGGCTGCGGCCGTCCCCTCGCTGCTGGACACACCGAAGACGTTCTTCCTCGCCGCGGCCTTCCTCTCGTTCCTGATGTCCGTCTACCTCTTCTTCAGCGGCGATCCCGAGCGCGGCATCTTCGTAGGCATCTGGGTGCCCTCGATCCTGAGTCTCGGCACCCTCCTGATGGGGACGTCGGGCCGTGAGTGACCCCAATCTCTTCATGTTCGGGTGCATCGTGACCTTCATCGTCGTCGGAGGGATCTACGTCTTCGCCCAACGGCGCTACCTGGAGCCCGAGATGAAGGCCGCTCCGATCCCGAAGGAAGGTCAACGCTCCGCCTGATGGAGTGGCGGGGATCCTCCTTCGATCCCCGCCGCGCCCGTTCAGGGGCTCCGATCAGCGGGTCGGAGTGGTCGCGCCTTCAGGGCCGGGAACGGGCGGCGCGATCAGCCGGTCGAGAGCACGGCGACCTGCGCCTGGCGTCGCAGGGCCTCCAACGAGCCGAGCGTCGGCCACAGCAGGCGGCGAGCCGCCCGATCGGCCCGGTCGAGGGCTCTCGGCAGGCGGCTCCACAAGGGATCGGCGTCGAGCTGGCCCATGACCGCCTCGAAGACGGCCTCCTTGGCCGCGCCGAGCGCGGCACCCGCGACGACCCATTCGCCGGCCACCAGGAAGCAGCTCAGGTCGCCGAACGAGATCAGCGTCGGCTTGGCCGAAGGACGGAACGGCCGCAGCCGCCGCCCATCGAGGGTGCGGGCTGCGTTGTCCCCCGCCCGGACCCCCATGTCGAGGGCGTGGTAGGCCTGCTTCGGCAGCGGCTCGGCCAGCGCGCAAGCGTCGCCAGCGAGGAAGACACCGGGATGGGCACGGCTCTGGAGGCTCTCGGCGGCGGGTGCCCACGCGCCGTGCGCCGCGAGCCCCGCCTCCGCCAGGACCGGGTTCGGCGCCGGACCGCCGGTCCAGATCGTCAGGTCCGAGGAAAGTCGCCGTCCGCACTCGAGCCGCAGCGAGCGCCGGGCCACCCGGGCCACCGGGCTTCCCAGTTCGAAGTCGACGTTCCACCCCTCGCAGAGCGAGAGCACATGCTCGTGCAGCGCCGCCGGCGCGTCGGCGAGCAGTCGCTCGCGAGCCTCGACGACCGTGACATGCAGACGCCCGCCCGTACGATGGCGTCGCAGGACCTCGCCCAGCGCCTCGACCCCCTCCAGACCGCCTCCGACGATCACGACCCGGCCCGGCTCGCGCTGCCGCGCGAGCTGCGAGAGGACACGACCGATTCGCGCGCACTGCGCCACGGACTTGAACGGCAAGGCGTGCTGTTCGGCGCCCGCGACCCCGTAGGTTGCGTTCACTCCACCGAGGGCCAACACCAGCGCGTCGTAGCGCAGCGCCTTTCGGGTCCGGGTGACGATCCGCTGTGCCTCCGGATCGATCGCCAGGACGGTGTCTCGAAGGAAGCGATGGCCCAGCCTGCGCGCATGGGCCGCCAGCGGGATGCGAAGCAGCCCCGGTGACTTCACGCCGGAGAGCAACTCGTGGATGTTCGGCAGGAACTCGAACCATCGGCTGCGATCCACGAGGGTGACATCGAAGCGCTTCGCCGGCAGCTGGCGCGCTGCCCCCAGGCCGGCGAAGCCTGCACCGAGCACCGCGATCCTGGGCCGGCTGCCGCGGCTCACGCCTCGCGACACAGAGAGGAGGTGGCCATGGCGAGCGAGTCTCGGAGCCGACCCGACGGGCGTCAAGCCACGGGCCGGCGCGGAAGTCTGGACAGCCACGGAATCTCGCCTATGATTTCCGTCTAGATTATATATAGACATCAATATACTGACAGGTTCTCCCGTCATGCTCCCGAATGAAAGGCACCCACCCATGCAAGCGATCTGGAACGGCGAGGTGATCGCCGAGAGCGAAGACACGGTGGTGGTCGAGGGCAACCACTACTTCCCGATGGCATCCCTGCGGATGGAGTGGTTCTCGCCGACGGATCAGAAGAGCGTCTGCCCCTGGAAGGGCCAGGCGTCCTACTTCGATGTCGAAGTCGCCGGCCAGCGAAATCCAGGCGCTGCATGGACCTACCCCTCTCCGAAGCCAGCCGCTGCAGAGGTCGCGAATCGCGTCGCCTTCTGGCGAGGCGTCGAGCTCCGCGACTGAGCGTGGCAGCGGACCGCAGGCGGCCGCGGGTGGCCACGGCAACCGGGAGCCTCTTGGGGGTCTCGGGCCTGAGCCGCTACACCTCGGGAGGTCGCGACTGGACCGGCGGGGTGGGTGGAACCGGGACCTCCCCATCTCGCTCCAGCCTGTCCCTCTTGGGTTCCATCCCTTGACGCGCACGACCGCATGACCGCATGACCGCGAAGCCCGCGTCGGATGTCGCGCCGCAGGTTCCCGCCGCAGCGGCGGCCCTCGAGATCGAGGGTGTCCACAAGCGCTACGGCAGCCAGGAGGCTCTCTCGGGGGTCTCTCTGCGGCTCGAGTCGGGCGAGCGGCTCGCGCTGCTCGGACCCAATGGCGCGGGCAAGACGACGCTCGTGCGCTGCGTCTCGGGCCGGGTTCGTCCCGATCGGGGCCGCATCCGACTGCTGGGGCAGCCGCTCGGTCGTGAGCTTCGCGCCGACCACCTGGGCCTCGTGCCCCAGGACATCGCGCTCTATCCGGCTTTGACCGCGCGCGCCAACCTGGAGATCTTCGGACGGCTCTACGGGCTGCGCGGCGGCGCTCTGGCGAGACGGGTCGACTGGGCGTTGGCATGGGTCGGGCTCGCCGACCGGGCGCGGGATCGCATCCGGACCTACTCCGGCGGCATGAAGCGGCGCATCAACCTTGCATGCGGGGTCCTGCATCGCCCACGCGTCGTGCTGCTCGACGAGCCCACCGCGGGCGTGGACCCCCAGAGCCGCGAGCGGATCTACGAGATGCTCGATGAGCTCCGCGACGACGGGGCCGCCCTGGTGATGACCACGCACCTGCTCGAGGAGGCCGAATCCCGCAGCGATCGCGTCGTGATCCTCGACCAGGGGCGCGTCGTCGCGGACGGCGCCGTGCCGGAGCTGGTCGAGCGCATCGTGGGAAGCCACCGACACGCGATCCTGCGGTTGGACCGCCCGCTCCCTTCCGCCCTCCCGGGCATCGCATCCTCCACGGACCCCTGCGAAGCGATCGTGCCGCTCGAGGACGTCGCGCGCGACCTTCGGTTGGCGCTGGAGGCCGTGCAGGCTGCGGGCTGCCGGGTCGAGGACCTGCGCGTGGTGGTCCCCAACCTGCACGCCGTGTTCATCCACCTGACGGGACGGGAGCTGCGCGAGTGATCGGGCCCATCCTTCGCGCCGGATTCTTGAACCTGGTACGCAGCCGGGTCGACATCCTGCTCACCTTCCTGGTGCCGATCCTGTTCTTCAGCGTCTTCACGCTGATCTTCGACCGGGGCGTCGGCGCCACTCGTGAGCTGGTCATCGCCGTGGCCGACGAGGACGCGAGCGACGTGAGCGTCGAGCTCGTCCGCAGTCTCAGTGTGCAGGAAGGCCTGCAGGTTCATCGACCCGAGAGCGGGCCGGCAGGGTCGACGCCGCGCGAGGACGCCCTGCAGGCGGTGCGCAGGGGTCTGGCCAGGGCCGCCCTCGTGATCCCCCGCGGCTGGTCGGAAGGCTTTGGCGCGCGACCCGGGCGGGAGCCGGAAGCAGCGCCTCTCGAGCTGCTCCTCGATACCTCCGATCCCATCGCCGGACGGATCCTCCAGGCGCTGCTGACCCAGCAGGTGGCCCGGCTCGGGGCGCCGGAGGCCGACGCCCCGAGCCCGACCCTTCGCGTCGTCGACCTGTTGGCCGAGGGCAAGACCAATCCCGTGGTGGCGATGCACGCTGCCGGCATCGCCGTGATGTTCCTGCTCTTCGGAGCCGTCGGGTCGGCGGGCACCCTGATCGATGAGGAGGAGAACGGCACGCTCGAGCGCATGCTCGCGACGCGCGTAAGCATGGCGGGCCTGCTCGCCGGCAAGTGGCTCTTCCTGACGGCCCTCGGGATGGTCCAGGTGACGGCCATGTTCGTCTGGGGCCAGATCGCCTTCGACGCCGACCTGACGGGTCATCTTCCGGGCTTCCTCGTCATGACCCTCGTCACCGCGATGGCCGCGAGCAGCTTCGCACTGGTGCTGGCTGCGGCCTGCCGTTCGCGCACGCAGCTGAACGGAGTCGCCGTGATCGTGATCCTGTGCCTGTCGGCTCTCGGCGGCAGCATGATCCCCCGATACGTCATGAGTGCCGAGATGCAGCAGGTGGGTCTGCTCTCCTTCAACGCGTGGGCGCTCGACGGCTACATGAAGGTGTTCTGGCTCGAGCGTCCCCTCGTCGAGCTTGCACCACAGGTCGCCGTCCTCGTCGCATCGGCGCTGGTCTTCTTCCTGGCCGCGCGCTGGCTGGCCCGGCGCTGGGAGACCCTCTGAGGACCGCCTAGGGGCTCCCGAACCCTCGAGCCCGGCGGCCCAGGCGCCGCCGGACGCAGGCGTGGCGTGCGGCTAGAGTCGAGGAGGCGGGGAACCCGCCGTACCGGGATCAAGAGGTGGACATGAACGAGCTGGCAGGACGAACCTTCGTGGCGGGCGAGGCCTCCCGGGTTCCTCTCACGGAGCCGAACATCCGCGACGTCTGGACGAAGACCTACAACACGGACGGCAAGCCGGACTGGTCGAACATCTACCCCTACTACCACCCGGACATCGTGTTCAGGGACCCCATCCAGCGACACGAGGGCATCGAGGCCTTCCAGGCCATGTGCGCCAAGCTCGCCGACCGCTGCCAGAGTCTCCACTTCGACATCGAAGAGCTGAGCGTGGAGCCGCACTTCTTCTTCATGCAGTGGACCATGACGATGGAATTCCGCCGGACTCCCATGACGCCGATGTACGGGTGTTCGAAGTTCAGCTTGCACGAAGACGGCCGGATCGTCGGGCAACGGGACTACTACGACCTGTGGGGCGACATCTTCGCCGGCATCCCGGGCATGAAGAAGCTCTATCCCGCATTCATGAGGCGGCTCTTCGCCTGAGGCGGCCCATGAGACTCCCCGAACAGCTCCAGTTCCTGGCAAACGGGCGGGCGCCGCAGAAGCGAAGCCATACCAGCTTGCAGGGCCGGACCTGCGTGGTCACCGGCGCCAACTCGGGCGTCGGCCTCGAGGCTTCGAAGCATCTCGCGCGTGCCGGGGCGCACGTCGTCCTCGTCTGCCGGCATCCCGAGCGGGCGAAGGCAGCCCAGGAGGCGGTGGCGGCGCTGACGCGTGAGCCTGTCGACATGGTGCTGGCCGACCTCTCGAGCCTCGACGAGGTGCGCCATGCGGGCGCCGAACTGCTCGAGCACTGTCCCGAGATCCACGTGTTGGTCAACAACGCCGGCCTGCACTCGACCCGCCGGACCCTGACCGCCGACGGCCTCGAGGCCGTGTTCGCAGTGAACCACCTCTCGTCCTTCCTGTTGACGCGTCTGCTGCTCGGCCGCCTGAAGGCCAGCGCACCCGCACGCATCATCCAGGTCAACTCCCAGGGCCATCGCTTCCATGGTCTCGACCCGGACGATCTGAACTGGGAGAGGCGCCACTACACGGGGCTCCGGGGCTACGGTGCATCCAAGACCGCGCAGCTCATGACGGTCTGGGAGCTCGCAGACCGGCTCGAGGGCAGCGGCGTGACGATCAACGCAATGCACCCCGGCTCGGTGCGATCGAACATCGGCGCCAACAACGGCCGGCTGTATCGCACGTTCAAGAAGCTGGTGATCGACCGCACGCTGGTCGATCCCGACATCTCCGGCCAGGCGATCCATTGGCTCGCCGCGGATCCCGCCCTCGACGGCGTGAGCGGCCGCTTCTTCAACCTCACCATCGACGAGAAGCCCGCCCGCCATGCGCTCGACCGCGAGATGGGGCGTCGGATCTGGGTCGCGAGCGAAGAGCTCACGGGGCTCGACCCGAGCTAGCTTCTTGGCGCTTCGCCAGTAGCCGACGAACGGGGACGCATGCGCCAGCGAGGGATCTACGTGGGCGCGCTGCTGGCGCTCAACGCCCATTCCTTCTTCACGATGCCCGGCTGGCAGCCGGACACCTGGGACCGGATCACGCGCATGCTCCTGCGCGACCTGACCTCCCTCGAGCCGTGGGCCTACACCGTCTTCGTCATGTTCGGGATGTGGAGCCTGCTGATCGCGGCACTCGTCCTGCTCGACGGCCGCTACCAGCGCTGGCCCGCATGGCCTTTCGCCGTCTCCACGATGGTGCTGGGTCCCAGCATGGTGCTCCTCTACCAGGCTGTCCGAAGGCCGGACGGCGCTCCCACCCGTGCCCCGGATCGGCTCGAGAGGCTGGCCCGGTCCCGGTGGCTCGGGGTGGTCGTCGCCGCGATCACGCTCGGCGCCGTCTGGGACGGCCGAACCGGGGATCTCGAAAACCTCTGGACGCAGTTCCAGACGGACTACTTCACCCACGCGATGCTGGTCGACGAGGCGCTGTTCGCGATCCTGACGCCGATCCTCGTGGCCCAGGACCGCCGACGGCGCGGGCGCAGGGCGGCCTGGACCTGGGTCACGCTGCTGTTGCCGATCCTCGGCGCGTGCCTCTACCTCGCAACCCGCGATCACGGGCGGGAGCGGCTCCGAGATGACCTCCGATCCTGAGGGCCCTTCCGCGGGGTGATCGGTGATCCCTGCCTTGCTCGCGATTCGCTCAGGGGCCGATGGTCGACGCCCGCTAGGCTGCAGCCCGCGATGAGCCTCCGACAGAGCAACCTCGAGAAGCTGGCGAAAGACCCGTTCGACGTCCTGATCGTCGGCGGCGGCATCAACGGCGCGGTCAGTGCTTCGGCGCTCACGACGATGGGCG
>JAJDAR010000481.1 GCA_029261775.1 Deltaproteobacteria bacterium | reverse complement strand
CTCCTGGCCCCCGATCTTCTGGAGCTCGTCCCGGATGATCGCCTCGATCTTGCCGTGCACCTTGGTGCCGAGGGGCAGGAGCGAGTAGACGCCGGACATCAGCTGCCGGATGAACCCCCCGCGCACCAGCAGCTTGTGGCTGGCGGCCTCGGCGTCGGCCGGGTCGTCGCGAAGGGTCGGAATGAAGGCCTGGCTCCAGCGCACGGCGCGAGCTCCCTGTCTTGGCGTGAGACGGTGGCGAAAGAAGGGGGGGAGGGGAAGCTACCCGCCGATCGTCGCGCTCGCCCCCTCGTCCACCGCATCGATGGGCGTCCCGGCCTCCTCCGTGAGCCGCTCGAAGGCCTTCGCCAGGCGCTCCATGACGGGTCGGGATCCCGTGCCGATCGGTCTGCCGTCGAGCGAGCCCACCGGCACGATGCGGGCCCCACTGCCCGTGAGGAAGGCCTCTTCGGCTGCGAACAGGTCGAAGCGACCGAGCGTGCGCTCGAAGGCGGGAAGCCCGTCGCGACCGGCGAGCTCCAGGATGCTTCGCCGGGTGATCCCCTCGAGCGCTCCGTCGGTGGCAGGTGGCGTCAGCAGGACACCGTCCCGCACCACGAACAGGTTCGCGACCGAGGCCTCCGCGATGTGCCCGGCAGCGTTCAGCAACAGGGCCTCGTCCGCGCCACGCTGCCGCGCCTCGAGCTTGGCCAGCGCGTTGTTGAGGTAGTTCAAGCTCTTGACGCGCGGGTCGAGGACGTCGGGAGACGGCCTGCGCCAGCTCGAGGTGACCAGTGAGATGCCGGCCAGGAGCTTGTCCTCCGGGTAGAGCCGGATCTCGTCGGCGAGGCAGACCAGCCTGGGAGAGGGGCAGGTGGTCGGATCGACACCGAGCGCGCCGCTGCCGCGGGAGATCACCAGCCGCAGGTACGCCTCGTCCCGATCGAAGGCCCGGGCCGTTGCCAGTACCACCTGGCGTACTCCGGGGAGGCCACCCGGTATGCGCAGGTCGAGCGCGCGGGCGGCGGCTTCGAGGCGGGCGAGGTGATCGTCCAGGCGAAACAGCTTGCGTCGGTACACGCGCATGCCCTCGAAGACACCGTCGCCGTAGAGGAAGCCGTGGTCCGTCACGGGGATGCGGGCGTCCTCGCCGTCCACGATGCGGCCGTCGATCCAGACCTTCATGCGCCGGCCTCGGCGGACCGGGTCCGCGGCAGCGGCGTGACCAGCCTGGCTTCGATCCGCTTCGCGGCCGCCTGGAGCCGGGTCGCGGTTCGCAGACGACCGATCGACTCGATGCGCCCCGTCGCGGCGGCGAGGGCCAGAGCGCCGACCAGCCGCCCGGCACGCAGCACCGGCACCGCGACCACGGACAGGCCGGCGATCCATTCCTCGCGGTTCTCTGCCCAGCCGCGCAGTGCCGCGCGACGCACCTCCGCGTCGAGCGCCGCGTGGCTCGTCGCCGTCGTTGCGGTGAACGACCGGAGCTCCGCCCCGCCGAGAGCGACCTCGTCCGGCGCGAACGCCAGCGCGAGCTTGCCCACTGCCGTGGCGTGCAGGGGAACGGTCTCGCCGATCCGTGGAGCTGCCCGCAGGAAGCCGGAGCCCTCCGCCTTGTCCAGGACCACCAGCTGGCCGCCGCGCAGGCCCGCGAGGAAGACAGTCTCCCCGAGCTCCGCGGCCGCGGCCTCCAGCTCACCGCGGGCTGCCGCGGTGACCGGGTCGCGGTCGAGGCGTTGCAGCCCCAGCGCGACCAACGCTGAGCCGGGCAAGTAGCGACGCCGTTCATCCTGCTCGACGAGGCCTCGCTGGAGCAGCGTGGCCAGCAGCCGATGCACGTTGGCCTTGGGCAGGCCGAGTCGGCGAGACAGAGCGGTCACGCCCTCGGGCTCTGCACTCGCGCTCAGGGCGAACAACAGGTCCACGGCATGGTCCACGGTCGACAGGGCACCCATTCTCTCGCCTCGCTCCTTCGAATGACCAATTGTTCCATTATATGAAACAGACTTGTCTCTAGTGGAACAACTTTACGACGAGGTCCTCTTCAAGTCAACGAAACGGGCTCTCCTTTCGTCGTGAGGACCCCTCGGCTAGGGTTCGCCCAGGCGCTGCCTCCCAAAGAGTTGCCCGCGTCCCCCCGGACCCACCAACCCCGAGCCGTGTCCGGAGCCATCTTTTGGCGGAGTTTGAGCGCATCGAGACGGTCGAAGAGCTGGAAAAGCTCGCGACCGAACTCTCGAAGCAGAAAGTCGTCGCC
Organism: Deltaproteobacteria bacterium; assembly: GCA_029261775.1. Taxonomy (GTDB): domain Bacteria; phylum Myxococcota_A; class UBA9160; order UBA9160; family UBA6930. The sequence continues at coordinate 4,960 of JAJDAR010000481.1, read as the reverse complement.
TTCGATACCGAGGCGGACAGCTTCTACCACTACTACGACAAGACCTGTCTGGTGCAGGTCGCGACGCGCAAGAAGATCTCGCTCATCGATCCGCTCGCCCTCGGGGGACCTGCCGCCCTGGCGCCGCTCGGACCGATCATGGCGTCGCCGGACATCCGCAAGATCTTCCACGCCGCGGAGTACGACCTGTTCGTGCTCAAGCGCGACTGCGGCTTCGAGTTCCGAAGCCTGTTCGACACGATGATCAGCGCGCAGCTGCTCGGCTACCCGTCGATCGGACTCGCCGCGCTGATCGAGCGCCACTTCGACATCAAGCTGCCCAAGGACGAGCAGCGCTCGGACTGGTCGTCGCGTCCGCTTCGCGACAGCCAGCTCACCTACGCCGCCGCCGACGTCTCGCATCTGATTCCCCTGGCCAGTCTCCTCGAGAAGGAACTGCGCAAGGCCAAGCGGTTGGAGTGGGCGCAGGAGGACTTCGAGACCCTCCAGCACCGGGCCTGGCCCGAGCGCGCCTTCGACAAGCTCGGCTACCTGCGCATCAAGGGAGCGCGCACCCTCGACCCCAAGTCGCTCTCCGTGCTGCGCGAGCTCTTCCTGATTCGGGACAAGCGCGCGCGGGAAATCGATCGCCCCCCCTTCAAGGTGCTAGGCAACCGCGCCCTGCTCGAGATCGCCGAGGGGCAGCCCGCCACCGAAAAGGCGCTCGGCAACATCAAGGGGGTCAGCGACCTGATCCTCCGCCGCTTCGGCCGCGAGATCCTCGATGCCGTCGCGCGCGGCGCCGAGAAGAACCACGGTCCGATCCCGAAGAAGCTGAACGGCAACGGTCCGTCGCGCAGGCGCATGGACAAGCCCACCGAGAAGCTCGTCGGCGCGCTGAAGCGATGGCGGACTGCGCGGGCGAAGGACCTCGGCATGGATCCGGGCGTGCTCTGTCCGAATGCGACGCTCGAGGCGATCGCCTGGGCCCAACCGAAGGATCCCGGCGAGCTGGCCGAAGTGCAGGGCGTGAAGGGCTGGTTCGCCCGCAACTTCGGCGCCGAGCTGGTCGACGCGCTCGGCGAGGACTCGTCCGAAGGCTGAGTCCGAGCTCGCGGTCGTTCTACCAGCTGAGCTGGATCTCGACCCGCTCCGAAGTGCCGAGCACCCGCACCTCCCCCTTCACCTGGGTCACGTCGAACAGCGCGGAGAACGCGCCGGCCAGCCCCTCGAGGTACTCGGGACTCTCGTGGATGAGCGCATGGGCCTGCTCGAGAACGAGTCGGCCGAGGCGCTCGCCGTCGGCCTCCCAGCGCAGCGTTCCGATGTCGCGGAACAGCGCGGGCCAGGCCTTCGGGGTCCAGGTGACGAAACGCTCGAACGACGATCCGAGCACGGCGAAGGCCCCACTCAGGATCGGCCGGAGGAAGGGCTGCTCGAAGCTCTCGAGCAGGGTGAGCCGGCAGGCCTCGCGCCCCGCCTCGGAGCCCGCGACCAGGAAGCACGCCGCGTTCAGCCGGACGTGGGCGTCCAGCGGGAGCCATGAGAGCCGAAGGCCCTTCTCGATCTGCCCGATCGCGTCCGGTCCCGCCTCGACGCGGACCCGCTCGGCGTCGCGTGCGAGCATCGAGTCGATCATGCCCAGGTGTGTCTTGGCAAAGGCCGAGAGGACCCGCGGTTCGCCAGCCATAAAAAACCCTTCCAAGGGCCGTGGGCTTTCATCGGTCGAACCCAGGCGTCGCTGGAGGAGGGGGTGGGCTCGGATCCGAGGGAAGGTTGGAGGAGACCCCCAAAAGGAAAACGCCCTCCGGAACCTCCGGAGGGCGTTTGATCAACCTGGGGCTTTCGGCGACGGCCGGGTCAGGCGGGGTGCCATTCTGGGGGAAAGCGCCTTACTGGACCCGGTATCTCCTCAACTCAGGATTCGAAGCTCTGCGCGCCCGATGAGAGCTTCGACTCCTAGCCAGGTTGGCTCCACGCTCTGGGGTAATACACGTTGCGTGCCAACCCGGCAGCGAGAGAGCCCAAGGGGGTGATTTCGCTGATTTTTCAGTGAGTTGCGGGAAATGGGGTGGTTTGCGACCCAGTTCGCAAGCCCCGGGAAGCTGCCGCCCGATGCGGCGCCTTCCGTCCGCTCGTCTGGCGGGTCGCAGTGGCGACCCCAACGAGTTCCAGCACTTGGAGCCCTGGAGGAGCATGCCGCCTGAGGCGGCGCCGCCATCCCATGAGGCAGCCGTCGGGCCCGCCACCGAGGGCCGGCGGCGCACCCTTCGCCGCGCGTTATCCTGCCCCGTCGTGCACCGCGAACGACGCGAGAGCTTCCTCGAGACGATGGGCGACGGCGCCGTCGCCATCCTCGTCGGCGCGGGGCTGGTGCGACGCTCCAATGACACCGACTACCCGTTCCGCCAGGACAGTGACTTCCACTACCTGACCGGCTTCGACCATCCCCATGCGACGGCCGTGCTGCGAACCGATGGCGGGCCTCGCTACACGCTCTTCGTCGAGCCTCGCGACCCGGAGATGGAGACCTGGAACGGTTTCCGGCCCGGCGTCGAGGGAGCGCAGGCCGACTACGGCGCGGACGCCGCGCATCCGAACGATCGGCTGCTCGACGAGCTGCCGGAGCTCGTGGCGGGAGCCGATCGGATCTTCCACGTACTGGGTCGCAACCGCGCCCTCGACGATCGACTGATCGGGTGTCTCGAGGAGATGCGGCTGCGCTCCCGGCGCGGGCGGAACCCGGCCTCCGAGATCGTCGATCCCCGAGCGTCGATCCACGAGATGCGGCTCCACAAGGGAGAGGCGGAGCTCGCCGTGATGCGCCGGGCCGCCGCGATCAGCTGCGAGGCGCACCGCGAGGCGGCGAAGCTGGCCCAGCCGGGTCGCCACGAGTACGAGCTCGAGGCCGTGCTCGACTTCACGTTCCGGCGCCGGGGTGCCGGCGGCGCGGCCTACAGCAGCATCGTGGGGGGCGGCGCCAACGCGACGATCCTGCACTACGTCCAGAACGACCAGGTCCTGTCCGAAGGTGAGCTGCTGCTGATCGACGCGGGCTGCGAGCTCGAAGGCTACGCCTCCGACGTGACCCGCACCTACCCGATCGGTGGGAGCTTCGGGTCGGCGCATCGCGACGTCTACCTGGCCGTGCTCGAAGCCCAGGAGGCCGCGCTGTCGGTGTCGGCCCCCGGCGCCACTCTCGAGCAGGTCCACGCGGCGGCCGTGCGCGCGCTGACCGGGTCCATGGTCGATCTGGGTCTGCTCGAGGGCGACCCCACCGCGCGGGTCGAGGACGAGAGCTTCCGCAAGTACTACATGCACGGCACGAGCCATTGGCTCGGCCTCGACGTCCACGACGTCGGCGCTTACACCCGGGACGGCAAGGCCCGACCTCTGGAGCCCGGCATGGTCTACACGGTCGAACCGGGTCTCTACGTCCCCGCCGATGACGAGAAGGCGCCGGCGGCCCTGCGCGGGATCGGCGTGCGCATCGAAGACGACGTGGTCATCACCGCCGACGGCCACGAGAACCTCACCGCCGCGATCCCCAAGCAGCCCGAAGACCTCGAGGCGTGGGTGCGCGACGGATCACCTCGATAGGAGCCGGACACCCCATGCCCGACATCGAGTCGCTGCTCAAGGAGAAGCGCGTCTTCAAGCCCTCGAAGGAGTTCGCGAAGCAGGCGAACTGGAACAAGAAGACGATCGCCGAGTACCGGAAGCTCGGCGCCAGGAGCCCCGAGCGTTTCTGGGCGAAGATGGCCAAGGAGCACGTCTCCTGGTTCACGCCGTGGAAGAAGACGCTCTCCTGGAAGCCGCCCGCGGCACGCTGGTTCGTCGGCGGCAAGCTGAACGTCTCCTACAACTGCCTCGATCGTCATCTGGAGGGCGAGAACGCCTGGCGCCGCAACAAGGCGGCGATCCTCTGGGAGGGGGAGCCGGGCGACTCGCGCACGTTGACCTACGGCGAGCTGCACCGTGAAGTCTGCAAGTTCGCCAACGTGTTGAAGGGCCTCGGCGTCAAGAAAGGCGAGCGCGTCGCGCTCTACATGCCGATGGTCCCCGAGCTCGCGATCGCCATGCTCGCCTGCACCCGCATCGGCGCTCCGCATTCGATCGTGTTCGGAGGCTTCTCCGCGGAGGCGCTGCGGGACCGCATCAACGACGCCGGCGCGAAGGTCGTGGTGACCGCGGACGGTGGCTACCGACGGGGAGAGCCCTTCGCCCTGAAGCCCGCCGTGGACGAAGCGTGCGAGGGCACGCCTGGCGTCGAGCACGTCGTGGTCGTGCAGCGGACCGGCCAGACGACGGCCATGAAGTCGGGCCGCGACCAGTGGTGGCACGAGCTGATGGCGGGAGCTTCGGCGGACTGCAAGCCCGCCAGGCTCGATGCGGAGCACCCGCTCTTCATCCTCTACACCAGCGGAACCACCGGCAAGCCCAAGGGCATCCTGCACACGACGGGCGGCTACCTGACCCACGTGGCCACCACCGCGAAGGCGGTCTTCGATCTGAAGGACAGTGACACCTACTGGTGTACGGCGGACATCGGCTGGGTCACCGGCCACTCGTACGTCGTCTACGGGATCCTGGCGAACGGGGCGACGACCTTCATGTACGAGGGCGTGCCGACCCATCCGGGACCCGACCGCTTCTGGGACATCATCGAGCGCTGGGGCGTGACGATCTTCTACACGGCGCCGACGGCGATCCGCACCTTCATCCGGCTCGGCGATGAGCATCCGCAGAAGCACGATCTGTCGTCGTTGCGCCTGCTCGGCACGGTCGGTGAGCCGATCAATCCCGAGGCCTGGATGTGGTACCACAAGGTGATCGGGGGCAAGCGTTGCCCGATCGTCGACACGTGGTGGCAGACCGAGACCGGCGGAATCATGATCACCCCGCTGCCGGGCGCGGTCGACACCAAGCCCGGCTCCGCCACGCTGCCCTTCCCGGGCGTGCACGCCGAGATCCTCTCGAA
>JAJDAR010000480.1 GCA_029261775.1 Deltaproteobacteria bacterium | reverse complement strand
CCCGGCCCGGGCGACGGCCTGCGCATCGTGGCGACCGGCGATTCCTTCACCTTCGGCCAGTGCGTGAACGACGACGAGACCTATCCCGCGGTGATCGGACGCGTGCTGGGTGCCGAGGTCGTCAATCTCGGGGTCATGGGGTACGGGCAGGATCAGGCGCTGCTTCGGCTCCGGCGGGACGGCTTTCCCTACGAGCCGGACGTGGTGGTATTCGGGTTCCACTCCTCCAACATGCGGCGCAACCTGCTCTCCTTTCGCGGCTACGGCAAGCCGCGTTTCGAGCTCGTGGACGGCCGGCTCGCGCTCCGCAACGTGCCCGTGCCCCCGCCCGAGAGCCTCGAGAGCTGGTGGCCGCCGCGGCTGTGGAACCATGTGCTGATCCATCGCGACTCCCGGCTGGATCGGAAGCTGCAGAAGCGCGCGATCGAGGATCTCAGCCGGGCGATCGTCCACCAGATGGCCGTGGACGTGCAGGCGGCGGGTGCGCGGCTCTACGTCGTCCATCTGCCACATCCGAATGCACTCGGAGGTGCGGGCGAGCACGGCTGGCCCTGGATGCAGAAGTTCTGCGAAGCCCCGTCGCCCGCGCCGTTCCGCTGTGTGAGTCCGGTCCCACGCTTTCGGCAGATCGCGCCCACGCCCGAGGCGAGGCGCAAGCACTTCGACTGTCACTTCTCCGCCGAGCTCTACGCCGCGGTCGGGGAGGTCGTGGCCGACGCGATCCTTCGCGACCTGCCCGTCGAGCTGCGACCCGGGCCGAGCGGTGGCGCGACCGGACCCTGACCACGCGATCGGGGCTCAGCCCGGATCGACCCGGGTGAGCACCTCAGCGAGATCCGCCGAGCGGTAGGGCTTGGGGAGGAAGGCGTCGGGCACGGCGCCCGCGAGATCCCGGACCGAGTCCCGCTCGCTGTGACCGCTCGTCAGGATGACCGCGACGTCGGGGTCGAGGGCGCGGAGGGCCCGGAAGGTGGCGGCGCCGCCCATCCCGGGCATCGTCGCGTCGAGGAGCACGGCCCGCACCCGATCGGCGTGGCGGCGGAACATCTCGACACCTTCCTCTCCGCTGGCCGCCGTGTGCACCTCGTGTCCGAGGCGCCTCAGCATCCGGGCCGCCAGCCGGCGGACCGCTTCCTCGTCGTCGATCACCAACACGATTCCGCGCTCGGCCCGGGGGGAGGACGCGGCCACGGATGCCCCGTCTCGGAGGTCGGGCGGCAGCTCGGCGCGCGGAACGGCCAGGGTGAAGGTCGTCCCCCGGTCGAGCGCCGAGTCCACCCAGATCGCTCCGGAATGGCTCCGCACGATGCCCAGCACTCCCGCCAGTCCCAGCCCTCGTCCCTGGAACTTCGTCGTGAAGAACGGGTCGAACACCGAAGCCAGGTCGTCGTCGGCAATTCCGCAGCCGGTGTCGGAGACCTCGAGAAAGACGTAGGCGCCGGGCCCCGGCGTCTCGTCCAGGGTGGCTCGGCCGAGCACCGCGCGGTCGAGCGTGCGTCCGCCTGTCTTCACGAGGATCGTGCCCGGGTTCTCGCCCAGGGCCTCGGATGCGTTCGTGATCAGGTTCATCACGATCTGCCGGATCTGGGTCGGATCGCCGTCGAGGAACAGCGGCGCCTCCTCGATCTCGCAACGGAGGACCGCGTGCTTCGAGACGGCGGCCTCGAGCAGGTGGGTCATCTCCTCGACGAGCCTCGCGAGGTCGAAGCGCTCGGTCTCGAGGGGCCGGGCACCCGAGTACGCGAGCATCTGGCGGGTGAGATCGGCGGCGCGGGTGGCTGCCAGCCGGACCTGTTCGAGCTCGTCTCGCGCGGGCGATTCGGGTGCGAGCTCGGTCAGCGCGAGATCCGCGTTGCCCAGGATGACGGCGAGCAGGTTGTTGAAGTCGTGGGCGATGCCGCCCGCCATCACACCGAGACTCTCGAGCTTGCGGGCATCCTGGAGTCGGGCGTCGAGCTCGCGCCGCTCGAGCTCGAGCAGCTGCCGCTCCGCGATCTCGGACGTGAGGGCCTCGTTCGCGCGCAGCGCCGACACCAGGTAGGCCGTGATCAACCCGGTGATCGTCAGCCCGAGGCACAACGTGGCCCACCAGGCGAGCCCGGTCAGCTCGGCCTGACCGGCGCGCCCCGGCGCGAATTGCAGGCTCCAGCGGCGACCGCCGACCTCGAGGGTCGCAACGTGCCGGACCCGGCTGTCGGCGATCGACTCCGGGGTCGCCCCCGCGGTCCCGAAGAGCAGCTGGCCCGGGGCACCCTCGGTCACGTCGGCAACGCGCACCGCCATGTCCAGCTCCCGGGAGGACCGGATCGCCTGCTCGATCACGTCCGCCACCTCGAAGACTCCGACGGCGAAGCCCAGCAGCAGAGGCTCGTCGTCGGAGGTCGGGGTCGCTGAACGGCGCTCGTAGACGGGACGAAAGGCGAGCAATCCAGGCGACCCATCCTTCTGTACGAGGGAGATCTGCCCGGTGATGCTGAGCTCGCCGGTCGCGCTCGCCCGTTCCATGGCGGCGCGCCGGCGCGCCTCGGAACCGACGTCGAAGCCGTGTGCCGCTTCGTTGCCTTCGCGCGGCTCGATGTACTGCACCGCCGTGTACTCGGCGCGGTCCGCGGCGGGGACCATCTCGCCGGAGTCGGACCGCTCGGTGATCCGGTAGCCCTCGAAGCCCTGGGCCCGAAGCCGCGCCTCGTAGGCCGCTCGCTCGGCTGCGTGGATGCGCGGGTTCCAGCCGATCGCTCGCAGCGAGGGGTGGCGCTCCAGCAGATGTCGGGTCACGAGGCGGAAGTCGTCCCGGGTCACGTCATGAGGGGCCGCGGCGAACAGGGCTGCGGTCGACTCGACGGCGGAGATGTCCACCGAGAGCCGGTACTCGATCGCGTGGGTCAGCTTGGCGGCGGCCGCCTCGAAGTGTGCGCGCGACGTCTCGTGGCCGGCCTGGTGGACCACCAGCGCGAGCCACAGGGTCCCGACCACTCCGGCAAGCAGGACGAACCCGATGATCGTGCGACGCGGAAGCTTCATGCCCCTCTCGGTGGCAGGAGGCTACCGCTTGGACCGCGCCTCACCCACGAGGTTTCGCCGCCTCAGCCCGCGAGTGGGCCTCGCAGGTCCGCGCAGGAGAGGCAGCGGATCGTGGTCGGAAGCGCTTCGAGCCGAGCGGCCGGGATCTCGCCCTCGCAGGCGACGCACACGCCGTAGCGTCCTTCCTCCAGGCGCCGCACGGCCAGGCGGAGGGCTTCGAGCTCGGCGAGAATCTTCTCGTCGAGCGCCTCGAGCACCGGCTCGTTGCCGCGCTCGACCGCCTGCTCTTCCGAGTCGGCGCTGTGCTCGGACTGGAGGTCCCGATGGATCTTGCCGACGCGGCGACTCAGCACCGCCTGGCGCTCCTCGAGCTGCTTCTTCAGCTGGTCGTGACTCATCGCATGGCCTCCGTGCCCGGGCAGGCGCCCGCCCGCCGGGTCCTGCCTCCCAAGAGGCGGAAAGCAGGATCCGGGCCATGCGGAGGACCCTGAGGGCCGCGCTGGCCTGGGCGACTGCGGCAGACGGTCCCGGCCCCGGGGCATTCGGACCCGCTCGGCGGTTGTGGAGACGCCGTCAGACCGGGAGGGCGGGGCGGCCTCGTTGGAGGAGCCCGGCGAATGCCTCGGAATCGACCGGACGGCCGAGGTGCCAGCCCTGTCCGTACGTGCATCCATGGGCGCGAAGGTTCCGCAGCTGCGCCTCCTCCTCGATGCCTTCGCCTACGGTCTCGACGCCGAGATCGCGGGCCAGGTTGAGGATGCTGTGGGCGAGCAGACGCTCGCTGTCCGGCTTGACCTCGGACACGAAGGTGCGATCGATCTTGAGGATGTCGACCGCGAAACGCTTGAGGTAGCCGAGCGAGCAATAGCCGGTGCCGAAGTCGTCGATCGCGATGCCCACGCCGAGCGCGCGCAGCTCCTCCAGCACGCTGGAGGTCCCGTCCGGGTCCGCCATCATCGCGGTCTCGGTGACCTCGACGATCAGACGCGACGGATCGAGCTCGGCTCCGGCGAGCGCCCGGGCCACCCGCTCGACGAGCCTCGTGTCGTGCAGCTGCACGGCCGAGACGTTCACGTTGACCGACGGGGCCGGGCCGGGGGCGTGCCAGCTCGCGGCGTCCTGGCAGGCGCGCTCCAGGACCCATTGGCCGATGGCGCCGATCAGGCCCGTCTGCTCGGCGATCGGGATGAACAGGTCGGGGGAGACCGGCCCGCGCTCCGGATGGGTCCAGCGCAACAGGGCCTCGGCCCCCTTCACGCGGCCGGAACGCAGCTCGACGATCGGCTGGTAGACGACCTCGAACTGCTTGTCTTCGACCGCTCGCTCGAGATCGGAGCGGAGCGAGATCCGCTCGGAGGCCGCGGCCTGCATGCCGGGGTCGAACACCGCCAGGCTGGTGGTTCGTGAGCCCTTGGCTTCGTACATCGCGATGTCGGCGTGCTGGATCAGCCCTTCGGGCGTGTCTCCGTCAGCGGCGATCGCCACCCCGACGCTCGCGGCGACGCTGAGCTCGAGACCCCCCGCATGCAGCGGCACCTCGAAGGCGTCGAGCACCCGCTGGGCGCTCTGCAGGGCATGGGGCAGGCCGCGCTGGCCTTCGAGCAGCACCGCGAACTCGTCGCCGCCGAGCCGCGCCGTGGTGTCGCCGGGCGCCATCCGCTGCTCCAGACGTTCCCCGACGGCGGTCAGCAGCTCGTCGCCGGCCGCGTGGCCGAGGCCGTCGTTGACCTGCTTGAAGGCATCGAGGTCGATGAACAGCACGACCACGTCGCCCGAGCTGCCGCGGCGCTCGAGGGCGTGCTGCACGCGGTCGAGGAACAGTGCCCGGTTGGCGAGGCCGGTGAGCTCGTCGTGGAACGCGCGCTCGCGGAGCTGCGCCTCGAGGGTGCGCCGATCGGTGGTGTCCCGGAGCGTGACCACGATGGCGCCGACGGCCGGGTGGTCGAGCAGGTTGGCAGCCACGCCCTCGGCGCTGCGGATCGCCCCGTCCGCACGCGCAATCGGTGTCTCGAAGTGCAGGGTCGCCTCGCGGGGCAGGGCGGCGGAGCGCTCGATCTGGGCCGTGGTCTCGGGCCCGTGCGGCTCCGGCACGAGGGCAGCCAGCGATTGCCCGATCAGCGGGTCGGGCGGGTGGCCCCACACCTGCGCCATCGCCGGGCTGCAGTACGTGATGGTGCTCGTGCGGTCGAGGGTGAGGATCACGTCCGAGCTGTGCTCGATCATCGCGGCGAATCGCTCGCGCCCGCTGGCGTCTGCGACGTTGCGCACCGTGGTGACCAGGCCGGCGATGCGGATCATCACCAGGCCGCCGATGGCCAGGCCCGCCAGCCCGACGACGAGCCAGCCGGTCGCTGTCAGGGGCTCGCCGCGCAGCTGCTGCAGGGTCGCGGCTCCGAGCGGAACGAGCGCGCTGGTGCCGAGCACCAGGATGCGGCGGGTCCCGAGGTAGCGCAGCACGCTGGCCGGCGTCCGCTGGACCTCATCGGAGCGCAGCGCCGCGAGGCCCCAGCACGAGTAGGCGGCCATCATGCCCAGATCGCTGGCCACGCCGAGGTCGACGTCGGCGCTGACCTCGAGCATCGACTCGGCGCCGTCGAGCCCCACCAGGCCGCCGGCCGCCAGGTAGATGAAGAGATAGGCCGGCGGGCGCACGCGCAGTGCGAAGCCCAGTCGGGTGAGCACGGCCAGCAGCCCCACGTCGAGGGCGAGCAGGCCGATCATCCAGCCCTGCTCCGCGGCGCCGAGGTCCTCGCTGGCCGCCGCCGGCTCCACGATCAGCAGCCAACACAACGTCGCGGCGGCCAGGGCGACCGCCGTGGAGTCGATCAGGCCGGTCCGGTCGCCGACCGGTGCGACGCGTTGCACGGTGCGCCACAGGCCCCAGCCGATCACGAGCACGGCGGCCACGTTCTGGTACTCGCCCCAGGAGGGATAGGCCTCGATCTCCCGCAGGTCGTCCACGAACCAGGTGACTTCCGCTCCCAGCAGAAGCCCGGCCCCGAGGGCGAGGATCGGCCAGGCGGTGACCTCGCGAGGCGAGCTCTGGCGGCTCCTCCACACGAGCAAGGCGACCGAGATCGCGGGGGCCATGAGGTAGGCGACCTCGCCGGCGATCTCGTCGTCGACGAGGAGCCGCACGACCAGACACGCGCAGGCGAGCCCGACCGCTCCCCACCACAGGCCCTTCGAGCTGGAGACCATGCGGTCGTATCGGACGGGGCAGGGGGAGCCCTTGAGGCGCCGAAGGCGCGGAGGAGGCCTCGGAGGGTCTCTGCGGGGCCGGCCCGCCTCCTGCGGTCCTAGGGGGCGACCGTGCCGTCCGGCAGCTCGATCAGGGTCGTCGAGATCGGGCTCCCGCCATTGGCACCCAGCTCCACGTGTTGGGTGAGGCCGTCGCTGACCGTGTTGCCGTGGTGCTGGTTGCCGACGACGAACAGCTCGCGCCGCAGCGTGCCGTTGTTGCGCGCCTGCTGGATCGCGCTGGCCGTCGCGGCGCCGATCGCCCCGGAGGCCAGGGCTCGGTCCAGGGCGCCGTTGCCCGGTGTCTGGCCGAGCAGCCAGCTGTCGGTCAGCTCGGTCTCCGGCTGGCCGCCCACCATGGTGTCGAGCCGCGCCTCGCCGATCTGGTGACCCCCTTCGACGAAGTCCGTCTGCAGGACCACGATCTCGCCGTTCGGCTTCTGGTAGACGCGGTCCATCTCGCCGGGGATCACGCTCGGCGTCGAGTCGAGGCGTGTCCAGCCGCGCAGCTGGGCCATCGCGTCCGCGACGGCGGCGGCGATCTGCGCGCGGTTGGCGGGGCTCCCGTCGTTGGGGTTCTGGCCCAGGTTGGAGAGCAGGGCGGCACCATCCGAAACGAGCATGTAGTCGACCGGCGTGCCCGCGCGAACGCCCTGGCTCAAGGTCGACGCGATCGAAGCGAGGTTGGTCGTGCTCGTGGTACCGAACGCGTCGTACTGGTGCAGGTTGGCGGCGACCTGCTCGGCATCGGCGGAGTTCGTCTGGAAGTCCATGTAGGCCTGGGCCGGCGGGCCGCCCCCCTGCTGGATCACGTGGATCATCTCGTGCACGTTGACGTCGTTCTCCTGGGTGCCCTCCAGGAAGATCGAGCTGCCCGTCGTGAACGCGCCCGCGCCCTGACCTTGCGAGAGGTCGTTCGCCCGGCTGTCGGTGTGCACACGCACCCCGGTCAGGTCGCGGCCGAAGGTCGAGTCGAAGGGGGGGCCGGCTTGCGGGAGCGGCGTGCTGCGCGGCATGCCCAACAGGGGTTGGATCGTGTTGTCGGCCACGAGCATGCCTTGATCCTGGATCTCCGCGCGGATCTGCTGCTGGTTCTGCACGGGATCGTTGACGGGAATCACGGTCTGGGCTCCCCCGGCGCTGCCGCCGGAGAGCAGATAGCCCCCGGTGCCCGTGGCCGGGTCGAGCGCGATCCAGGCCGTGCCCTGCCAGTCGCCGAGCCGCAGCTCGCGCTCGGGGGTGATCACGAGCAGTCCCTGGGCAATCGACCCGCTCATGCTCGCGACGCTCGACGGGCTGGCCTGGATCAGCGGCAGGACCGTCGCCTCGTTCGTCGCGTCGATGATGTAGATGGGGATCTCCTCCTCGACGGCCTGATGGAGGATCTCGGTCGTGGAGACGGCGGGCCAGCCGATGCCGGCCTCGAACATGTAGGCCTCGAGCGAGGAGCCGGCCGACCCGAT
>JAJDAR010000479.1 GCA_029261775.1 Deltaproteobacteria bacterium | reverse complement strand
ACGAAGGCGATCCGGCCGCCGCAGAGCTCGTCGGCGACGCCGCGCATCAGGCGGGTCATCGCCAGGAAGCCCGGGCCCGTCACGTTCAGCGCTGCCAGGGGATCGTCGCGATGGGCGTCGAAGCCCGCCGAGACCAGGATCAGCTCCGGACGGAAGGCCCGGGCCGCAGGCGCGACCACCTGCTGCAGGACCCCGACGACCTCGCCGTCGCCGCAGCCGGCGGGAAGCGGGAGGTTCAAGGTCGTGCCCTCGCCGCGCCCGATGCCGACCTCGCCGAAGTCGCCCGTCCCCGGGTAGTAGGGGAACTGGTGGGTCGACGCGTACAGGACATCGGGGTCCATCTCGAAGCTGTGCTGGGTGCCGTTGCCGTGGTGCACGTCCCAGTCGAGGATCATCACCCGCTCGACGCCTTCCGCCCGTGCCGCCCGGGCCGCGACGGCGGCGTTGTTGAAGAGGCAGAAGCCCATGGCGCGGTCGCCTTCCGCGTGATGGCCCGGCGGGCGCACGGCCGCCAGGCCGCTGTCGAGATCCCGCCGCGCGACGGCGCGCACCAGGTCGACAGCCGCACCCGCCGCCAGCAACGCCACCTCGAAGCTGTCCGAGCAGACGTAGGTGTCCGGATCGAGACGGCCCGGCCCCGCACCCGCGGTCGCCTCGATCTGACGCAGGTGGGCCTCGTCGTGGACGGCGAGGATCTCCGAGGCCTCGGCTCGCCTGGCGGGCAACGCCTCCAGCCGGTCGCGCACCGCGTCGATCGCTTCCGTCACGGCCTCGAGCCGCTCGGCCCGCTCGGGGTGACCGGCGGGCTCCCGGTGCTGGGCGAATCGCGGATCTTCGACGATTCCGACGCGCCTCGTCGACGCCATCCGATCCTTCCTCCCGGCTGCGGCCCGTCCCGGAGAGGGACCTCGGGGAACCGGGCGTTCCGGACCCTGGCCGCCCCGCCAGTGACGGTCCTGGCCGTGGATGGTATCTGAACCGCCGAGGAGGCGCGGCTTGAGCGCAGCGGATCCCCCCGAGAGCGAGAGCCCGCGGCCCACCCCCGCCGATCCCCCGCCGTCGGGCGTCACGGCGATCACCGGCCTGCGAACCTTCCTGGGGCGTCGCCTCGCAGAGCGACTCGTCCCCCATGGCCCGGTGCTCGGCCTCGACCTTCACGGCCCGCAGGGTCTGCCCCCGTCCGTCGAGCTTCATGAGATCGACCTGACCCGTCCGGACGCCGCGACGGGCCTGGTCGACGTCCTCGCCAAGCGCGACGTGCAGACCGTCGTCCACCTGGCGTTCCGCCGACGACCGACCGCCGACCTCGAGGCCGATCACGAGCTCGACGTGCTCGGCACGGTGCATCTGCTCGGCGCGTGTGCCGCCGCGGGGATCCGTCGCCTGGTCGTCGGTTCGACGACGATGGTCTACGGGGCGCGAGCCGACAACCCGAACCACTTGCGCGAGTCGCATCCGCTGCGCGGTCACCCCCACGCCCACGCCGTCCAGAACCGCGTGGAGGTCGAAGAGCTGGTCGCCCGTTTCGCGACCGAGCGCCCAGGAACCGTGGTCACGGTCCTCCGCCCTTGCTGGATCGTCGGGCCGACGTACCGCGACCCGATCGTCGACTACCTGGCGCGGCCCTGGGTGCCGGTCCTTCTCGGCTACGACCCGCTCTTGCAGCTCGTCCACGAGGACGACTGCCTGCACGCCTTCGAGCGCGCGGCGCGCGAGCAGCATCCCGGCGCGTTCAACGTGGTGGCTCCGGGCGTCCTGCCCTTGTCGGCGTTGATCCGCGGCGCGGGACAGCGTGTGCTCCAGGTTCCCCCGGCCTGGATCCACCGCCTCCGTGCCTTTCCCTCCCAGGCCCAGAGCGGAGACCGACCCGAGGGCTTCTACGACTACCTTCGCTACCTGTGGGTCGCCGACGGCGAGAAGGGCTTTCGCGCGTTCGGACCTCCCTCGTACGACACCCGTGAGGCGTGGATGTCCTTCGTGTCCGCCCGACGCATGCGCAGGTACCTGTGACGGACGAACGACACAGCGATGCGGCCGCCGAGCGCCGGGCCCGCCTGGCCCCGGCGGACGAGGAGCGCGTGCTCCACGCCGCCCTCGGAGGGCTCACGGACGGGATCCGCGCGCGTCTGGATCGGCACGCGGCCGAGCCCCTCGACTGGGTCGCGTTGATCGACGAGCTGCGTCGGCGTGGTGGCAGCCTGGGCATGAGCGAGCAGACCGGGGAGGTCGACGACTTCGGCTTCGATGCGGGCTGGGTCCGGCGCTCCCGACCGTTCTTCGATCTGCTGGCAGAGCGCTGGTTCCGCCTCGAGGCTCGCGGTCTCGCGAATGTCCCGGACGGTCCGGTGCTCTTCGTGGCGAACCGCGGGGGGCTGTTGCCCTGGGATGGACTGATGATCAGTCACGGGCTCGAGCGCCGTCTCGGCGAGGCTGCGCGCCCTCGCTTCCTGGTGGCCGACTGGCTGATCACCTTGCCTTTCGCACAGCCCGCGCTGGCCCGACTCGGTGGGGTGCGCGCTTGCCAGGAGAATGCCGAGCGGCTGCTGCGCACGGGTCGATCGGTGGTCGCGTTTCCAGAAGGCGTGAAGGGAGCCGCCAAGGTCTACGCCGACCGCTATCGGCTGCAGCGCTTCGGGCGCGGGGGCGCGGTCCGCCTCGCCCTCGAGACGGGCTGTCCGGTGGTGCCCGTCGCGGTCGTCGGGGCCGACGATGCCCACCCCGTGCTGTTCAAGATCGAGACCCTCGCCCGCAGCGTGGGGCTGCCCTTCGTGCCCGTCACGCCGACCTTTCCGTGGCTCGGGCCTCTGGGGGCGATCCCGCTGCCGGCCCGCTGGACCCTCGAGTTCGGAGAGCCGCTGGACCTCGATCCGGCCGATCACGACGAGCTCGCGGTGCTGCAGGCCAATGAGACGCTGCGCCGCCGCATCCAGTCGATGCTGGACGCCGAGCTGCGGGCCAGGGCCCAGGCCCCCACTCCGCCCGGCAGCTGACGCTCGCGGCCGGGAACGCCCGGTGGGGCGCCTCCGGCAGGCTGGGGTCGCTCAGTCGAGCGGCTGACGCTCGCGTTTCTCGATCGCGGCGACGAGCTTGTCGAGGCGCTGGTTCAGCTCCTCGATGTCGCGCCGGCTCGGGACGTCGAGGACGCGAAGCACACGTTCGAGCGTCTGCTGGACGACCTTCTCGAGATCGGGCGGGGAGAAGGCGACCCAGTCGCGGGACTCACCGTCCTGGCCCAGCATCTTGCGCATGTTGCGCTGGAACTCTTCGACGTTCTCGCGGGTGTCGTCGACGCTGCGGCGCAGCGCGCCGTAGAGCGCATCGCCACCCTTCTGGAAGAGCTCCGACAGGAGGTTGCCGGGCACGGCGCGACCGCCCCGCTCGGTGTCGACCAGGATCTGCGAGAGGGTCACCGAGGTGATGTCCTCGCCGCTCTCGTTGTCGATCACCTTGACTTCCTGGTTGTTCTCCAGGAGATCGGCGATGCCCTTCAGCGTGATGTAGCGGCTCGTCTCGGTGTTGTAGAGCTTCCGGTTGGCGTACCGCTTGATCAGAACGGCCATGGTTTCACCGAGGGGCCGGCCTGGGCAGCTCGAGGATCGAGCCTTCACCCCCGGGGCCGGAAGGGGCCGGACGTTAGCAGACGGCCTAGGGGTGTCATCCCCGCCGGGTGCCGCGCGGGTGTCATCGACCCGTCGACGCGCCGGCTCGCTTCGGACCTATCCCTCTACCGAGATGCGCTGCACGCGGGGCGTGGCGGTGCGCTCGTTCTGGCGCACGGTCGGGCCGGCGCCGGACTCGTCGGGAGAAGCGTCCGCCTCGGGCGCGGCTTCGTCCGGCTGCTTCTGCCGGACCCCGAGCTCCCAGAGCAGCTCGCGTACGCCGAGGAAGGCACGCAGCACGGCGCGCCCGTTGGGATCCTCCTTGCTGCGCTCCTCCCAGCGGGCGATCTCGGCATCCAGGGCTTCGGCCACCGCGTGCAGCAGCGATGCCCCGTCACGAACCTGATCGGGAGCGATGCGGCGGCGGATCTCGAGCAGTCCTGCCTGCACCGGACCGAGCGGAGTCTCCGCAGCCAGGGCACCGCGGGTCGCCAGGGTGCCGGCATCCAGCAGGGCGGCCAGGGCCGCGGCGAGCTCGGCGGCTGCGGTCTGCGCGTGCTCCCGAGCGAGCTGCAAGGCTTCCTCGACGTCCGCCGGCGGGCTCCCGCTCCGGATCGGTTCGCGTCCCTCGTCGTCTGCGCTCATCGGGATTCCTCGCGATCGTTTCGGGCGAAGAGATCCGACTCGACGCCGGTCAGTGCCGCCAGATCGTGGACGTCTCCGACCCGCTCGGGAACGCGTCGGAGGAACGCGCCTCGTTCTGCCGCCCGGTGCTCGAGAGCCGAAGTCGCCTCTGCGTCGCGCCGTGCCCACGCAGCGTAGCTCTCGAACGCGCGACGCGTCGAGGTCGCGGCCGCGTGGGCGATCGGATCGTCGAGCCCGGACGAAACCAGGGCGGGGGCGAGGGTGTCCCAGGCCCGCTCGTCGGGGGTCTCGCCGCGAACGCCTCGGGGCCAGGTGCGCACGCGGTTGACCAGGAAGCCACGAACGCGGGCGTGCATCTCGTCGAGTCGCTTCTCCAGGGCGAGGGCCTGGGCGACCTGCGTCGGCCCTGGGCCGCTGGCGACGACGAATCCGGTCCTGGGGCCGAACAGGAGCGCCTGCACGTCGTCGGCCCGCTCGCGGAAGCCCTGGGACATCTCCTCGAAGATCAGCAGGAACTCCGACAGCTCCTCCAGGAAGCGCAGTCCGGTGATGCGCTCCACGGCCCGGAACAACGGCTCCGTGCCGCGCTGCAGCAGGCGCATGCCGAAGCGCCCCGCACTCATGGCGGGATGCAGGAACCGCCGCGCGAACTGGCTGTCGATCAGACCGAGGAGGCGCTCGGGCGCCTCGAGGAAGTCGAGGGCGTGAGCCGACGGCGGCGTGTCCAGCACGATGACGTCGAAGTCGCCGCGGCTCGCCAGCTCGGCGACCTTCTCCATCGCCGAGTATTCGCTGCTGCCGGCCAGCGCATCGCTCACGTGCTGGTAGATCTCGTTGGAGAGGATGCGCTCGCGGGTCGCCGGATCCCGGGCGAAGCGCTCGACCAACCCGTCGAAGGTGTGCTTCGAGTCGAGCATCAGTGCGTGGAGCGTGCCTTCGCGCACACCCAGAGCGGCCAGCTCGGCTCGCGAGACCTCGGTGGGCTCCGGGCCCATGGCCACGCCCATCGCATCGGCGAGCCTGCGCGCCGGATCGATCGTGAGCACGAGGGCGCGCGCGCCTCGCCGCGCGGCACCCAGGGCGAGAGCCGCAGAGAGCGTGGTCTTGCCTACGCCGCCCGGACCGAGGCAGGCGACGACCCGATGGTCCGTCAACAGCGTCGCGGTCGGATCGATCACCGAGCGGGCTCCTCCGTGACGAGGGCCCGACCGAGCGTGCGCAGGGCTTCGCTGCCGATCGGCGGGCCGACGAGCTGTGGGAGTCGCACGAGCGGCAGGGGGGTCGACTGCGAGAGATGGGCCAGGGCCTCGGACTGGCGGGTGCTGCGGGATCCGAGCATCGTCACCGCATGGGCCAGGGCCCGGCCCTCGAGCGCCGCGCCCGGCAGCGCCTCCAGATGCCCGGCCAGCGTGGCCGGTGGCAGCGGCCAGCGATCTTCGACGCACGCATTCACCACGACGCGATCGAGTGCGATCCCCACCTCGTCCCGGGCGCGGGCGACGAGCTCGAGGGTCTCGCGGACCGGGAGCTCCTCGGGCAGGGTCACCGGAAGCAGCAGGGTGTGCTCGGGATCGCGAATCATCCCCTCCACGAGGCCGACCTGCCGATTCAAGGGCCCGGCCCGCACGGCGCCGACCACGACCCGCGGGACGTCGAGAAAGGTCAGCCCGTGGCCGGTCGCCGGCGCGTCGATGATCAGCAGGTCCCAGCTCGGTGAGCCGTCCCGTTCGCGGGCCTGCTCCAGGTGCCAGACCTTCCCGAGGGTGATGAGCTCCCGCCAACCGGGAGCCGCATCGAGCAGGGCGTGAAAGGCGGGCTGGTCCAGCAGGCGGGTGACGAGGCCGGGGATCCGGAGCTGCAGGCGCAGGTACTCGGCGAGGGCGGCATAGGGTTCCATGCGGCGCGTCCACGGGCCCTCGGGGAGGGCGCAACCGGCGTAGCCCGGGTCGGGAAGAGTGTGGCCAAACTGCCCCGGAATCTGGGACTCTCGGCCCGTCTCGATCACGCCCACGCGAAGCCCGCGCTCGTGAGCCGCCAGGGCCAACGCCGCGACCACGGTCGTCTTCCCGGTGCCACCCTTTCCCGTCACGATCAGCAGGCGGCGGTCGAGCAGGGAGCGACGGTCGGGCACCGATTTCCTCGAGGAGCGCGGGGGAGGCGGCCGGGTGCGGGCCTCAAGCCCCCCGTCGGCAGAGCCGAAACGGACGCAGAGGACCGATCGTTCGTCGGTCGGCGGTGGAGGGAAGCCATCCGCATCGGCCAGAAGCGTGGGCCGGGTCGGGACCCGGCGCGGACCCAACGCAACCTAGCACCCGCGTCGCGCCCCGGAGGCGTCGCTGTGACCCGCCCCGGTGACGAGGCGGAGGGGATCACCCCTTGATCATCGCCTGCGAGCAGTGCCAGACCCAGTTCCAGCTCGACGATCGACGGATTCCGTCGGGCGGCGCCCGGGTCCGCTGCTCCAAGTGCCAGCATGCCTTCTTCGTGCGACCGCCCGAGGTCGAAGCGGAGACGACCCTCCAAGGCCTGGTGGATCAGGTCGTCGAGGAGGCGATTCCCGCACCCGAGCCGGAGACCGATACGGGCTTCGGGCAGACCGACCCCGCTCTCTCGGAAGCGTTGGAGAGTGTCGACGAGGTGCCGCCGGACGAGTGGACCTTCAACGAAGACCCCGGACCGGACGGCGCCGCGGCTCTCGAGATCGGCGATCCCTCCGAGCTGGATCCACAGCTCGACAGCGGGTCGGGTCTGTTCGGCGAGCCCGGGGATCTCGGGTCGTCCGGAACCTTCCGCCAGAGCCCGTACGAAGTGCCCGACAACGGGGTGGCCTCTTCCTCGGCCGCGGTCGCCCCCGAGGACCCGCCGGCCCCGGCCCCCGCCAGCCGCAAGGCTCCTGCCGGCTTCGAGCTCGAAGGGGAAGGCTCCCATGAGCCGGAGGCCCAGCTCGCCGGGGCCGATCCGGCCGAGGATCTCGGCGCGCCTGAGAG
Source organism: Deltaproteobacteria bacterium (assembly GCA_029261775.1). Taxonomy (GTDB): domain Bacteria; phylum Myxococcota_A; class UBA9160; order UBA9160; family UBA6930. The sequence continues at coordinate 8,727 of JAJDAR010000479.1, read as the reverse complement.
CTGGGACTTCCTCGCCGACGTGAACCCGGCCCCGGTCGAGCACGTCGAGGAGGCGCCGCAGGAGGCGCCCGAAGCGGTCGCCGAGCCCCGATCGCCGCGGCGCCGTCGACGCCCGCTCTGGTTCGTTCCCGATTCGGGGACCACCGCGGCCGCCTGGCTGCTGGGGCTGGCCCTGATCGGCTGGGGGGCCGCGCAGGTGGTCCGCGCTGCGCTGGCTCCGATGCCGACAGCGGAGGTCGCCGTCGTCCAGGTCGGAGGCGGTTCGTTGCCCGAGGGTCTGCGTGCGGAGCGTCTCGAGAACCTGCACGGGGGTTCCATCCTGTTGGTCAGCGGTCGAGCGCCCGCAGGCGCGCGCGCCGGCCAGGGGCTGAGGATCCGACTGCTCGACGCCGCCGGCGCACCTCTCGAGGCGGCGCCTGCATGGGCTGGCCCGGCCCTGGTCGAGGAGCCCCTGCGCGAGACGGACCCGTCGGACCTGCGCCGGACCTTCCGGCAGACCTCTCCGTCCCTCCGGGCGGGATCCGCGTTCCAGGCCGTCTTCGAGCACGCGCCGATCGACGCCCATGGACTCGAGCTGCGCTGGGCCGAGCCCGAGAAGCCCGGCGCTGCGGAAGCCTCCGCGGCAGCGGGGCCGCCTGGCTCGTCGCCCGCAGGTGGAGCTGACGCCGGCGAGCGGGAGTCGTCCTGAGGGATCAGGACGACTTCTTGCTCTCGGCCACCTGTTCCTTCTCCGGCGTGACGTCGATCTCGTCGTCTCCCGACACACCGGTGCGGAAGCCCTTGATCGCCTTGCCGAGCCCGCTCCCGATCTCGGGGAGGCGTCGCGCCCCGAAGAGCACGACCACGATCACGAGAATGACGAGAAGCTCCGGAAAGCCGAGTCCGAACATGGTGAACCCCAAATTGCCCGGCAGGCCGGGTTCGGTCAAGCGCAGCTTCGTCCGCCAGGTCGGGCTCGGTCAAGCCCAGCCTCGTCCGGCAGGCCGAATCGGGCGCAACGTTGCGTATCGGCAGACGGATCGCCCAGGGTGACTAGAATCCCCGCCATGAGCGACCTCTCCAGGATCTTCAAGGCCTATGACATCCGAGGGCTCGTCCCGGACGATCTGGGTCCGGCCGATGCCCACGCGATCGGGCGGGCCACGGCGAGCTTTCTCGGCGCTTCGGTGATCGCCATCGGCCGCGACGCCCGGGCCAGCTCGCCCGAGCTGTTCGCGGCCCTGCTGCGGGGCGTTCGGGAGGAGGGCGTGGACGTGATCGACCTGGGGCTGATCGCCACGCCCATGCTCTACTACGCCGTCGACCAGCTGGGTGCGGGGGGCGGCATCATGCTGACCGCCTCCCACAATCCGGCCCGCTACAACGGCTTCAAGATCTGTCGGGAGCACGCCATCCCGGTCGGAGAGGCGAGCGGGCTCCGCGAGATCCAACAGCTGTGCGCCGAGCGCGCGGTGGCCCCGGTGGCGGCGGTTCGCGGCAACGTCCGCGCGTTCGACGTGCTGCCCGGCTACACGCGCCACGTGCTCGCGGTCGGCGACGCGCGGCCGGAGCTGCACGTGGCCATCGATTGCGGCAACGGCATGGCCGGCGTTCCCCTCGAGACGGTTCTCAAGGAGCTGCCCCTGCGGACGGAGCGACTGTACTTCGAGCCGGACGGCACCTTTCCGAACCATCCGGCCGACCCGCTCGAGGTCGAGAACCTGGCCGAGGTGTGCGCGTTGGTGCGGGAGACCGGAGCCGACTTCGGCGTCGCCTTCGACGGCGATGCGGATCGCGCCGTGTTCGTCGACGAGCATGGCGAGCCGATCTCTTGCGACCTGATCACGGCGCTGCTCGCGCGCTCCCAGCTGCGTCGGCATCCGGGCGGCCTGGTGCTCTACGACCTGCGCTCGAGCTGGGCCACGGCCGAGGAGATCGAGGCGGCGGGGGGGCAAGCCGGCATGTGCCGGGTCGGACACTCCTTCGTGAAGGCCGCGATGCGCGAGCAGAATGCGATCTTCGCGGGCGAGCTCTCCGGGCACTTCTACTTCCGCTTCTCCGACACGCTCATCGCCGACGATGGGGTGGCGGCCTTCGTCGCGATGCTCGACGTGCTGGGTCGGGAGGGACGCCCTCTCTCGGAGCTGATCGCTCCGTTGCGGCGCTACCACGCGAGCGGCGAGCTGAGCCGTCGGGTCGAGGACCCTGCGGCGATCCTGGCGGCCGTTGCAGCCGAGCACGGCCAGGCGCCGGAGGTCTCGCGACTCGATGGCCTGCTCGTCCGCTATGAGGACTGGTGGTTCAATCTGCGCTCGTCGAACACCGAGCCGCTGCTGCGCCTCAACCTCGAGGCACGGGACCGGGACCGGATGGAGGTCGAGCGGGACCGTCTGCTGGAGCAGATGGTCTAGGCCCTGTCGGAGGGGCGGGGGTCAGCCCTCGTCCGAGACGGCGACGTCGAGCTCGGCGTCGATCACCCGGACGAACTCGTCCACGGGCTGGGCGCCCTTCAGCACGATGCCGTTCACGAAGAACGCGGGCGTCCCGGTCACGCCCGCGGCGCGCCCTTCGCTCACGTCGGCTTCGACCTGCGCCTGATGGCGTCGCTCCTGGACGCAGCTCCGGAAGGCGGCGAGGTCGAGTTCGAGCGCCTCGGCATGGGATTCGAGCGCCTCGGGGGCGAGGTCCGCACCCTCGACGAAGAGCCGCTCGTGGTAGTCCCAGAAGCGCCCCTGGTCGTGCGCGCAGAGCGCGGCCTCGGAGGCACCGCGGGCCTGGGGATGGATGCGGTCGAGGGGGAACTGGCGATAGACGAAGCGGACCTTGCCCTCGTAGCGCTTCAAGACCTCCTCGATCACCGGCTCGGCACGGCGGCAGAAGGGGCACTGGTAGTCGCTGAACTCCACGATGGTGATCGGCGCGTCCTCCGGCCCCTGGGCCGGGCCGGCCGCGGCCACCTCGATTCGCGGCACCTCGATCAGCACCTCGACGTCGGCGTCTGCGCGGAGCTCCCGCACGAAGCCTCGCGCCGCCTCGGGGCCCTTCGCGCGTTCGAGATGACGGCGGATCTGCGCAGCGGCGGTCGTGAAGTCGACCTCGCCCATCGAGCCCTTGTTGCGCTCCCAGAACTCGAGCACCTCCGCGTCCGTCACGGACATGCGCCGCGTGGCCTCGGCCTCCATCAGCTCGTCGGTCCCGACGCCGCGCTTCTGGGCCTCGCGCTCGACGAGCCGCTCGTTCAGGATGTTCTCCACGGCCTGGCTGCGGAGCTCGTGCAGCTTGGCTTCGTCGCCGTCCTCGCTGGCCTGCCGGAACAGCTCGTGCCGGATCCACTCGTCCACCTCGCCGATCGTGATGATCGATTGGTCGAGCCGAGCCGCCGGTGTCTCGTCGGCGCCCGCGCCGACGGCCGAGTCCGCGCCGGAACCCGCACTGCCGGGGGCGCACGAGTCGGCACCCAGCAGGGCGACGCTGCAGACGATCAAGAGGAGCAGGACGGGGGCGGGTCGCATGAGGACCTCCGGAAGGGGTCGGCACCGATCTCGGGCCGACCGAGGATGGGAGGTAGCAAATGGCGCTGGCCGGATCCGTGGTCCCGACCTCCGCAACTCTCCCGGAGGCCCCGTTCGGCGGGCCGAGGGTCCGGCTTGACGCACGACGGCAGGGCGTCGCGCCCGCTCAGAGGCCGAGCGGCCCGGCCAGGAAACGCCAGATGCGCTTCAGCGCGGCGCCGGGGAGCTCTCCGTGGCCCCCGTCGAACCAGGCGACCTCGCTGGCTTGCCCCGCGGCAGCGTGCAGCGCCTCTGCCCGGGCCTGCGGGATCCGCTGGTCGTCCCGGGCGTTCACCAGCAGCAGGGGGCGGGGCGCGAACGCGCCGACGTGGTCCGTCGGGTCGAACGGGGAGGGCGCCAGGCCGCCCCCCGCCAGGGCCAGGGCCGCCACCCGGACGCGCGGATCCGACGCACAGAAGGCGGCTCCGAGGATGCCGCCCAGGCTGAAGCCCGCGTAGCCCACCCGCTCTCCATCGATCTCGTCGCGCCCGGACAGCGCGCTGACGGCCTGCCGCAGGTCCGAGACCGCCTGCGCATGGAGATCCGGCCAAAGGCCGAGATCGAGGCTGGAGGCGCCGCTGCCCTCGGCCAGGGCGGCCAGCACCCGACCCGTCAGCTTCGCGTCGGTTCGCTCACCGTGGAGGGGGAAGTCGAGCCGGGCCACGGCCGCGCCACCCTCGACCCAGGGCGCCGAGACCGTGTCCATGATCGGGTCGTCCTTGCTGCTTCCCGCCCCGTGCTGCACGAGGATCAGCGGGAAGGGGCCCGGACCCGAGGGGAGGAACAAGCGCCCCGGGACCCAGTCGCCCCGGCTCACGACCTCGAAGCGCAGGCCGCCTTCGCAGGGCTCGGTCCACAATGACGGCAGGGGATCCACGGCGGCCGAGTCTACCGGTCGCAGCCGGCGCGCGTCACCGATGCGCCGGGGCTAGCGAGCCAGGAGCAGGCGCCGGGCGCGGTACAGGTGGCTCTTCACCGAGTCCTCGCTCTTGTCCACCATCCCCGCGATCTCCTGGATCGAATGATCTTCGAGATGATGGAGGCGGAACAGCGTCCATTGCTCCGGGGAGAGATCGCGGCGCGCGGCGAGCGACATGCGGCGAAGGCGCTCGCTGCACTCGTAGTCGTCCAGCGGGTTCGAGTCGGCCTGCGGTGCGGGCCCGCTCCCGAGTTCGTCCTCGGGCAGGGGCACCATCGTGTGGCGCTTGCGCTTGAAGCGCGACGCCAGGGTGCGACGCGTGACACCGAAGACCCAGGCGCCGAAGGGCGCGTCTCCGCGGTAGGAGTCGAGCGCCGAGAACAGGTTGAAGAACGCCTCCTGGACGATCTCCTCGGTGTCCGCGCGATTCGATACGCGCCGATCGATGAAGCGATACACCCTCGGGAAGTACCGCGCGTATAAGAGCTCGAACGCAGCGGCGTCGCCCCTCAAGGTCTGCTGAACCAGATCCTTGTCGGGGGGGCCTTCGGGGCCATCCGTGAGCTTGTTCCAACGAGAGCGCGCAACCGGGCCCGAGCCCGGGCTGAGAGCAGCCATCACTTCCCTTCCCAACAACCCCAACACCGCCAATGCGGCTTTCCCCCACTCAGGAAGGTGACCCCATCTCGGTGTCGGGTGTCAACAGATGGAAGCCCACCGGCCCGCGATTCTGGGGCCCCGCGGGGCATCCGCCCACCCGACGCCGGAGGAGCCGGCACTTCGCCCCCTACAGGTCCTCGTGGCGAAGGCGGGTCCGGAAGTGTGACGCCCATTCCGAAGGCGCCGTCTCCGACGGAGGCGGATCCTCCGGCTCGAGGACGCAGGGGAGGGCAGGCGCGACGCCGTGGTCGGAGTCGGACTCCAGCGCGATGGCACCGCCCGTCCATCGCCCCAGCTGGATTGCGCCGCCGAGGGCGTTCGCGGCGAGCACGGCCCGCGCGCTGAAGGTCCGGGCCAGCAGGATGCCCGCCGGCGTCCGGTTGGCGTCCAGATTCCGCTCCGGAGCGAGCTGCTGCCAATCGGCGAGGCGCGGCTCGAGCCAGGAAAGTTGCGCGAGCAGATGGGTCAAGCCGGCCAGGTCATGCCCGGGCTCGGCCCAGTGCACCAGGGTCACCCCACCGCGCGGACACCGGCACGCCCAGTCGATCCGAGCCTCGACCCCGAGCAAGCCCTCCACGAGCAGGTCCAGGGGCGGATCCCGCTCGAGCAGGGCTGCGCGAACATCACTCCCAGGAGGCCGGTCGCGTCGCGGCCGGCCCGGCACAGGCTCCGTCACCAGGTGGCTCCAGGTCGTCACGGATGAGCTCCGCGGCATCGCGCAGGGTCCTGGCTGCGCGCGAGTCCGGCAAGAGCCGCGAGAGCGGACGGCGGGCCGTGAGCGTGCGGTAGAGCTCGCGCTCGTCCAGCACGAGCCCCTGGCTGCGCAGCCGGCGGTCGAAACGACAGGCGTAGATCTCCGCCAGCGACGCAAAGGTGCGCCGCGCACCGCGCAGGTCGGCCACGCCGACGACCGTCAGCCCCAGCTCGGCGTCGGGTCGGATCGACAGGATGCGCTCGCACAGCGACAGGAACGAGCTTCGCTCGCGGTCCGACGGCCCTGCGGCCAGCCAGCACCGACCCAGCAGCGGGGCGTCATCGTCCGACCACGACAGATCCGTCGGCAAGGGCATGAGCACGAAGGTCGGGGGGGCGCCCATCGCCTTCGCGCCCCTCGCCCCGGCTCGCGAGGGTTCGAGGGCGGCGCGCCTGAGGGCGGAGACATCTCCTCGCGATGTTTCGATCCAGGTCATCGAGAAGCTTCCGCACCCGTCCAGCTCGCTGCCCGCTTCGACCGGAGGGCGCGCGGCGACCCAATGCGGCGGCCGACCGAGCTGCTCGAGCTCAGCGGCCAGGTTCCAGGCCAGGGCGAGACGGAGGGCATCGCGCGAGTGGAGCGGGCAGGCCAGGATCGGGACCGCCGCGGTCGGCGCACAGGGCCGGGGCGCGGCTCGTGCGCGTGCCGCGGGGCGCTGGCCGTCCTCCGGACCGGGCCTTCCTTCGGGCTCGGCCCCGGCGGCCCCCGCCCCGTCGGGCGAGGGGGCCACGGCATCGGCGCCCTCATCGTCGTCCAGGAAGTAGTGGAGGACGTCTCGCAGCTCGCGGGCCATGTCGCGGCCTCAGCGCACCACGAGGACCGAGTTGCGTCCGCCGACCGGGCCCGGAACCGCGTTCGGGTTGTCCGGATCCTCGCGCCACTCGCCGTCGACCACGTAGCGGTAGTGATAGGTCCCGGGCGGCAGGTTCAGGATCTTGGTCCAAACGCGCTCCGGCCCTTCCGCCTGCACCAGCGACTGGACGTCCTTGTCCGGCACCCAGCCGTTGAAGTCGCCCGCGATGCGGACGTCGGTGGCTCCCGGATCGCGATAGCGGACCACGACCTCCCGATCGCCGGCCGTCGAGGTGACCTCCCCCTCGGGCTGGGCCCGATCCTCGGGCGCACCCGCGAGCGACAGCTCGAGGGCGAGCGCTCCGTAATCTCGCGCTCCGTTCGCCGATCGCGCGTAGAAGCCGATCGGTCGGCCGCGGCGCGCGGCTTCGCGGACCTTGATGTTGGAGCGGATCACGGTGTCGAAGCAGAGATCTCCGAACAGCTCACGGATCTCGGCCAGGGTCTCGCGGGCAAAGCGTGTGCGTCCGTCGTACAGCGTGGGAAGGATGCGCACCGACAGCTCGTGGCCGATGCGGTCCGAGAGCAGCGCGATCGTCTCGAGCAGCTTCTGGACCCCGTGGATGGCGAAGTCGCTGGTCTCGAGCGGGACGACCACCTCCCTCGCCGCCCGCAGCGCATTGAAGGTGAGGACCCCGACGTTCGGAGGACAATCGATGATCGCGAAGTCGTAGTCGCGGTGGACCGAGGCCAGCGCCGCCTCGAGCCGCTCGGTGCGACGTTCGGCGCGCTCCGCCGTGAGCTTCTGCTCGAGCGCGCTCAGCACGATGCCCGAAGGCGCGAGGTGCAGGTCCTCGCTGATCGCCTGGACGATGCTCGCGAGCCGCCCGGAACCCGGACCTTCGCAGGGCTCGGCGAGCACCTCGTAGAGATTCTCGTCGAGCGACTCCGGGTCGAGCCCGAGAGCCAGCGTGGCATGGGCTTGCGGGTCCATGTCGACCACGAGCACCCGGCCACCATCCTGGGTCAGGGCCCCGGCGAGGTTGACCGCGGTCGTGGTCTTCCCACAGCCGCCCTTCTGGTTGACGATCGCGATCGTGCGCATGTCGGCCTCCTCCTCGAACGGGAGTGAGCGGGAGGACGGACCGGGGATGTGGGGGAGGTTCCCTGGAGCAGAGTAACCATGGTGTGTAGGGCGTCAACTCCCGAAATCCTAGAATTGTCGAGGGGTTCGGGCCTTTCTTGCGACTGGCCCGAGGGCTATCCCTCGATTCGCTCGCTCTAGGGCCGTGGGGTAGGCTGCCGCGATGTCCGGCGCCAAGAAGAGCCCGCCTGATTCCGACGGCAGGATCTGGGTGGAGGATGGAACGAGCCGCCGCCCCTTCATGCGAGGGATCATGATCCACTCGCTGATGTCCCGCGGCGCCGGCTTCGACGAGGCCTTCGAGGCCGCCTCGGCGATCCGCGAGGCGCTCCGGGGCCGCGAGACGATCGGGCGGGCGGAGCTGGCACGGCTCGTCGATCGCAACTTCTCGGGCCACCTCGAGGAGCGCCCCCTGCGGGTGGCCCCGGTGATCCAGGTGGGCGCCCAGGGGGACAGTCAGCCCTTCTCGAAGGGCGTGCTCTCGCAATCCCTGCTGGCTGCCGCCATCGAGCCGGACCAGGCCCACGAGGTGGCGCGTGAGATCGAAGCCGCCCTCGTGGCCCGCGGCCGGGCCCTGGTGGGCCGGGCGGAGCTCCGCTCGCTGTCGGCCGAGGTGCTCGGCAAGCAGCTCGGGCCACGCGTCGCCGGCCGCTATCTGGCGTGGCGGGAGTTCCTCGACTCCGACCGCCCGCTGATCCTGCTGCTGGGCGGTGCCGCGGGGGTGGGCAAGACCTCCCTCGCCCAGGCGGTCGCCCATCGCCTGGGCATCGCAGGCGTCATCTCGACCGATGCGATCCGTCAGATCATGCGCATCATGCTCGGCCCGGAGCTGGTTCCGGCCCTGCACGCGTCGTCGTACGACGCCCACAAGGTGGTTGTGCGGTCCGAAGAGGCCGAGGATCCGATCGTCGATGCCTTCCGGGCCCAG
>JAJDAR010000478.1 GCA_029261775.1 Deltaproteobacteria bacterium | reverse complement strand
CGCGGGATACCCGCACCCGGCCCCGGGCACCGGGGTAGGTCGGTTCCTTTTGGCCATTGGGGTACCTGCGCCTCTCAAACATTCAACCCAACGTCCCCGCTCTTCCGCTCTTGTTCTTCTTGGGGGGGCGGTCAGGGGGTGAGCCAGGTGGTGGTGGACTGGGCGAGGTCGGCGAGGCCGGTGGCGAAGAAGTGGTCGGTCTCGGGGAGGACGACGACCTCGACCTTTGGCACCGCTGCGAACGCCGCCTGGAGCGCCTCGGCGGGCGCCAGGTGATCCAGCTCGCCGGTGACGACCAGGGTCGCCTTGCCCGTTCCGGCGATCCGCTCCGGCGAGATCAATGCCGGCGGGGGCGCCACGAGGATCAGCTGACCCACCCGCGGGTGGGCGGCCGCGCAGCGCACGGCGGAGGCGGCACCGAAGGAGTAGCCGCAGGCCACCAGCTTGCCGGGCACGGTCTCCGCCAGGTGGTCGAGGGCCGAGCCGTAGTCGCAGTCCGCATCCTCCGCCTCGCCGCTCGCCGAGCCCGAGCTCGCACCGACGCCCCGCCAGTTGAAGCGCACCGTGTCCATGCCGGCCTTGAAGCATGCGTAGGCGAGCTCGTTCACCACCGGCGATTCCATGCTGCCGCCGTAGAGCGGGTGCGGAGGTGCGACCAGGGCACCTCGCGGCGCCGCGAGGCCCGCAGCGACGTAGATCGCCTCGAGACTCTGGTCCGGTGCATCGCGGCGCGCGACCGCGATGGTCTTCTCGACCCACTGATGTCCAGGCTGCATGCGGGGAGGATGCGGAACGTTGCGGCCGACGGCTAGAGTCCGACGATGCCGAGGGACCTGGCTCCGCTTCGGACCCGAGCGGGGCGCATCGCGCGCGCGCTGGCGAAGGCCTACCCGGATGCGGACTGCGCGCTCGACTACACCACGCCCTTCGAGCTGCTGATCGCGACGATCCTTTCCGCGCAGTGCACCGATGCCAAGGTGAACGAAGTCACGGCCACGCTGTTCCGGCGCTTCGGCACGCCGCAGGCCCTGGCCGAGGCGGATCCCGCCGAGATCGAGGCGATCGTGCGACCGACCGGCTTCTATCGCCAGAAGACGAAGTCGATCCAGTCCGCCGCGCTCGACATCGTCGAGCGGTTCGGCGGGAAGGTCCCGCGCAGCCTGGAGGAGCTGGTCTCGTTGCGCGGCGTGGCGCGCAAGACCGCGAACGTGGTGCTGGGCAACTGCTTCGACGTGCCGGGCCTGGCCGTCGACACCCACATGAAGCGGGTCAACCGTCGCCTCGGGCTGACGGCCCGCGAAGACCCCGTCCAGATCGAAGAGGACCTCATGTCCCTCCTGCCCCCCGAGGAGTGGACCCGCTACACCCATCGCGTCATCCACCATGGGCGCGTCTGCTGCGTGGCCCGCAAGCCGCGCTGCGAGGCGTGCCCGTTGCGAAAGGACTGCCCCGCGTGAGCGTCACCGCCTATCAAGGCCGCTCGATCACCGTGCGCATCGAGCCCGTCGTGCTGCCCGACGGGCGGCAGATCGAGCTGGACGTGGTCCGCCATCCGGGTGCGTCCGCCGTCGTGCCCTTCGAGACCGACGACGTCGTGCTGCTGATCCGACAGTTCCGGCACTGCGCCGACGGCATGATCTGGGAGATTCCGGCCGGGAAGCTCGACGGCGACACCCCGGAGGTCTGTGCGGCAAAGGAGCTCGAAGAGGAGGCCGGCCGCCGCGCGGGACGGCTGGAGCGGCTCGGCTCGGTCTGGACCTCCCCCGGCTTCACCGACGAGGTGATCCACCTCTTCGCAGCCTTCGACCTGGAAGCGATCCCGCCGCGCCCGGAGGAGGACGAGATCATCGAGGTCGTGCCGACCCCGCTCGCCGCGGCCCTCGAGATGGTCTGGAGCGGCGAGCTCCGCGACGCCAAGAGTGCCCTCGCGCTGGTGCATGCCGCGAGGCACCGGGGGATGCTCGGCTGAGCACACCCTCGCCGCGCAAGGACGAGCTCGGGCTGGTGCTCGCCTGGCATCAGCACCCCTGGGAGCATCTCGTCGAGCTGGTGCGCCATGCCGAGAGCGCGGGCGTCGATGCGGTCTACACCGACGGTGACGTCTCGGTGATTCCGAGCCGGGGCGAAGGCGACGTCCTCGACGGGTTCACGCTGATGACGGCGCTGCTCGCGGTGACGGAGCGCATCGGAATCGGCACGATCCGGCTCGTCCACCACTGGAACGCCGCGCGCCTCGCCCAGGCCGTGGCCACCCAGGAGCGACTCTTTCCGGGGCGGGTGCGCTTCCTGATGTCGATCGGCGGCCAGCCCGCCGACCGGCGCTTCGGCCTGCCGTGGGCCGACCCGACGACGCGGGCGGCCTGGCTGGACGAGACGCTCGACGCGGTCCGTGCACTCTGGCGCGGCGAGACCGTGACCCGCGAGGGCGCGTGGGTCCGACTCGACGGAGCGCGGGTCCGCCCGACGCCGCCGGCAGGGCGGCCCGAGATCGAGGTGGGCTGCGGCGTGTCCCCCCTGCTCTCGGTCGTCGCGCGCCACGCCGACCGCTGGGATCTGAACGTGCCTCCGACACCGGAGCGGATCACCGCCGCCCTGGCCGGACTCGACGAGGCCTGCGCGCGCGAGGGCCGGTCGGCAGCGGACCTGGGCAAGCAGCTCTGGGTCATGACGCGGCCCCATGGGGAGCCCGGCTCGTCGGACCTGTTGGCGGATTTCCGGCGCTTCCAGCCGTGGTTCGCCCAGCTTGCCGAAAGCGAGGCGCAGGCATCGATCGCAGCCGGCCCCCCCGAAGCCTGCCGGGCTCGATTCGACGCCTTGCGCGCGCTCGGCATCGACCGACCCCTCGCCGACCTGACCGGCCTCGATCTTGACGCAACGCATCACGCGATTGACGCATTGACGCATTGACGCGCACGGCCCGTTTGACCGGCTGTTGGGCAGGGCTTAGGCTGGGCTGAATCGCGGGATTTCGCGCCCGTCCCGCCATGTCTCGCTGCCATCGACCGGCCGCGGCCGGCTGGCTGACGCGGCAACACCCCGCGGTGAGACCCACCACGGGGGGAGGCAATCGCTTGTTCGGACGCGGCGGCAACTCGATCGGCTTCGGCCCGCCCAGCACCCCTGACGTCATCAAGTGGCTGATGATCGCGAACGTGGGCGTGTTCATCCTGCAGCACGTCGTGCCGGGCTTCACCGAGTGGTTCGCGGTGTTTCCCGCCCTCGTCTGGGAGCAGGGCTACTTCTGGCAGCCCGCCACCTACATGTGGCTGCACGCGCCGAACAGCGTCTTCCACCTGCTGTTCAACATGTTCGCCCTGTGGATGTTCGGCTCTCCGGTCGCCAGCTACTGGGGCGAGCGCCGCTTCCTGCGCTTCTACCTGCTCTGCGGGATCGGAGCCGGCCTGATCATCGCGGCCTGGCCGGCCCTGCTGCACGCGATGGACATGAACACCCCGCAGTACTACGCGTTCACGCTGGGTGCCTCCGGCGCCGTGTACGGCGTGCTGCTGGCCTACTCCCTCAGCTGGCCCGACCGCACGATCATGCTCCTTTTCCCGCCGATCCCCATCAAGGCGATCTGGTTCATTCCGTTCCTCTTCTTCATGGAGATGTTCAGCGGGCCCTCGAACGTCAGTCACGTCGGCCACCTGGGCGGCGTCTTCGTCGGCTGGATCCTGCTCCAGCGCATGGGCGTCACCACGCGCTTCGGCCCCCAGCAGATCAAGCACCGCTATCGGCGCTGGAGGATGCGTCGCAACCTGCGCGCGGTCCGCAACGAGGACCGTCGCCCCGACGAGCGGACCTTCCACTGATGGGCGGCGCGCCGGATCTCGTGCTCACGGAAGCGACCGGGCTCCCCGTCGCCAGCCTGCTTCTCGAGCGATGGCTCCACTCCACACGCGCCCTGCGGCCGGCCGAAGCCCTCCGGACCGCGGAGAGCACCCCATGAAGAATCGCGGCTGCGAAGAAGAAGACGAAGCGCCGCGCGGAGGCGGCATCGGCGGGTTCGTGCGCAGCCTGCTGCGCGGAATCCCCTGGAGCGAACGCGCCGAAGCCGAAGAGACGCTGACCCTCGACACGCCGCCCTCGGGCAAGCTGCGGGTGGACAACGCCAACGGCCGCACCCACGTGATCGGAGAGGACCGCGCCGACATCCAGGTGACCGCGCGCAAGACGGCGCGGGCCGAGAGCGACGAGGCGGCGCAGAGCCTGGTCAGCGAGATCCGGGTCGCCCACCGCGAGGATGCCCAGGGCGTCCTCGAGCTGGAGATCGACATCCCCGGCCGCTGGAACCGCCAGGGTCGGGCCGACCTCGAGGTGCGGCTCCCGCGCGAGGTGTGGGTGGCGGTGGTCGCGGCGAACGGGCGGATCTGCATCGAGGGCATGCGCTCGAATGTGCGCGCCCGCTCGAGCAACGGACCCGTCCGCGCGACCGACGTGATCGGCAACCTGGACCTCAAGGCCATGAACGCCAAGGTCCAGACGCGCAGCACCTGCGGTCAGCTGATGGCGCGCTCGAGCAATGGCAAGATCCAGATCGAAGAGCACAGGGGCTCGGTGGACGCCTCGACGACGAACGGGACCGTCAGCTGCGCGCTCGAGAGCCTGGGCAAGGAGGGACTGGTGCTCGTCACCAGCAACGGCCGCATCACCCTCGACCTGCCCCCCGACACGGATGGCGACCTGGACGTACGCGTCGACAACGGCGTGATCCGCTCGTCCCTCGACCTGCCCGAGGCGAGCCGCGAGCGGAGTGGACGCTTGAAGGCGACGCTCGGCGAGGGTGGAATCCCGATCCGGCTGCGGGCCTCCAACGGGACCATCACCGTCCGATAGCGTCGACGGCGGGCTCGCGTGCCGCCCTTACCGGGACGCAGGGACCGGTCGGGCCGGAGCGTCCGTGCCGGTCAGTCGAGAGGCTGGATGCGGCCCTCGATCCTCGTTCCCTGGATCTCGAGGTGGCCCACCGAGCGAGGGCGGGACGGCGAGCGCGGCCCGGCGTAGCCCGGGTTGAAGTGCAGGCACTCGTCCACGCGCTCGTTGACCGTGCGATGCGTGTGCCCGTAGACGAGGGCGTGGGGCTGCCACTCCGCCAGCTCGCGGGCCACCTGCGGATGGATCTGGCCGAAGTTGTCGTACCAGTGGCAGAGCAGGATGCGCGCTTCGCCGATCTCGATGCGTTGCTCCCACGGGTAGCGATGGGTGAGATCGGGGTCGCCATTGCCGACGACGGCAACGACCGGCGCCAGGCGGCGCAAGCGATCGAGCAGCGCGTCGTCGCCGATGTCGCCCGCATGGAGGATCAGGTCCGGGGCTCCGAGCGCGCGAAGCACGTCATCCGCCAGCTCGCCGTGGGTGTCGGCGACGACGCCCAGCTGCAAGGCGTACGGCAAGGGTCAGCGGCCGACGGAGCGGCGCAGCTTGGCGGCGCCATGCAGGAAGACGACGGCGGAGGGCTGGATCTCCGAGACCACGAGCACGCCGACGGCGTCGCCCTCGCGCAGCTCGATGACCTCGCCGTGGCCCTCGACCACGACGCGGGCCCTGCGACGGTCGGGCGTCGGATGCCACTCCGTGCGCTTGACCTGGATGCTCGGCGCGGGCGGGAGCGTGGCCACCCGCGGGCGCGAGGTGGACGTCGGACGCGACACGACCGGGGCGGTCGGCGGCGACGGGTCGGGCGCGCGGGCCGCGACACGCTCGGGAGCGGGGCGGGGCGGGGGCTCGTCCTGCGAGGCGGCCGACGCGCTCGCGAGCTCGCGGGCAGCGGCCCGTGCGCCTTGCCCGGGCGCCTCGATCCCGACGCTGGCGGGATCGGGCGACGGCGCGGCCGTCGGCGAGGGTGCTGCGAGAACAGCGTCGGGCCGCGAGGGTGCTGCGAGAACAGCGTCGGGCCGCGGGGGTGCTGCGAGTGCAGCGCCGGGCGGCGGCCCGGGGCGGCGCACCGGAGCGGCCGCAGGCGGCGCGAGGGCGGTCGTCACGGGGCGCTCCGGGGCCGGTGTCGGGCCGGTCGCGGGAGGACGGGCGGTGCCTTGTGCCGCGCCCGGCGGCGGCGAAGGCTCGCGCACGGCGACGACCGGGGGCGCAGAAGGCTCGCGTGCGGCGACGACCGGCGGCGCAGAAGGCTCGCGCGCGGCGACGACGGGCGAGGGCTCCCGAGCCGGGGCAACGGTAGGCGATGCGGGCTGCGGAGTGCGTGCAACCGGCGGCTCCGGGTCGGCGACCTCGGGGGCCGGCGGACGGGACGGCGCGATCGCAGGGGCGGACGGTACGGACGGCGCTTCGATCGCAGCCACGATCCCCGCCTCGTCGTCCTCCGGTCCGAAGGCCTGGTAGCCGGCGAAGGCGAAGAGCAGGAGCGCCGCAACCAGCGCTGCGGGGCCCATCGCGCTCCGGGTGCCCCGTCGCTCGCGCGGAATGGCAGCAGGTTGGGGCGGCGGGTCCCGGGGCGGCTCGCGGCGCTCCGCCGAAGGATCCGCGGGGGATTCTGCGGCGTCGGTCGCCGAGGGCGGCACGGGATCCGGCGGACCTGCCCTCGCAGGGCTCGGCACGTCGCCGTCCGCCGCGGCCGCGGGGCCCGGCAGATCGCCGTCCATAGCGGCCGCATGGCTGGGCAGATCGCCGTCCGTCGCGCCTGCCGGGTTCGGAAGATCTGCGTCGGAGGTGGACGCGGGGTCGCCTTCCGCCTCCTGCGCGCGGCGCTCCTGCTCGACCCGCTCCAGGGCCTTCAGGATCGTGCTCACGACTTGCTCCCCCGCGCTCGAAGCTGGAGATCGGGCACCGCGTAGCCCGGCAGGGCGCGGTACAGCTGGATCTTCGTCACCGGCCCGACGGTGCCGTCGACACTCAGATCCAGTCGCTCCTGGATCGCGCGCACGCCGGCTACCGTGTTGGCGTCGTACCGGCCCGTGGCTCCGGCGCGATACACCCCGAGCTGGAGCAACGCCGTCTGCAGCCACTCCACGTGCGGTCCGCGGGTGCCCGGTCGCAGCACGGAGGGCAGCGTCTCGAAGTCGCGCCAGGGCACGAAGGCCTCGCCCTGCCAGAAGGGCTCGAGATCCTCGCTGCCCACCGAGAGCGGGGTCGGCCCGATGCCCTCGAGGCGCACCGTGTCCGGGCCCATGCCGGTCAGGGCCGCGTAGCGGGGCGCGCCGTCCATCGCCCGCAGGACGATCAGCGCGGGCAGGTCGAGGGCCGCGAGCGTCTCCAGCCGGGCGTCCCGCAGGTTCAGCACCGAGAAGCCGCGCTCGCGCAGGTTGGACACCATCTGCGGCAGCGAGAGCAGCTCGGCGTGCAGCAGCGGTTGCGACCAGCGGAGCAGCATCACGTCGAGCGAGCCCGCGATCGTCACGGCCGGCGAGCTGCGCCCCAAGGTGGTGCCCAGGTCGGCCCCCAGCGCGGCCAGCTCGTCGGGCGGAGGCAGATCCTTCCAGAGTCCGTCGTCGTTCGTCGCGGGCGTCCCGCTCGGAGCGGCCGGTCGCCCATCCAGCGTCGGCTGGGTCTGCCCGTTTCGGGCCTCGTCCAGGTGCGCCGCGACCCGGGTCGGGGCGATCTCGCGCGAGGAAACAGGGGGACGCTCGGGCCCGAACACGAGAGCCTCGCCGTCCGCCGCGGCGGACGCGCTCCGCCCGGACGCACCGTTCACCTCCGCGGCGGGCGCGATCGAGGGCGGAGGCGAGGCCACCGTCGGCAACGCGTCCTCGTCTCTTAGGCCGGAGAGCGGATCGAGGATCAGCCAGCCGGCCAGCACCAGGCCCAGCAGGCCCGCGCCGATCCAGAGCGGCGCTCCATCCTGGACCCAATCGGGCAGACGCGGTCGCGACAGGCGCAGCGCCTGGGGAAGGCGCAATCGGGGCAGGGACGGAAGGGTCGGTCGCCAGGTCGGTCGCCATCCGCCGGTGCGACGCGGCCTGGTCTTGGCGCCCACCCGCACCTCGCGGTCCGTCTCGGTGACGAGGCCGAGCCCGATGGCTTCGGCGCCGGCGGCATAGCCCGCCAGCAGGGACCGATCGCAGAGCAGGTTGATCAGGCGCGGAATCCCGCCGGACCGACGGTGGATCTCGCGCAGCGCGAGGTCGGTGAAGAGCTCGCGCGGCCCGCCCGCCGCAATGCGCAGGCGATGCCGTACGTACTCGCGGGCGTCGTGGACCGACAGCGGCTCCAGCCGCCAGCGCACGCTGATCCGCTGCCGAAGCTGTCGCAGGTCCGGCGACTCCAGCATCGTGTCGAGCTCGGGCTGCCCGATCAGCACGATCTGGATCAGCTTGGCGGTGTTGGTCTCGAGGTTCGAGAGCAGCCGGATCTGCTCGAGCGCGTCGCGCTCCATGACCTGCGCCTCGTCCACGATCAGCAGCACGCGACGGCCATCGGCCTTGCGCTCCAGCAGGAACCGATTCAGCTGGTCGATCAGCTGGCGGCGATCGAGGCCCTCGACCTCGAGCCCGAGCTCCGCGTTGATCGCCTGCACCAGCTCGACATCCGTGAGCTGGGGATTGAAGATGAAGGCGACCTCGGTGCTCGGATCCAGGCGCTGCAGCAGCGTCCGGCACAGCGTGGTCTTGCCCGTGCCCACCTCACCGGTGATGCAGATGAAGCCTTCGCCCTGCTCGATGCCGTAGAGCAGATGCGCGAGAGCTTCGCGATGAGGATCCGCCAGGAACAGGTACCGGGGATCCGGGCTCAGGGAGAAAGGTTTCTCCCGAAGTCCATAGAACTGGGTATACATGGGAAGGGCGCCGACCCCCGTGGGTGACCGATCCGAGAGGGTATCAGGACCGACCGGACGGGGTAACGACGAGGACCCGACGAGGAACGTGGACCGGCAGAACCCGATCGTGGGCGTCGACCTCGGCGCGACCCTGACCAAGCTGGCGATCCGCCTTCCCTCCGGGGACCGGAGTCTCCAGGTGCTCCCGCACGGCCCGAGCGACGAGCTGCTCGCGATCTTGAGCGAGCTGAAGCCCGCGCGCATCGGCGTGACCGGCGCCGGCGCCGCCGAGCTGACCCAGCGTTTGGGAGGCGAGCCCGTCGCCGTCAACGAGTTCGCGGCGTGGGGGCGGGGCGCGAACCGGCTGCTCCGCGACCAGCAGGAGCACCTGGCGGAGCCCTTCCTCCTGGTCTCCGTCGGGACCGGCACCTCGGCCATGCACTGTGACGGCATGTCCGTGAATCGGGTCGGCGGCACGGCGCTGGGCGGAGGAACCGTCCTCGGCCTCGGAGCCCTGCTCGTCGGCGGAGCCGACTTCGAGGAGCTCACCGAGCTCGCGCGCCGCGGAGACCGCCGCAAGGTCGACCTGCTCGTGGGCGACATCTATCGGCCTGGAGAGATCGCGCTGATCGGCGATGCGACGGCAGCGGCCTTCGGCAAGCGCGGCACCCGCGAAGGCAAGCCGGCCCGGGAGGATCTCGCTCATGCCGTGATGGGCCTCGTCGCGGAGAACGTGGCGCTGCTCTGCGTGGCACTCGCCGCGGCCCACCAGGCCCGCCGCATCGTCTACGGCGGCACGACCTTGCGCGCCAACCAGCCGCTCTGCGAGATCCTGCTCGGCACCACCGCCGCGCTGGGTCGCGCCCCGATCCACCTCGACCAGGGAGAGTACGCCGGCGCCCTGGGCGCCCTGGCCCTGGTCCGGGACGGCATCTAGCCGCGCGGAGGCCGCGGTTCCGGCAGCCGGGGGGAAGCTTCCCTTTGGAGGCGGCATGATGCGCCCCCGACCGGGTCCCGCACCTGCTCGAGCCCCCGGCCCTAGAGCTTCGGGGCCGGCTCCGATGCCTCGTCCTCGGGCCGAGCGAGGGTCCGCAGCACCCGCTGGGTGCGCGCGATCGCGGCTCGCTGCACGCGAAGCTCCTCGGTCTGGGCACCCACCTGCCGCTCGAGCCGCTCCTTCGCGTCCACCACCTCTTCCAGCCGGTTCTCGAGGTGGGCGATGCGCCGCTCGAACTCCTCGACCATCTTGGCGACGTCTCCTTGGCCCATCTCCGAGGGCGCGAGCGGCGCAACCATCGGGGTCGGGGCGATGCTGGGCTCGTCGTGACCGACTCCCATCTCGTGGTCCTCCGAAGTCGCCTGGGGGATGACGATGGCATCAGGCTCGATGTCGTGATCCTCGAGCGGCGCCACGAACGGGGCCGGAGCGTCCGCGTCGACGATCTCCTGGGCCTCGGCTTCGGTCGCCTCGTCGAACAGGTTCTCGATGGCTCCGTCGGCCGAAGCCCCCATGCCCTCCTGGGCGGCATCCGGTGCGCCGGCATCGAGCGGCCGGAGGACGTCGTCCTCGGGCTCGCTCTTGCGGCGTCGTCCCAGCACGAAGAGCAGACCCACGATCGCGAGCCCCGCAATGGCAGCCAGCACGACCGGGCTTCCGAGCAGACTTCCCGACCCACCGCTCTCCGCCGCGGGCGACCCGCTCGGGGCCGGTGCTGACGCGGGCTCCTCGGGCACGACCTCGGCGATCTCGACCCCCGCGTAGGCGTCGGCATCCTCGGCCTGCAGCGCGTCCGGGTCGTCCAACGGGGCCATCTCGGCCGCGCCGAGCACCTCCGCCTCGAGGCCCTCGACGGCGGAAGTGTCCTCTGCGACCTCGGCAAGGGCCTGCGCATCGCGCGCGACCGCCTCGAGCTCCGGATCGCCCGTCGAGGCGATCTCCTCCGAGCCGAACGCCTCCTCGTGAAGCTCGTCGATCGAGCGGCGCGGCTCGGGCTCCGGCTCGAGCGCGGCCTCGTCGAAGTCGCTGGCTCGCGGCGGCAGGGCGGTGCTCGCCACCGGGTCGAGTGCGGGCGGCACGAGCGAGACGAGCGACGGGCCCTTGCCGGAGCCGGCCGCGAAGAAGTCCAGGACGATCCGGTCCGGCCCGCTGAGCACCAGCTCTTTCAGCTCCACGTCGCCGCGCAGACGGATGCGAAGCTCGGCGCCGCCGTCGGGCAGGCTCGCCACGCGAACGCCCTTGATGTGCGGGCTGCCCTTGACCGGTACCCGGTCCAGCGAAGGCGCCATCCCCTGGATCGACAGGGTCAGCAGCTGCGTGCCGTCGTCCTTGGGCTGGAGGCTGACCAGCTGATAAGGCGTGGCCCCGTCGAGCTGGAAGACCAGACGCGTGTAGTCGGCGTGGACGCCGACGCGCACGGCGGTGAGGTTCCCCGACCAGGCTGCGGTCGCCAGCCACGCCGCGGCGAGCGCGACGAGGAAGCGCACCCGGCGCCTCGACTGCGGCCCGCGAGCGCGGCGGAGCCGAGACCCGCGGCCTTTGTGGGAACGAGAATGAAGGTCCATTCGAGACTCAAGAGGAGAATGAAGAGAATGAACCATTCGAGAATGAAGGCTCGGCACCCCGGTCACCCCCCCGCGACAATGAGGTTCCGCAACGTCTCGATCGCCCGGAATATGCGCGGACCGTACCAAGACACCCATGTGCCGTCGATGACATGGATTCTTCCCGTGGCGGCGGCGGGAATCGGCCAGGCTGCGAGCTCGCGCACGTCGGGTGAGCCGAAGGCGTAGGGCTCGTCAGGCAGCAGGACCAGCTCCGGCGCCGCCGCGATGATCTCGGCGTCGGTCACCCGCGGGTAACGTCGATCGTCGCGGTTTGCGAACACGTTCGCGGCACCGCAGAGGGCCAGCAGATCGTGGGCGTACGTGTCCGAACCCACCGACATCCAAGGCTTCTTCCAGATCGG
>JAJDAR010000477.1 GCA_029261775.1 Deltaproteobacteria bacterium | reverse complement strand
CTTCTGCATGGAGAATCACGAGGAGTTCTTCCCCCTGGCCTGGGCGGCCCAGCGCTCGGGGTTGTACTTCACCGCCATCAGCTCCCGCCTGACGGCGCCCGAGGTCGAGTACATCATCGACGACTGCGAGGCCAAGGTCTTCGTGACCTCCGCCGCGAAGCAGGAAATTGCAAAGGGCCTGGTCGGCAAGTGTCCCGGCGTCCAGGCCCGCTACATGGTCGACGAGCCGATCGCCGGTTTCGACTCCTGGGAGGAAGCCCTCGCCGCGCAGCCGACCACGCCCATCGCGGAAGAGCTCGAGGGCGCCGCGATGCTCTACTCGTCCGGTACCACCGGCCGCCCCAAGGGCGTGAAGCATCCGCTCGAGAAGACACCGGTCGGCAAACCGCCGCCGCTGCTCGGTGCCATCCTGGGTCTCTACCAGGCTGACGAGAACTCGGTCTACCTCTCCCCGGCCCCGCTGTACCACGCCGCCCCCCTGGGCTTCACCATGTCCTTCCTCCGGGTCGGCGCCACCGTCGTCGTCATGGAGCAGTTCGACGCCCGCAAGTCCCTCGAGCTGATCGAACGGCATCGGATCACCCACTCGCAATGGGTGCCGACCATGTTCGTCCGCATGCTCAAGCTCCCCGAGGAGGACCGCGCCCCCTTCGACGTCTCCAGTCTCCAGGTGGCCATCCACGCCGCTGCGCCCTGCCCGATCCCGGTGAAACGCCAGATGATCGAGTGGTGGGGGCCGGTCATCTACGAGTACTACGCCGGCACCGAAGGCAACGGGTTCTGCGCGATCAACTCCGAGGAGTGGTTGGCGCACCCCGGATCCGTGGGCCGCCCCCTCAATGCCAAGGTCCACATCCTCGACGAGAGCCACCAGGACCTGCCGCCCCGGCAGGAGGGCGCGATCTACTTCGAGAGCGCCACGAAGTTCGAGTACCACAACGCCCCGGAGAAGACGGCCGACTCGCGCAGCCCCCAGGGCTACACGACTCTCGGAGACGTCGGCTACGTCGACGAGGAGGGCTGGCTCTACCTGACCGATCGCAAGGCCCACATGATCATTTCGGGCGGCGTGAACATCTACCCCCAGGAGACCGAGAACATTCTCATCACCCACCCGAAGGTCACCGACGTGGCCGTGATCGGCGTCCCGAACGAGGACTTCGGCGAGGAGGTGAAGGCCGTCGTGCAGCCCGCGAACATGGCGGAGGCCGGCCCCGAGCTGGCAGAGGAGTTGATGGCCTGGTGCCGGGAGCAGATCTCCGCGGTCAAGTGCCCTCGCTCGATCGACTTCGAGGCCGAGCTTCCCCGCCACCCCACGGGCAAGCTCTACAAGCGGCTGCTCAAGGACCGCTACTGGGGCAAGAAGGACAGCAGGATCGTCTGATGGCACGCATCGGCCGCTACGACAATCCCTACGAAGTGGCGGAGTGGCACCGTCCCCTGCCCTCCGGCACCACCTGCGAGCCCATCAAGCTCGTCACGGACGATCGCGCCGTCGCCCACGGTTGGCTCTATGCGCGCGGCGGGGAGGACACGGTCGTCTGTGCGATGCACCCTCGCGCCAACTTCTCGCGCCACTACGTGGTGCCCGGGCTGGTCGAGGCCGGCTTCGCCGTCTTCTGCGAGAACAGCCGCTGGCTCAACAATGACGCCACGCTGATCCACGAGCGCGTGCTGCTCGACGTCGCCGCGGGGCTGCGCTTCGTGCACGAGCGCTACGACCGCGTGGTGCTGCTGGGCAACTCCGGGGGAGGCTCGCTCTACACCTTCTACCTGAGCCAGGCGCTGGCGCCGGAAGGCGGGCGGTTGACCAAGACCGCGGCCGGCGATCCTCTCGACCTCAATGCGTTCGAGATGCCCGGCGCGGCCGCGATGGCCTACGTCGCGGCGCACCCGGGCGAGGGGCACTACCTGCTCCACGCCATCGACCCCTCGGTCGTCGAGGAAGGCGACCCCGTCTCCTGCGACCCCGCCCTCGACCCGTACGACCCCGCGAACGGATTCGAGCCGCCGCCGAAGGAGAGCCGGTACAGCCCGGAGTTCCTCACGCGCTACCGCGCGGGCCAGCGCGCACGCATCGAACGCCTCGATGGCATCGCTCGAGAGCGACTGGCCCGCAAGCGAGCCGCCCGGGAGAGCGGCGACCTCCGCGGTGCCATGGCCACCGACTTCATGCTCGTCTACCGCACCGATGCCGACCCGCGCTACGTGGATCTGTCGCTCGATCCCTCGGAGCGTGACTACGGCTCGCTGTGGGGCCGACGACCGGACCTGATCAACTACGGACCCGTGGGCTTCAGCCGCGTCGTCGCGCCCGAGGCCTGGCTCTCGACCTGGTCAGGCACGAGCTCGCAGGCGGAGATCGCGACCACCGGAGCGCGCATGACCCTGCCGGCCCTGGTCGTGGACTACCGCGGCGACAACGCGATCCTCCCGTCGGACACCGAGCTGATCGCGTCGTCGCTGGCCAGCCCGAACGTGACGCGCCGCAGCCTGCCGGGCGACCACTACGGTTTTCCGGCCGAAAAGGGGCGCGACGGTGCCGTCGAAGAGGTGGCCAGCTGGCTGCGAGGCCTCTCGTGAGCGAGAGCCTCACCCTGGCCGCCACCTACGAGCGAACCGTCGCCGCCTCCCTCGAGCGCGTCTGGGAGAACGTCCACGACTGGGAGCACCTGCCTTCGCTCCACAGCGTGGCCTTCTGCAGCATCGCTCTCGAGGAGGCCGGACCTTGGGGATGGCGAGCGCGGGTCACGACGCCACCCGAGGAGGCACCGCAGAAGCTGGTGATCGAGCTTCGCCGCGACGACGACGCCGAGCGCTACCACGCCCGCACCCTCGAAGGCCCGGGCACGGGCGCCGACACGATCACCACCCTCACCCCCAGGGGCCCGGACGCAACCCACGTCCACGTCGAGTTCTGGGTTCCCCTGCCGGACCCGTCCCACGCCGACGCGATCGGACGCGGCATGGTCGCGCTCTACACGCGGCTCTGGGACGAGGACGAGAGCATGATGGTGCGCCGCCAGGCGATGCTCGACGGGCGCGCGCCCGGGGTGGCGCGGCCGGGAACGCGCGAGCCGATCGATCTCGGACCCGTCGATGCCTTGCGCGCCACACTGCCCAGCGTGATCGATGCGAACGGCGAGCCCTTCCGTGTGCTGGAGGTCGAGGGCAAGCTCCTGGCGCACAGCGCGGTCTGCCCTCATCGCGGGGGCCCGCTCGACGATGCAGCGATCGAGGACGGTCACGTCATCTGCCCGTGGCACGGGTACCGCTTCTCGCTCCAGGACGGCTCCAACCCGGATCACGAGCGCTGCCGGATGGCCGTCCGCGCAACGGTCGAGTTCGACTCCGAGGGCGGCGCCAGACTGGTCTTCGCCTAGGACGATCGCCCGTGGCGGCTACTGCAGCCCGACCTTGCCGAGCAACGCCTGGAAGCGAGGCTCGGAGCGGAGGAAGTCGTAGCCCGGGTTCACCTTCATGCTCAGGACGCTCCGCGAGCCCGCGCGCTCCTCGTAGGCACGCTCGAGCGCATCGAGAGCCCCCGTCTTGTCGCCCGCGAAGGCATGAACCTGGCCCAGATCCTCCAAGCCGAACTCGGCGCGATCGATCAGGGCAGGCTCGAGAGCCTGGGGATGGCCTGTCGCGCGGTAGCGGACGAAGGCCTGGCCGACCTCCCGGACCGCCTCGGGGTCGCGCCCGGTGCGCTCCGCCCACTTCACCAGGGTGTCGGATGCCGCCTCCGGCTGACCCGCCCGAAGCTGGTACAGCCATAGGTTGCCGAGCTGCTCGGTCATGTCGGGATGCCGGCGGATCGTGGCCTGGGCGGCATCGATCGCCTCGGCAAAGGCTCCGGCATCGACATGCATGTAGCTCAGGTTCATCGACATCAATCCCGAGTTGGGATCGACCTCGACCGCTCGGCGCGCCAGACGGAACGCCTCTTCGTGCCGGCCCTGCCACGAGAGCACATGCGACAGCCAGTGCAGCGCGCCGGTGTGGTTCGACTGCACGGCGAGAGCCCGCCGCAGCCGCCCCTCTGCCCCGTCCCAGTCGTAGTAGTGGATCAGACGATTCCAGCCCACCGAAGCGAGCGCCTCCGGCAGATCCGGGTCGAGCGCGAGCGCGCGCTCGGCCGCAGCCTCCGAGGCCTCCCTCGATTCGCGCGCGTCCAGCCCCGCCACGTATTCGGGGAGCAGCATGGTGGCGTCCGCGAGACCGGAGTGGCCGAGGGCGAAGTCGGGATCGAGCTCGATCACTTCCGTGAAGTACGCGTGCGCCGCAAGCAGCGACCCCCGGGTCCTGCGCTCGAGCAGCTGCTTGCCCCGGAAGTACGTCTCGATGGCGGCCAGACTCTCGGTCGGCGCCTTCGCAAGGCGGCGATCCTCCTCTTGCGACAAGGTGGCGCGCAGGGCCTCGGCGATCGACCGGGCGATCTCGCTCTGGATGGCGAAGATGTTGACCGCTGTCAGCTCGCGATCGTAGGTCTCGGCCCAGAGGTGCTCGTCGCTGGCCGCCTCGATGAGCTGCACGTTGATCCGCACCCGATCGCCGGCCCGCTGGACGCCCCCCTCCAGGATCGTCGCCACACCCAGCTCCTTCGCGATCTCGGGCACCGTCCGCTTGCCGTCCTGATACTGGAGCACCGACGTCCGCGAGATGGTCTTGATCGAGCCGATCTTGGAGATGTGGGTGATCAGGTCGTCGTGGATGCCGAGCGTGAATGGCTCGTTCGCAGCGTCGCCGCTCATGTTCTCGAAAGGCAGCACTGCCACGGATCGAAGCTCGGGAGTCAGGCCGGCCCCCGGCGGCGCCTCGGATTCGCTCCAGCGGAGGAAGCCCGCCAGGGCCACGGCGCCTGCGACGAGGACGGCGACGACCAGCGCCGGACGTCGCGCGTCACCGGTGGACTTCGCGGTGTTGGCCTCCGAGTCCCGCCTCACCCCGTCCGGGGTGAGCTCGAAGGCCCAGGCCAGGACCAGGGCCAGGGGGAAACCCAGCAGCACCAGGAACGTGAGCACCTGGAGCACCCAGAGCGGTGCCTCGAAGGTCGGCAGCACGGTGGAGGCGATCTCCACCAGAAGCCAACCGACCGCTCCGTACATCGCCGCCACGCGGAAGACGTGTCTTCGCTTCAGCTCCCCGAACAGGCCCGGAGCGGGCGCATCACCACCCACGGCGTCTCGGGTTCGTCGTCTTCGCACCGTTCCCGCGCTCGGCCATGGCCCCATTCTATGGTCCACAGCCCGCCTGCTCCACGGCAGGGGATCGGGGACTGGTGGGGGCGAACCGATGCGTTGGAGCCTCCGCCGTTCGAAGGCTCAGCCATGGAAGACCTCCTGCACGGCGGGACGTGCCTCCAGCCGGTGGAGCCAATCCACGACGCGCGGGCGTTGCGTCAGCTGGGAGGCCCCGAGGGCCAGCACGGGTTGGAGCCAGGGGTAGTGCATGATGTCTGCGATCGAGAACTCCGTCGTCAGGAAGGGCCGTCCGTCTTCGAGGATCCGGTCCAGCACGCCCAGGATCCGGTCGACCTCGTGGGTGCACGCAGCGACCGTCTCCGGGTTGCGTCGGTCCGGGGGCCGTTGAAGCTGCTCCGAGAGCCTCCCCAGGTTCGGTCCGAGGCCGGCGGCCTGGAAGAAGGCGAGCTGGATGGCTTCCCAGCGCCTCGCCGAAGCCTTGGGCAGGATCCGCGCCTCCGGGTCGTGCTCCTCGCCCAGATAGAGCAGGATGGCCCCCGACTCCCAGATCGTCCGGTCGCCATCCTGCAGCACCGGGATCTTGCCGTTCGGACACAGCTCAGTGAACCACGACTCGCGCTGCGCGCCACCGTGGAGATCGACCGGGATGGCCTCGTAGGGAAGCCCGAGCTCCGCAAGCGCGATCTGGACTTTCCGACCGTTGGGCGTCGACGCTGTATACAGGCGCATCACGCGACCGCTCCCCGGGCGCTGAACAACCACGCCCGCCAGCTCGGAATCAGGAGCGGAATCGCGCCCACCGAGAGGAGCAGGATCGAAACCACGAGAAGGCCCTGCCCCGTCGCCACGGCCTCACCGAGAAACGCGAATGCACCCGCGCGGAACTTCGCTCCGGAGGCCACCGCGACCGCGTACTTCCAGAGCGACATGCCCGAGAGAATCGCGGCGATCTGGAAGACGTGCTTGGGGCCGAACGGATAGGCGCACACCAGAGCGAGTCCGCCCACGGTCGAGCGCTGATCCCCCACCTCGAGCGCGGATCTCCACGCGCCCGGAAGCTGGCGGAGCAGGAAGTCGCGACCGGCGATGCTCGCCACGGCGAACTTGAGAAGACCCGACAGCGTGAGCCCGAGGGTCGCATAGAGCATCCCGGGCCCGGCCCCGAAGCAGAGTCCGGCTGCCGTGAGGAGGATCGAGGAGGGCACGAGCACCGCGAATCGAAACGCGAGGAGGGCGACGTAGACGACCGGACCCCACAGGCCGGCGCGGGAGACCAGCGCGCGGAGGGACGCGACACTCCACTCCAGGGCGAGGCGATCCCTCACCACCAGCGACAGGGCGCCGACCGCCAGCAGCAACGCCGCAAGCAGGGCCCAGCGCGGGGCCGAGATCCCGAGGAATTCCCGGTGTCCGCTCACGCGGGCGGCGTCGCTGCGCGAGCATCCATCCGACCGCGGGTCGCGTTTGCGACCTCCACGAGCGTGAGCATGACCGGAACCTCGACGAGCACACCCACGACGGTGGCAAGCGCCGCAGGCGACTCGATTCCAAACAGCCCGATGGCCACCGCCACCGCGAGTTCGAAGAAGTTCGAGGTTCCGATGAGGGCGGCGGGCGCCGCGATCGCAGAGGGAAGACGCCAGGCCCACGCCCAACCGTACGCGACTCCGAAGATCAGGTAGGCCTGGAGCGTGATCGGGATCGCGATCAGCCCGACCGCCAACGGATCGCCCAGCACCGATTCCGCCTGCAGCCCGAAAAGGACCACGACGAGCAGCAGCAAGCCATACGAGGTGAGTGGCGCGAATCGGTCGGCGAACCGATGAACCGCTTCTTCTCCACCGCGGCTTCGCAGCAGCCGCCTCCGGACGAGGTAGCCCGAAGCCAGCGGGAGGACCACGAAGACCGCCGTCGCCAGCACCAGGGTGGTCCAGGGAATCGAAACCTCGGCCACGCCCAGGAGAAAGCCGACCAGCGGGGCGAACGCGACCAGGAGCACGAGATCGTTGATCGAGACCTGGACGACCGTGAACGCGGCATCCCCGCCGGTGAGACGACTCCACACGAAGACCATCCCCGTGCACGGGGCGGCCCCGAGCAGGATCAGGCCGGCGATGTATCCCTTGGCCTCCTCCGGCCCGATCCACGGGGCGAACAGACCGGAGAGAAACCACGTCCCGAGCGCGGCCATCGAGAAGGGCTTGACGAGCCAGTTCGTGGCGAGCGTCAAGGCAAGGCCCTTCCGCCACCCGCCCGCACTCCCCAGCCGCGAGAAGTCGACCTTCACCATCGTCGGGAAGATCATCAGCCACACCAGGATCGCGATGGCGAGGTTCACGTTCCCGACTTCGAAATCGCGCAGCCACGAGAAGGCCCACGG
>JAJDAR010000476.1 GCA_029261775.1 Deltaproteobacteria bacterium | reverse complement strand
GTACCCATCGGGTTCTCGTTCGACTTCTACGGCCACGAGTACACGACGCTCGGCGTCGGTGCCCTGGGCCTCGTCACCTTTGGCACGTCGTCCTTCCGCTGGCTCGACCCGCCGCCCTTCATCGAGATCGGTGAGTTCCAGACCGGGATCGGCCGCTCCTCGCGACCCCCTCCTCTCCCGGAGCCCACCGTCCCGAACGGTTTCGTCGCTGTCTTCTGGAACGACCTGCCGGTCGCTGGCGGCACGGCCTTCCTCGAAACCCGGGGATCAGCGCCCTTCCGACGCTTCCTCCTGCAGTTCGAGAGCCTGGCTAGATACCCCGATAGGGTGAGCTGGCAACTCGAGCTGCACGAGGCGAGCGGCGACATCCTCGTCCACTACAGGGACGGCCGCGCCTTGGAGACAGAGACGGTCGCCGGCATCGAGAGCCCGGACGGCCGGAGCGGGATCACCTGGCGGTCGGCCCGTGATCTTCGCCTCGAAGGCGTCTCGGTCCGCTATTCGCGTGTGGTCGGCGGAGATCACGACGGGGATGGCGTCGATGATTGCCGGGACAACTGCCGAGGCGCTGCCAATGCGAGTCAGGCCGATTCGGACGGCGACGGGGCCGGCGATGTCTGCGACGCCTGCCAGGGCCCTGGGGCTTCCGATTCGGACGGCGACGGCGTCTGCGATCTCGGCGACAACTGTCCGACTCTGGGAAACCCCAGCCAGGCCAACCAGGACGGGCGTCTCGTGGTGGCCCCGCCAGGTGAGCTTCAGCGGCTGAGCGAGACAGCCGCCATCCGGGTCGGCGGAGCCTGGGTGGGAGAAGGCGTCGAGTTCTCTTGCGGCACCTGCAGCACGGCGAGCTTCTCTTCGCCCGTGCCATCGATCGGCGACCTGCAGGAGCTCTGTGGCTACACGAACCAGATCCCGAGGCAGATCATCGAGGACGCCCAACCGCTGTGCGCCCGCGATACCCGCTCTGGGAAGCGGTTCGACCTCGAGCTTCGGTCGCACCGGAGCAGCACCGGCCAGTGCTTCGATGCGGACGGTCAGGGTTGCAGCACCGCCAACGGCCTGAGCTCCTTCGTGGCAAGCGACGAAGCCGGCGACGGCTGCGACAACTGCCTCTACGTCTTCAATGGTGGCCAGGCGGATCGGGACGGCGATGGAACCGGGGATCTCTGCGACGACGCGGACGGAGACGGCGTGGCCGATGCGCTCGACGTCTGCCCAGACCTGCCCGACCCGGCCCAGCTCGACTTCGACGGCGATGGCATCGGCGACCTGTGCAACGACGAGATCGACGCGGACGCAGACGAGGTCGCGAACGAGCTCGACAACTGCCGCAGGGTCGCCAACCCCGGGCAGGAGGACTCGGATCGCAGCACCGCGACCGTCCCCCGCGGAACGATCTACGAGCTCGAGCCCGGCGCCGAGATCCGCGTCAACGGGCCCCTGATGGCCACCGGGCTCCAGTTTGCCTGCGGGCGGTGCGCCACGGCCGACTTCTCCTCGGGTGTCAGACAGGTGGGCGGGGGCGTGCCTCTGTGTGGCCTTCTCTCCGATGTTCCCCGCGCGCTGATCGACCGGGGCACTCCGCTCTGCCTCCGCGTCGACCGCTCGGGACGCAAGGTCGAGTTCACCCTGCTCTCCCACAGGAGCGGGTTCTCCCAGTGCCACGATGCCGACGGCGGCCAGGCCTGCGCCCTCGCGAGCAACGAGACCTCGTTCGTCTTGAGTGATGGCATGGGCGACGCATGCGACCCTTGCCCGACCGCGGCAGACCAGGCCCGCCTCGACTTCGACAGCGACGGCGTCGGTGACCTCTGCGGCGACGCGGATGGCGATGGAGTCATCGACAGCTTCGACGTCTGCCCCGCACTCTTCGACCCCAGCCAGCCCGACGCCGACGGCAACGGCGTCGGCGACCTCTGCAACGGCTTCGAGGATGCAGACCATGATGAGTTCGCCGACTCCCTGGACAACTGCCCGGCGGCTGCGAACCCCGCCCAGAGCGATCGCGATACGCTGCTGATCGTGGCGCCTCGCTCCAGCACCGATGTGATCGGGCCCCGGAGCGAGATTCTCGTGGACGGTCCGATGAGAGGCTCGAACGTCTTCTTCTCGTGCGCGCCCTGCTCCGGTGCGCGCTTCGACGAGGGTGCCGTATCGACGATCGGCGCGAACGTGCCGTTCTGCGGGTACTCGAACGGTGTTCCGCGTTCGATCCTCGAGAACGGCGATCCGATCTGTCTCCTCGACACGTCCAGCACGGAGACCCAGGAGCTTCGCCTCCGGTCCCATAGGAGCTTGAACGCCTGTATCGACGCGGACCAGGGGGCGAGTTGCGCCGTTTCCGGCGGCGAGACGTCCTACGTGCGTGGGGATCTCATCGGGGACGTCTGTGACAACTGCCCCGATGTGCCGAACGCATCCCAGGCGGACTTCGACGCAGACGGCCTGGGAGACCCGTGCGGCGACTCCGACCAGGACGGGGTCATCGACGACGTGGACGTGTGCCCCGCGATCTTCGACCCCCTGCAGCCGGACCGCGATGGCAATGGCGTCGGGGATCTGTGCAATGCGCGCGAAGACCGCGATGGCGACGATTTCTCGGACGCGCTCGACGTCTGTCCCGGCCGGTACGACCCGCTACAGGAAGACACCGATCGCAACGGCGTGGGCGATCACTGCAACGGTGACCAGGACGAGGATGGCGACGAGTACGCCAATGTCCTCGACAACTGTCCCGGTAGATCGAACCCTCTCCAGGAAGACTCGGACGAACGGCTGGTCGTCGTCCCGAGAGGATCGGTGGTCAGCCTGACGAATGGTGCCTTCGTCACGGCCCCGGGAGCGATCGTGTCGGCCGGGTTGGAATTCAGCTGCGGCCGGTGCGACGAGGCGACCTTCGAGGATGCGACGGGAAGCTTCGGCTCCGGGGACGAGCTTTGCGGATACGCCTTCCAGGTGCCGAGACAGATCATCGCCGACGGGGGCCAGCTCTGTGCCCGGGATCGCCGGGGCGATCTGCACGGAGTCACGCTCCTGTCCCACCAGAGCAACGGAGGTCTTCCCTGCTTCGATGCCGACGGCGGAGCCAGCTGCTCCCGGGCTGGCGGCGCGACCTCGTTCCTTTGGAGCGACCGTCGCGGGGATGCCTGCGACAACTGCCGAGACGTCACCAACCCGGGTCAGCAGGACCTGGATGGGGATGGCATCGGCAGTGCCTGCCAAGACGAGGATCGGGACGGTGTCCTCACCGACTCCGACAATTGCCCGCTCATCCCGAATCCGGCGCAGGAGGACACCGATATCGCGTATGTCGCCCTCCCCCCGAACGGCATCGACCCGATCGAGCCCGGGGTGGCGCTGACCCGCAATGGACCGATCCAGGGACTGAACCTGGAGTTCGATTGTGGGGACTGCGCATCGGCGACCTTCTCCGCGCCCGTGGACCGCATCGGCGGTAGCAGGCGCCTGTGCGGCTACTCGTTCAGCATCCCGCGGCAGATCATCGCCCAAGGTGACCCCCTCTGCGCGCGAAGCACCGTGACGGGCCGGCGTTTCGATCTCGAGCTGCTGTCTCACGACAGCACCGGATCCTGCGTGGATGCGGATGGCGGCGCGAGCTGTGCGCGTTCCGGCGGGCTCACCTCCTACACCCGGACAGGCGGAGACGGCGCCGGGGACGCCTGCGACAACTGCCCGCTCGTCGCCAATACGGACCAGGCGGACTTCGACGGAGACGGGATTGGCGATGCCTGCGGAGACGCGGACGGCGATGGCATCGGCGACACGCTCGACCTCTGCCCCTCGGAGCGGGATCCGGCCCAGACCGACACCGATGGCGACGGTCTCGGGGATGCCTGCAACGACGCTGCGGACCCCGACGGAGACGAATACGTCGGCGCTCTCGACAACTGCCCGGCGACCTTCAATCCGCTGCAGGAGAACCGTGATGCGATCACGGTGGTCCTTCCGGACGGAGAGACCGACTACGTGGCGCCCGGCGTCGGCCTCGCCGCGGCGGGGCTCGATGTCTTTGGCATCGGCCTGGAGTTTTCCTGCGGCCCATGCGACGCCGCCGCCCTCCGGCAGGGGGTCGTCCGGATGCTCTCACCGGGAGGCACGTGCCCCAGCCCGACGGCAGCGACTTCGGGGCGACTCCTGCATGCCGGCGGGTCGCCGCTCTGCGCTCGGCGACTCGACTCGGGCGAACACTTCGATTTGCGATTCCTCTCCGCCAGCCTCGTTCTGGAGGGGATCTTCCTCTGCGTGGACGCCGACGGCGGCCAGAGTTGTACTGCGGCGAACGGGCTCACCTCCTACGTCCGCGGAGATCTGATCGGAGACTTCTGCGACAACTGCCCCGACGATGCCAACCCGGATCAGGGAGACGCGGACGGCAACGGGATCGGCGACGCCTGCGAGCCCGATCCCGCGCCGGCCCCGATCTGCGGACTCACGGGGCTGGAACTGCTGCTTCCCTTGGCCTGGATCACAGGCCGTGCCCGACGACGAGGTCGGTCGCGAACGTAGACCCGACCCTTCGCTTTGCCCCGTCCCGTTCGGATGGTGTTAGGCTCTGCCCGAGACCAAGAGGCAAGGAGACGGGATGAGAAGGCAAGGTCAGACCCTGGGGGTGCTCGCCCTCACCATCGCGCTCGCGGCCGTCACTCTGGGGTGCCACACGATGCGGTTCGAGGTGGGCAGCGGGACCGTCTCGGAGGTCGTCTACGAACGGAAGGCCTACTTCCTCGGTGGGCTCTTCCCGACCCGCGACATCGATGTGCTTCAGCACTGCCCCGATGGCGCGGTGGCGATCCGCGAGGAGACACGGTTCAGCGACGGCCTGCTCAACTTCATCACCCTCTCGATCTACTCCCCGCGGTCGACCTACTACCACTGCGCCGAGGGGGTACGACCGTGAGACGCCTCCTGATTGCCCTGATCTGCCTTGGATCCCTCGGCTGCTATCGCGCCCACTACGTCAACTTCTCGCCGGACAACCCGACCCGATCGACCCACCCCTCGGAGACCGTCCGGGTCACCGGCTGGCAGAACTTCTTCCTCTGGGGCTGGGCCCCGGGAGAGGAGCGGATCGATGCCCGCCGGGAGTGCGGGGCATCCGACAACATCGCGGCCATCGACACCCGGCGTACCTTCGTACAGGGACTGATCGCCGCCTTCGCCGGCTACTACATCAACATCTACTCGCCCTGGAACGGAGCCGTCACCTGCCACGAGCAGCCGCCGGTCCCGAGGTCGCTGCCGGCGCGGTCCGCGGACGACCCGACGCCGAACGCCGGCCGGCCAGGCTGATCGGGAGCTTCGCTACCCGAAGCAACCAAGGTTCCCTGGAGCGCGAGACGGGACTCGAACCCGCGACCCTCGGCTTGGGAAGCCGATGCTCTACCAACTGAGCTACTCGCGCGTGGACCAGGACGTGGGGATCTAGCGGACGGTCCCCGGCCACCGCCAGGCCGGCCCGGTGGGGGCGCCGCGGATCATAGCGCCCCTGGTCGGGGGGCGAGGTACCCTGTCGGGGTTCTCGCCCGTGCTCTCTGGAGGTCCCGTGTCGATCTTCGATCGTGTCCGTGATGCCCTGCGGATCCCGGCTCCGCTCTCGACCGGGCCGGACGGGGAGCCGGTCGACGCCGAGGTGGTGGCGGCGACGGCCACGCTGCTGCTGGCGGCGGCCCACGGCGACCGCGAGTTCGTGCGGGCCGAGCAGCAGGCCATCGAGAAGGGGCTGGGGGCCGCCTTCGGCATCTCGCGGGACCAGGCGTTCGCGATCCTGGCGGCGGCCGAGAAGGCAGGGCTGCCCGACGTGGACCTGAAGACGACGGCCGGCGCCATCCGGGGCGCCTTCGACACGCCCCAGTGCGAGCGGATCCTCGGGCTGCTCTGGGGGGTCGTCTACGCGGACCAGATCGTGGACACGGCCGAGGTGGCGTTGGCCCGCGAGGTCACGTCGCTCCTGGGGCTCACCGAGGAGCAGAGCCAGCGAGCCCGGGACAAGGCCTTCCAGTGGTTCTCGAGGTCGCGCTCCAGCGAGTAGCGCGACGCCCGGGGCCCTACCCTACTCCCGGGTCGCCTACTCCTCGACGAGGTCGGCGAACAGGTTGTCGAGCTCGCCGTCGGAGGCTTCGCCGTCGCCCAGGATGAGCCCGGCTTGCGGCTCGGCCTCGCGGCGCGGTGAGCCGGGGCCGCCGGGGCCGAACTCGAGCTCGGGCTCTCCGTGGCGTCCTGCGAGCGCGCCGGCGAGCGGGTTGGTCTCGGTGGCGACGACCTCCTCCAGCTCGACCGGGGGCGGTGCCTCGACGCGCGGCGGAACGGGGACCGCCGGAGCCTCGGGCATGGCGGCCATGTCCTGGCGGGGCGAAGAGACCGGCGAGGTCGGCGGCGCGGGCGGTGCCAGCGGCGCGGCAACGTCGGCGTCCGGATCGTGGAAGAGCTGCAGATCCGTGGCTGCGCGTTCGACGTCGCCGGCGCTGGCCGAGGCGCGACCCGCCAGGTGCGCCTCGAAGAGCGTGTTGTCGGCGAGCGAGTTCAGGTGGCGGGGCACGCCATGCGAGGCCTTGATCAGCGCGTCCACCGCGGCGGCCTCGAGGATGGCGGGGTTGCCGCCGGCCGAGAGGATGCGGTGGGTCAGGTACTGGGCGGCGTAGGTGGGATCGAGCGGCGCGAGCTGAACGCGCAGATCCACGCGATCCGAGAGCGCCGGCTCCTCCTGCAGGGCGCGGTCCAGGCTCGGGAGACCCACGAGCACCATCGAGAGCAGGCGGCGCTCCTCGTACTCGAGGTTCAAGAGCCCACGCAGCTCGCCGAGCAAGCCCATCTCGGCCAGCACCTGCGCCTCGTCGAAGATCAGCACCGTGTGGCGCCCGTCCTCGCGGACGATCGCGAGGTGCTCGTAGATCTGGCCCATCAGCTCCTGGGTGTCCTCGGCCGGCTCCTCGACACCGAGCTGGCGGGCGAAGCGATCGAGGATCCAGGGACCGTCGGTGATCCCCGGGATCGGCACCAGCAGGCACGCCTCGAAGACCTCCTCGGCGAGCTCCTCGAGCATGTGCCGCACCAGCAGGGTCTTGCCCACGCCGCCGACACCCGTGACCACCGAGAGCCCCTTGTTCTGCATGGCGGCGCGCTCGAGCCGCCGCTCGGCATCCTGGTGCACCGGCGACTCGTAGTAGAACGCGAGCTGGGGCTCGTTCGCGAAGGGGTCCCGGCTGAGCTTGAAGGTCGAGAGATGTTCCACGGACGCGCGGGCTCCTAGACGAAAGAGATCTTCTTCTTGCGGCGGCCGGGCTTCTTCGGCGTCGGGTCGGGCTCG
>JAJDAR010000475.1 GCA_029261775.1 Deltaproteobacteria bacterium | reverse complement strand
CGATGACAGCGCCTTCGACCTCTTCGCGCGGGTGATCGCCGCGCGCTTCGTGCGCTGCGGGTTGACCGTCAGCGCCCCGGAGAGGGTCCCGGGGCCTCCGGT
The DNA here is from genome assembly GCA_029261775.1 of Deltaproteobacteria bacterium. Classification (GTDB taxonomy): domain Bacteria; phylum Myxococcota_A; class UBA9160; order UBA9160; family UBA6930. The sequence goes on along the minus strand of JAJDAR010000475.1, from coordinate 9,310 downwards.
CGATCTGCTCCACGATCTCACCGAGACCTGGGCCGCGCGCATCGAGTTCGGGGAGGAGTCGGCCGACGAGCTCGCGGCGGCTCTAGGCCAGGGCCAGGCCGAGCGGGTGCGCTACGCGGGGCCGGATCGGGTGCCCGAGGGCGTGCGACGAGCTGCCGCAGAGCACGGCGTCCACCTGGCCACGGCCCCCGTGCTCGCCGCCGGGCGGATCGAGCTGCTCCACTATCTCCGCGAGCAGAGCCTGTGCGTGGACCATCACCGCTACGGAAATCTGGGCGCCCGCGCGGGGGAGGCGAGGGCACCGGTCCTGTAGTCGGGACGGGACTTGTGCGCGGGGTCCCGGTCCCCGTAGCATCCACCCACCATGGACCCGATCCTCTCGGATCCCCACATGAGCTCACGCCGCAGCCGGCTCCGGAAGCTCCGCCTGGTCCTGGTCGGGCTCGGTCTGGCCCTGATCACGGCGCAGACGCTCGGTGCAATGCACCGGGTGGGCCATCCCGCCGCGGAGACCTCCGTCTGCAAGGTGTGCGCGGTGTCCGGCCAGCCCCTGGCGATGGGCCCCGGCACGCCGGACGGGAGCCCCGCGGTCGCGGTCCTTCGGGAAACGGGCGAACCCGTTGGTTGGCAAGGCAGTGCCTTGCGCGCCGGCCCATCGGCCCGGGCACCCCCGGCGATCGGCGACCCGATCTCCACCTGATCGCGGCGCGCTCCCCAAGGCGTCGGCGGAGGGGTGGGGGAGCTGGACCTCGAAACCGAGGCCGGCAGTTCCGCGTTGGCGGAGCCCATCGTGAACCCGATTGGAGGGAGCTCCATGACCCGTGCCCAGGCCCGATCCGTCCCCCTGCTCCTTGCCCTGTGCATCCCCGCAGCTTCGTTCGCTGTCAGTGACGCCGACGTGGAAGCGTTGCGGCGCGAGCTCGCAGCGATGCGTGACACCTACGAGGCCCGCATCGGCGCGCTCGAAGCGCGGGTCGAGGCCGCCGAGGCGAGCGCGGCCGCAAGACCCGGCTCTCCGCCAGCCGCGGCGCAGGCCTCGTCCTCGGCTTTCAACCCGGCGATGAGCGTCATCCTGCAGGGTCGGGCCGCGGGCTTCGGCAGGCCCGAGGGCCATCGCGACATCCCCGGCTTCCTGATCGGGGGGGAGACCGGAGTCGGGCCGGAGGGGCTGTCGCTCTCTGAGACCGAGATCGACTTCAGCGCGAACGTGGATGACCTCTTCTACGGCTTCGCTTCGATCGCCCTCAACCAGGAGAACGCCGAGACGGAGATCGAGCTCGAGGAGGTCTACCTCCAGACCCTGGCTCTCCCCGAGGGCTTCACCCTGAAGGGGGGCCAGTTCCTGTCCGGGATCGGCTACCTGAACACGAAGCACTCCCATGCCTGGGACTTCGTGGATACGCCGCTGGCCTATGAGGCCATGCTGAACACGCAGCTGCTCGACACGGGGGTGCAGCTGAACTGGGTGGCGCCGACCGACACCTATCTGCAGCTCGGCGCCGAGATCCTGCGCGGTGAGGGCTTCCCGGGAGGCGGGGGCGCCCACGACGGTCTCGGGTCGGGCTCGCTATTCGGCAAGCTGGGGGGCGAGGTCGGAGACAGTCACACCTGGCAAGCGGGTCTGGCCTGGCTGCGCACGCGCCCACGCGGACGCGAGAGCTCGGACGCGTTGGGCAACTTGTACGTCTTCGACGGGTCGAGCGACATGCTGATCGCCGACTTCGTCTGGAAGTGGGCGCCCGACGGCAACTACCGGGAGCGGAACGTGATCCTGCAGGCCGAGTACCTGCACCGTTGGGAGGACGGGTCGCTCGAGCTGATCTCGCCGAACGGGAGCTTCGTGGAGGCCTATCGCGGGGACCAGGACGGCTTCTACGGGCAGGTCGTCTACCAGTTCATGCCACGCTGGCGCGCGGGGCTCCGCTACGACCACGTCTGGAGCGACAACCGCAGCGATCTTCCCGGCCTGCCCCGAGGTGATGCCTCCCAACGGGCCTCGCTGATGGTCGACTTCTCCCATACGGAGTTCAGCCGTCTGCGCCTCCAATGGAACCACGACATGGGTGGGATCCGCGGAGACGACGCCGTCTTCCTTCAGTACATCATGAGTCTGGGATCCCATGGCGCGCACACCTTCTGACCGTGCCCCCGCCCGCGCAGCGGCGGGCGTGGTCCTGGGTCTGGTCCTCGTTGCTGCGACGGCCGACGCCGAGCTTCGGGTGCTCGCCTGCGAGCCCGTCTGGGCGGCAGTCGCGAAGGAGATCGGTGGAGAGCGCGTGCACGTCGAGAGCGCCACGACGCCCCAGCAGGATCCGCACTACATCCAGGCGCGTCCCAGCCTGCTCGCCAAGACACGCCGGGCCGACCTGCTGGTCTGCAGCGGCGCGGGTCTGGAGGTCGGCTGGCTCCCTGTGCTGCTGCGTCAGGCCGGAAACGCCGGGGTGCAGCCGGGCCAGCCCGGCTTCCTGGAGGTGGCGAAGGTCGTGCCGATGCTGGAGGTGCCCACACGGATCGATCGCTCGCTCGGCGACATCCACCCCGACGGCAACCCCCACACCGAGACCGATCCCCGCAACATCGCCCGAGTTGCTGCCGAGATCGCGACCCGGCTCGCTGCGATCGATCCCGCCGGTGCCGATGTCTATCGCAAACGCGCTGCCGATTTCGATGGACGCTGGCGGCGCGCGATCGCGGTCTGGGAGGAGCACGCCGCACCGCTGCGCGGCGTGGAGATCGTGACGCATCACGTCTCGTGGGCCTATCTCGTGCAGTGGCTCGGGCTCGTCGACGTGGCGCACCTGGAGCCCAAGCCCGGGATTCCGCCCAGCGCGGGCAGCCTGGCCACGTTGCTCGAGGAGCTGAAGCAGCGCCGGCCGAAGGCCATCGTCCGTCTCGCCTACGAGCCAGAGCGCGCATCGGTGTGGCTCTCGGGGCGCATCGGTGCGCCCGCACTCGTGCTGCCGCACGCACCGGGAAGCACGGAGCGGGCCAAGGATCTGTTCGGCGTCTTCGACGAGATCGTGCGTCTGCTGCTCGAGGCGAACCTGTGAACGCGGAGGCCTTCGATCTCTCGATCCTGGGGCCGGCCTTCCTCGCGGGGATCCTGGTGCTTGCGACCCACGTGCCGCTCGGTCGTGAGGTTCTGGCGCGCGGGATCATCTTCATCGACCTGGCGATCGCCCAGGTCTCCGGCCTCGGCGTGATCGCCGCGGACCAGCTGGGGCTCGAGCTCGCCGGTTTCGGTTCGGAGGTCGGTGCGGGGGTCGCCGCCGTCGGGGGGGCGCTGCTCCTGACCTGGATCGAGCGGCTCTACCCGGAGATCCTCGAAGCCCTGATCGGCGTGCTGTTCGTCCTGGCTGCAACGGGGGCCATCCTCCTGCTCGCGAACGACCCGCACGGAGGCGAGGCCCTGAACGACATCCTCGTCGGCCAGATCCTGTGGGTGACGCCAGGCTCGCTCGTGCCGATTGCGCTCCTCTACGCCGGCGTGCTCGCCCTCTGGTTCGGCGCCGCCTCGAAGCTGGGACGGGTGGGCTTCTATCTCCTCTTCGCGGTGACCGTGACGGCCTCGGTCCAACTCGTCGGCGTCTACCTGGTCTTCGCCTCGCTGATCGTGCCGGCGGTCGCTGCACGCGGTTTGCCCGGGGCCCGCGGCCTGGGGTTGGCCCTCGCGGTGGGCCTCGGAGGCTACGTCGCGGGTCTCGTGCTCTCAGCCCTCTTCGACCTGCCGACGGGGCCGATCATCGTGTGGTCCCTGGCGACGCTCGCGATGGGCGTGATGGCCGGGCGCCGCTGGCTCCGAGCCTAGCTTCACAGCAACCCGCGCTCGCCCTCGCCCCCGAGCAGCAGCGAGCCGACCATCTCCCAACCCTTGGTCTGTCCCACCATGTGTTGGCAGGCGGTCTGGATGTCGCGAAGGTGCCGGTCGAAGGGGCTCTTCTGGGAGTAGATCGCGGAGCCGCCGACCGTGTCGTACAGGAGCGAAACGACCTTGCGGCCCGACTGGAAGGCGTGGGTCCGGGAGAGCCAGGCATCGGCGCGCTCCTCCGGAGTCAACGGTTGGCCCGCCTCGAGCTTGCCCCACTGGGCCTCGAGAGAAGCGAAGACGTAGCTCCTTGCCGCACCGATCAGGGTATGGGCTTCTGCGATCGCCGACTGGACCCGCGCGATCTCGCGGTAGGGGATGCCCGAGAGCCGGTCCACCTTGTCCTCGAGCAGTCGCCGCGCTGCCGCGAGCGCATCGGCCGCGATGCCGAGCGGGATCCCGGCCATCTTGCGGAGCAGGGTGTCGGGTCGCGCCCAGATCACGCCCTCGCGCTTCGGCGGATCCAACAGGCTGAAGGTGTGCTCCTCGGGAACGAAGAGGTCGGTGCAGCGGTAGTCGTTGCTTCCGGTGCCGCGCAAGCCGGTCGTGTACCAGTTGTCGAGGATCTCGTAGTCCTCGCGACGCGCCATGAGGATCCGCCAAAGGGGTCGGCCCGTCTCGTCGAGGACGGGAGCTTCGTTCTCGAAGACGACGCAGCCGGCCACCAGCCAGTCGCAGTGGTTGCAGCCGCTGCCGAACATCCACTGGCCGCTCACCCGGTAGCCGCCGTCGACCCGGTGGGCCGGGGCCACCGGGTAGATCCAGCCGGAGGTCGCCATGTCGAGGCGTGGGTACATCTCGCGTCCGACCGCATCCTCGAGGTAGCCCGAGTAGATCCCCGAGTCGCACCAGATGAAGGAGCACCAGGCGACCGAGGCGTCGGCTTTGGCCAGCTCCTCGATGACCTCCACCTGCTCCATCGAGGTCATTTCCGGGCCGCCCCAGATCCTCGGCATGTTCATGCGCATGATGCCTGCCGCCCGGACTTCCTCGACGACGTCGGTGGGCAGCTGCCGGATCCGGTCGTACTCGGCGGCCAGGTCCTTCTCGCGAATGCGCCCGGCGAGCTCCCGCGCGTTGTGGAGGATGTCCGACCCCGAGAGGTGCGGGCCCTCCTGGGAGCTGGTCGCTGCTTCAGGTGCCATCGATCCGAGTCTACCGGCGAAGACGCCGACGGAGGAGATCGCTCGAGCGAGGAGGCTCCTCCGGCGTCCGCGAGATGCCTCATTTTGTGCCGGAGCCGTTTCTGTGGTCCAATCCCATCGCTGGCTGGGGCTCCGAGGAGGTCGCCACAAGTGGAAGCTGGGCATGCGTTATCGGCGGTGATCGCCGCATTCGGGGCCGGTCTGATCGGCATGGCCCTCATGCGCCTGCCCCGCTCGCGCATTGCGCCCGTGGTCCAGCTGTTCGTCGCAGCGGGCGCGCTCTGGGCGGTCGGTGACCTCGTCGCGGCGACCGCCACGGAGATGCGTTGGAAGGTGACCGGCGTGGCCCTGCTCTACTCGGGCGTGATCGTGGTTCCAGCCCTCTGGTGGACGATCGCACTCCGCTGGGCCGAGGAGGCGGGCGCCGGCCTCCGGCTGGGCTCCAAGGCCTGGGAGCGGGTTCCCTTCGTGTTCGCCGGCTCGATGTGGCTGGTCATGATCACGAACCCCTGGCACGGAGCCTTCCTGACGCCCGTCGTCGGCGGCCGGAACCTCTACGAACCGATGTGGTTCGTGATGGCGGTTCCGAACTACCTCTTGATCGCAGCAGCGCTGGCCGTCGAGCTCGCGGTGATGATCCGCGTCTCGCGGCGCGAAGTGCGTCGCCAGGCATCCTTCCTGATCGCTGCGAGCCTCGTCACGGTGCTCAGCAACGCGGCCTACGTGATCGACGAGTCGACGATCAACCTCACCCAGGCCACGCTCGCGACCTCTTCTGCCCTGCTGGTGATGGGCATGGCGCGGGAGGGGTTGTTCGGAGTGATGCCGACGGCGCTGCTCGACATCGCCGCGGACCACCCGGACGGTCTCGTGGTCGTGGACCCGAAGGGGCAGGTCCGCTTCGCCAACGCGCGCGCGGAGGCGCTGCTCGCGCCCGTCGAGATCCAGCCGAGCGGGTCCTTCCTCGAGACGTTGCGAGATCCCCGGCTGCGCGGCGGCTCTCCCCAGCTGTTGCACGGTGACGACGGCGGGCCCTGGGCCGCGCTCAGCCGCCCGGCGGGGGTCCTCTTCCGGCTCAATGCAGGGCACGGGCGCTGGTTGCTCCTCCGCGCCAGCGAGGTCAGCGGCGAGTCCGGCCGGACCAAGGGGTACGGAGTCCGGATCATCGATCTGACGGCCCACCGGGAGGCCGAGGTCCGGGCCTTGCAGGCGCGGCGCCTCGAGAGCACGGCGGATCTGGCCCGCGCGATCTCGCGACAGTTCCAGGGCTCGTTCGCCCTCGTCCAGAGCAACGCGGAGATGCTGCTCGCCGAGTCACCGGAGCGCCCGGGGTCAGAGCGGAAGCTGGCTCGGATCATCGAGGCCGCGAACACCGGCTCGGAGCTCGCCCTGCAGCTGCAGCTCTATACCGGAACGGTCGGCACGACGCGCATGGTCCTGGAGCTCTCCGAGGTGGTGCGGGAGAGCTGCGACTTGCTCACGGGTGATGTGCCGTCCCACTGCCGGGTCGCCTTCGAGCCCGGTGAGGAGCTCCTTCCGGTCCAGGTGGACGCACTGCAGCTGCGACACGCGGTCTTCGAGCTGCTCATGAACGCCGTGGAAGCGACGGCCCGAGCGGGCGGGGAGATCCACGTGTGGACGGGCTCCCAGAGGATCGATCCCGCCGCGCTGCGGCTGGTCTGGGGCGCAGAGCAGCCGGCAGGGGAATACGCCTACGTCCGGGTTCGGGACCTGGGGGGTGGGATGGATGCCGAGACGGAGGAGCGCGCCTTCGAGCCGTTCTTCTCGACCCGCGGCAAGGACCGCGGCGACGGCCTGCCGATGGTTCTCGGCATCGCCCGGGCTCACGGCGCCCCGATTGCCCTCGACAACGAGCTCGGCCGGGGTTGCGAGGTCGCGCTCTACTTCCCGCTGGATCGGGACCCGGAGCCCGGACATTCCGCCTAGGCCCGCACTCACGTCGGAAGCATCCCAGAGAGCCGAGGCGCGGGCCGCCGGATGATCGAGATCCGCGAGCCGAAGAGGGGCTTCGGCGTTGCCGTCGTGTCGGGCCTCGACCCGACGCGACCCTCCGACGGGGAGCGCATCCGCCTGGCTCTCGCCCGGTGCGGTGTCCTCTGCATCCGCCTCGATGCGTCCCTGGACGACGAGGCGCTCCAGGCCGTGGCGAGTCTCTTCGGCCCGATCAAGGATCCGGTCGCGCGGACCAAGGAAGGCGAACTCTTCCAGTACAGCGGGATGCGCCAGATCATCGACTCGGGCTTCGTGATGACCGAGGAGGTGCGCGAGAAGCTCGGAGAGCTGACCTTCGGGGGCCTCGACGACGAGCGCCCGGGTCTCTTCGAGACCTTCCATTGTGACGACACGTTCACTGCCGAGCCTGCCGGAGCGACGGTGCTGCACGCGCGAGCGCTGCCTCCGAGTGGCGGCGGCCCGACCTGCTTCCTCGACATGCGGGCTGCCTTGGCGCTGCTGGACGAGCCCGTGCGCGACTTCATCGACGGACTACGGGTGGCCTATGCCCACAACAACGAGGGCGCGTTTCCGCCCCGACGCCCCGCCAGCGGACCGGCCGACGTGCTCGAGAACGTCAGCCACCCCCTCGTGCGTACGCACCCCGTCGCTGGAACCCGGGCGCTGTTCCTCGATCTGGATCGCGCCACTCACATCGAGGGCCTGCCGGTGGCCGAGGGGTGTGCGCTGCTGCAACAGCTCCAGGATCATGCCGAAGCCAAGGCGCCGCGCTGCGAGCACGTCTGGTCGGACCACGACGTGCTGGCGTGGGACAACGCGTCGGTCCAGCACAAGGCGGGCGGTGACTTCCCGGTCGGCGAGCCGAGACTGTTCTGGCGCTACATGATCGAAGGCGGGCGCCCGGAATAGACCGACCTTGCGCTCTGGTCCCGTTGCGACCCTCGGGAGCCTCTAGGCCCCGCAGATATGATCGGCGGCAGCGAGCATCTCCCTCCCGACCGGTTGCAGGTCGATCTGGGCGCAGAGCAGTCCGTTCGATACGCGCTCGACACTTCCCCACTCCCAGATCGCGTCGGCGTCGAGTCCGGTGCGCGCAGCCAGCCAGCTGGCCCGCTCGCGCGGGTCGCCTTGCAGCAGCTCGAGGGGGTCTTCGCGCATCAGGACACCGAGATCGAGCTCACGCTCGGCGAGCCATCCGTCTGGATCCACGAGCTTGAAGCCCGCACCTGCTCGCAGCGCGTTCCACTGATGGACATCCCCGTGGACCAGCACGGCACGTTCGTCGTCGTGCGCCGCGACCCGACGCTCGGCGCAGGCGACGGCGTCGGCCACGGCCCGTTCCGAGCACGGACGCCCGAGATCCTCCCAGGCCAGGGGGATGAAGTCGGCCAGCCGCCGGGCCTTCTCGGCACCGGTCGGGAGGTCGGCATCCGGAGCGGAGCGCCACACACTCGTCGCTGCGTCGCAGAGCAGCTCGTGGCGCCGCGCCATCGGCAGGGAGAGCTCGACCATGGACGGCCCGAGTCGCTCCAGGAGGAGGGCCGAGCGCGTGACGTCGTCACGTAGAAGCTCGACACAACCCACGCCGCCGGTCAGCCGCAGGGCGGTGATCTCGCGTCGAGCCGCCTCACCGGGTCGAGGCACGATCAGCTTCAGCGCAGCCTCGCTCCCGTCTGCCAGGAGCGCCTCCGCCACGAACGCCTCGGTGCCGTCCGCGTAGGAACGGCCGACGGTGAGCGACCACTCCTGCTCGAGCGCCTCCACGAGGGCGGGAAGCCCCTCGAGCCAGGCAAAGGCCCCCGCCGTGAGCGCCTTGTTGCGGACCGCTTCGGGGACGGTGTCGACCGGCATCGCGACCACGGTCGCCCCTGGAGTTCGACGCTGCAACCGGTCTCCTCACCAGCCGGCGTCGGTGATAGACTCGGGCCTTCCTCAGAGCCAGGAGCCAGAGACGTGACGACTGCCGAGACCTTCGAGATCCAGGGCCGCACCCTCCAGCTGCCGTGCGTCGTGCGCGACGCTTCATCGGGCAGCGTCATGTACATGGTCGATCGCGACGCGGCCAGGAAGCTCTGCCCCGACTCCTTCGAGCCGATCGAGGCCGCGCCCGGCAAGACCCAGGTCACGATCGTCATCGTCGACTACCGGGACAACGACCTCGGGGACTACGACGAGGTCGGCATCATCTTCTTCGTCAAGCCCAAGGCCGATCCCGATGCCGAGCTGGGGAGCTACATCTACAAGCTGCCCGTGAACCAGAGCTTCACCTGCGAGGCGGGCTGCCGCATCTGGGGGTTTCCGAAGAGCGTCGAGGAGATCGACTTCC
>JAJDAR010000474.1 GCA_029261775.1 Deltaproteobacteria bacterium | reverse complement strand
CCGCCGACACCTTCCAGGTGGACGTGCGCGTGCGTTGGACCGAACCCAACGCGCCGGCGGGCGCGCCACAGCGCTCCTACGTGATCTCCAGCATCCGATACGACGACTAGCGAGGACGAGGGGCCATGCGACGTCGAAGCTACCAGCAAACGAATCCCGATCTCCGGCGGGTGGGCACGGGCCCGCGCGCTGCTCGAGGGTTCTCGCTCATCGAGATGATGGTGTCGATGGCCATCCTGGCCCTGATCACCGTCTACCTCACGGATCTGCTGGTCCGGCAGAGCCGGACCTACACCGTGGTCGACCAGGTCACCGAGGTGCAGCAGAACGTCCGTGCAATCACGGATCTGCTGGAACGGGAGATCCGTACCACCGGATTCATGACGGACGAGGCCGGCGTGGCCTGCGCCGTCGACTTCCTGAACCGTCCGGACATCCTCGTCCTGAGCGATTCCGCGACCTTCAACCCGGCCAATCAGTCCGCGCCCGACATGGCGGTGGACATCGCGGAGGTCGAGTACGGCGGGGTCGGCACGGACACCTACAACGTCACCACGACGATCGAGACCAACCCGTTCTACGACCTGGACGCCAACGGGACCCTGGACGCGGACTTCTTCGACGTCCAGCCGCCGAACGGCGCGCTGGTCTGGCCGCAGGGCCAGTCGGGCGGTGTCATCGTCTTCGATCGCAACAATCCCAACGCCGGCACCAGCTGCGGGCGGATCGTGCCGGGCTCGGTGGGAGCGGCCCAGTTGCGCGTCGACTACACGTTCGGCGTGCCGGGCTACGGGCCGGTCGCCCTCGGGATCATCGGCGCCGATCTGTGGATGGTGCCGGCCGTGGTCTACCAGGTCGATCAAGGGGGCCTCCTCGCGGTTCCCCCCGCGACCTCCCGCCTTCTCCGCAACGGTCTGGTGATCGCCGAGGACGTCGAGGACATGCAGCTCGCGGTCTGGTTCGACGCCGACACCGACGGCACCCAGGACAACGGCGAGTACTGGGGATCGCTGCCGGCTGCGCCGGCGACCGGCGGCAACTACGTCTCGACGGCTCTCGACCACCGACTGCTCCGCGAGATCCGCGTGAACTTGATGCTGCGCACCCGCCAGCAGGACCCGAACGTGACCGCCACGGTCGCGGCGGCGCAGGGGCAGTTCCAGAACCTCGAGAACCGGAACACCGCACTGCCGCCCCGTGACGGCTTCGTGCGACGCGTGCAGACCCTGACCATCCGACCCCGGAACGTCGGGCTGCGCTCGGACAGTCTCTAGAGGAGATCCCTCATGCAAGCTCACCTCGATCCCTGCGAAGCCTCCGAGCGCCTGCGCGCCCATAAGCGCGACGGTGGTGCGGCGATGTTCATCGCGGTGCTCATGCTGGTCCTGATGGGCTGGATGGGCATGGCCGCGATGAACACGGTCACGCGCGACAACCAGGTCGCCGGCTTCCAGAACCGCAACCAGAACGCTTTCTTCGCCGCCGAGGCCGGGACGGCCTACGCCCGGGCGATCGTCGAGCACGAGATCGCGGACACGTCGGATCTGCCCGGCATCGGCACGGTTCCGGCCTTCCCGACCCAGGCGGCGCCGACGCGGATCAGCACGGTCGCGGCCTACGCGCAGTGGCAGAGTGCCGGCAACGCCGGCAACGAGCTGCCGCGCTACTACGCCGATCCCAACCCCCCGGATCCGGCCAACCCGCAGCCCATCCACTACATCGGGCCCGGCCAGATCCTCGACGGCGACGACTTCCAGGTCGGCGGCCCGAAGCGGGTCGGAACCCTGTGGCAGATCAACGTGGTGGGCCAGAGCCCGACGAACCTCGGGGGCGGCTTCGGCGCCGGTGGCTCCACGGCACGGATCGAACTCGTGTCCGTGAAACCCATGATGAAGTGACGGGTCGGCGCGCCGGCTCACGAGGGGAGGGGAACATGCACGAGCGAATTCGGGTCCACGCAGCGTGGCTGGCTGCCTTGCTGAGCCTGGCCCTCGCCTGCGGCAGTGAGGAGACGCCGACCGGCGTCGGCTCGCGGCCGATGAACGCAAGCGAGCCGGTGGCGGAGGTCGGCGACCTGAGTCTGGGCTCGCCGCCCGTGATCGACCGGCTGGAGATCTCGCCGGAGGAGGTCGTCGTGGGTCGGGAGATCCGGGTGATCGCCGAGGCGAGCGATCCGGACGGCGGCCCCATCCGCTTCGAGTTCGTATGGACCCGCAACGGCGAGGAGGTCCAGCGCTCGAGCCGACCGGCGGTGACCTTCTACGAGCTCGAGAAGAGCGATTCCGTCGCACTCGAGGCGATTGCGACGGACGGGCGGAACCAGAGCTCTCCGGTGCGTCTGCGGGCCCGGGTCGGCAACCGCAAGCCCACGCTGACGAAGCTCGAGATCGAGCCCCCGTCGGATCTGCGCGCGGGCATGAAGGTGACGGCCACGCCCTACGCCGAGGATCCCGACAACGACCGGCTGAGCTTCGAGTACAGCTGGCGGGTGAACGGCGTCGAGAAGGGCACGGAGCGCTCCTTCGACACGACCGGTCTCCGGCGTGGAGACGAGCTGCTGCTCCGTGTGAAGGCGCTGGACGGAGAGACGACCAGCAGTCCCCACGAGGTGGCCGTCAAGCTCGGCAACACCCCGCCGACGATCCGCTCGGCCGGCGAGAAGCCGGTCGCCGGGCTCTACCGGCATCAGTTCGTGGGCGACGACATCGATGGCGACCGGAATCTCCGCTTCTTCCTCGAGAAGGGTCCGACCGGAATGACCATGGACGCCATCACCGGAATGCTCTCGTGGAAGCCAGAAGGCGCGACAGCCGGTCGGCACGACGTGGTCGTCGGGGTCCGCGATTCGAACGGCGACGGCTCGACCTTCTCCTTCGCCGTGAACGTCGCCAACGAGACCCAGCCGGCCGGCGAGAGCCCGCCGGCCGCCCAGGCCCCCTAGGGGTCGCAAAGGCTTGCGCGGTCCGCACCCGGGTGCGCAGCAGCACCGAGCACCGGCTCCACCAGGGATCCGAAAACTTCAATCATGACAGGTAGTTGCGAGATAGCCCCGGGTGGCACGGCACTTGCTCTCTCCCCTTCCGTGACCGACTCCGCCAGTCAGGAGAACCGAATGCAGGCTCCCACCATCCTCCCCCGCATCGTCCCCGCCCTTGCGGCCCTCGCGATCCTCGTCGCGACCGGCACGCAGGCGCAGGTGGATGATCAGGCCCTCTTCACGACCGCCGTGCCGCCCAACGTGGTGCTGCTCGTGGACAACTCGGGCTCCATGCACCACATCGTGTGGCATCCGAGCTACGACCCGACGGCCGCGCTGCCCTGCAACTACTGGATCGACGGCGACCAGTACTTCGTGGCGACCTTCGACGGTGACACCTTCCCGAACGGCGGCGCAGGCGACCACTTCTTCCGGTCCGGCAACTACGCGATCGCCAGCGCAGGCTGCACCGGGGCCGTTCGTGAGATCGCGCACGCACCCGCAGTCGACGCGACCGGCCAGTACACGCGCTACACGGGCCACTACCTGAACTGGATCTACAGCGCAGCTTCCGGAACCGACCTTGCCGAGATCGCTGCCAACGCCAACGGCACCTACTCGAGCTGCGTGGGTGGCGGGACCTACTCCCTCTACCGCCGCGCGCGGATCACGGCGGCCCAGGACATCCTGCGAGAGGTCATCTGTCAGGTGAATGCCTCGGGTTCGGTGCGCTTCGGCATCGCCCAGTTCCGGCGCGGTGGGGACCCGAACGGCGGCTATGTGGTCGTTCCGGCCGAGGACTACCTGGATACGGTGGGCAACCCGAACTCCTACACGCTGAATGGCGTGAGCCAGCCCCATGGCGACCACCTGGACGATGCGATCGACGACCTGACCGGTGAGGCCTGGACGCCGCTCGCCGAGACCCTGTTCCAGGTCTACACCTACTTCATGAGTCGGACCGCAACGGACCGGCCCCCGGGCGCCGTCTCCGGGACCTTCCCCGAGTACGAGTACCTGCCCAGCCACCCGGCCAACGGCGGGTTCAGCGGAGCGGGTTCGCCGACCGTGCCCGACAGCCCCGTCCAGTTCGAGTGCCAGAAGAACTTCGTCGTCGTCATCACGGATGGTGAGCCCACCCGGGACGACTTCACGCCTCAGGGCGGCGGCACCGACATCCAGTTCGCGAACTTCATGAATCTGATCGGCGACTACATCCCGATGGACGAGGTGGAGACCGGCTTGCCGTCGAACGGCAGCCTGTACCTCGACGACATCGCGAAGTTCATGCACGACACGGACCTCCGACCGGATCTGCCGCCCCACTCGGGGCAGGAGCAGACGATGGACGTCTACACCGTGGGCTTCACCACGTCGCCCGCCGCAGACGACATCCTGAACCGGGCCGCGGTCGCCGGCGGCGGCCAGTTCTACCGAAGCAACGACCCGAACTCGCTGGCCCGCGACATCGTCCTGGCCATCACCGACATCCTGCTCAAGTCGCAGGCCTTCACGTCGGCGACGGTGCCGGCCGGTCGCGCCTCGTCGGACGAGAAGCTCTACACCAGTGACTTCATCCCGAGCGCCAAGGACGGCTTCTGGCAGGGTCACCTGCGCGCCTGGGCGATCAACTCGGCCGCACAGATCCTGGACAAGAACGGTGTCTGCGCGATCGACGATCCCGACTGCCGCTCCGGCGACTTCCTGAGCACCGCGGTTCCCTTCTGGGATGCGGCCACCCGGATGAGCACGAACGGCGAGAACGGCCGGAAGCTCTATGCCTCGCGACCGGACGGTTCGGGGACCGCACCCGAGGTGACGCAGTTCGACCTGGGCTTCGTGACCGACCTGAACCTGGCCGTGACCATGGCTGACGTGCCCACCTACGACTTCGGCGCGAACCCCGTGCCGGCGACCTCGCAGGCCCTGGCCGATTCGCTCGTCGAGGCGATCCGTGGCTGCGAGCTGGGGACGACCGGGATCGGCTGCGTCGAGAGGACCTTCATCCTGGGCGACATCTTCCACTCCAACCCGTTGGTGGTCAAGAAGCCCGACGACTTCAACACCACGCTCTCCTACAAGTCGTTCGTTTCCAACTGGGCGACTCGTGACAAGGTGATCGTGGCGGGCTCGAACGCCGGCTTCCTGGAGATCTTCCACGCCGGCACCTGGGATCCCACGCTGTTGGCGGGCAAGGGCGCCTATGACGCCGGCACGGGCGACGAAGTGGCCGGCTTCATGCCCTACGGCGCGCGCCAGGTGGCCAAGGAGCTCCCGCGCGACGACAAGGCCCGCGACTTCTACACCGTGGATGGCCCCCCCGTGGCAGCGGACGTCTTCCTGCCCACGGATCCGCGCACGGCCAACGTGCAGATCGCGGCCAACTGGACGGACTGGAAGACTGTCGTGGTGGGCGGTCTGCGACAGGGCGGGCGGCACTACTACGCCCTGGACGTGACGGACCCGAGCGGGGGCAGTGCCTGCGCGGCGCCGGGCTCCCCGAACTACCCCTGCTACATGTGGGAGTTCCCGAACGAGATGGACGCGGGCACGCACGTCGCCTACATGGGCGAGACCTGGTCGGAGCCCGTCATTGCGAAGGTCAAGGTCAATGACGGGTCGGCCCCGAATGACTACGGCCGCTACGTCGCGATCGTCGGCGCTGGCTACGGGGTGAAGAGTGACCCCAACTCCCACCTCAACTACGACGTCCAGGAGAAGGAGGGTCGGGCGATCTTCATGATCGACATCGCGACCGGCGAGATCCTGGCGATGAAGAAGTTCGACGACTCGGTCGCCGTGGCGACCACGGACCCGGCCACCTTCCCCTACGATCCGACCAAGCCCGAGCAGAGCATGTTCTTCTCGTTCGCGGCCCAGGCCGGCGTGTTCGACGTCAACTTCGACGGTTACGCCGACGTGGTCATGATCGGTGACCTCGGTGGCAACCTCTGGAAGTGGGCGATCGACGATACCGGCGAGGACCCGATCCTGAACGGGGCCTACGGCACCGATCAGCCGAACTGGCCCTTCGGTCGGTTCTTCACCGCGCCCAGCTACCTGAACGTGGGCACCGGTCTCCGCTACTGGAAGAGCATCTTCTTCCGACCCGGCCTGACCCGGATCAGCGGTACCTACTGGCTCGCCTTCGGTACGGGTCAGCGCGCGAACCTGCAGTGGAAGGACTCCGCCGGCACGACCGCCGACGACGATCGGCTGTACGTGATGAAGGACTACGACCTCAAGATGAACCTGGTGCCGGAGCCGATCTCGCTGACGGAGCTCGACATCGATGGGGGCATCGCCGGTGCGGCCGACTACACCACCACGCTGGGCGCCTGCAACCCGCCCTCGGGGCCAGGCTTCTACGTACGCGGTGAGGCGCCAGGCGAGAAGTTCGTGACGCAGCCCGTGCTGTTCGCCGGCTTCGTGATCGCGGCCTCGTTCGCTCCGGCTCCGGTCGTGGCTTGCGGCGCGGCGGGAGATGCCACCCTCTACACCTTCTCCATCGCCTGCGGCGAAGGCTTGACGGTGAAGAACTCGGTGACCGGCGTTTCGACGACGATCGTCAAGTCCGACATGGGCGACGGCATGCCCTCGAATCCCCAGGTGACCATGGACAACAAGTCCGGCGACACGACGGTGATCGTCCGCATGCAGGACGGCGCCATCTGGCAGCCGCCGGGCGACTTCAACGCTGGCAGTGCCGGCTACGGCCAGCTCTACTGGCGAGAGCTCTAGAGCGAGAGAGGAGAGGACATGACCCTCATGACGCGACGAATCCTGTTCGCCCTGCTGGCGACCCTGTTTCTGGCCGCCTCGGCTCACGCCGGGACGGTGCAGAACGCCCTCGTGACCAAGATCTCGGGTACGAACACCCTGAAGCTGGAGGACGGGATCACCGTGAAGGTGCAGGCCTCCACGGATCTTCGGGGCGAGGAGAACGAGAAGATCCAGTTCGCCGACATCCCGGATCCCGCCATCTTCCCCGGCTTTGTCGTCCTCCGTGTGGACGGCCCGAAGGTGGGCAGCACGATCCACGCCACGAAGGTGAAGATCCACCAGCTCCTGCTGAACTGACCGGCCGCGGGCCCCCCAGCCCCGTCCACCCCAAGCCGAACCAAGGACCCGGGGACGTTGGTTTCATTGTTGCAGTTCTGGCCTCCCGGTCCCCGCGTGGATCTCGTGGGGTGCAAAAATGAAACGACCGTCCCCGCTTCCGTGCCCGCTTTGCTAGAGCAGGATCACGATGCTTGCGAGGTCCTCGATCGCGGAGTCTTCCACGGTGGGTTCCATGAGGTCGTCGGGCTGGTCGGGGCAGAGCGGGCCCTCGATGGCCTGCCGGTTTCGGTGGGTGATGAACCCGAAGATCTCCGTGAACTCTTCGTAGACTTGTTTCTCGTCGGGGTCGCGCGGCTCTTCGATCTCGGGGAGGCCGTACGCCCGACGGGCTACCTCTCCGATGTCGGGGAAGCCGAAGATCAGACGGCGGGGGTCATCGTGCCCGGGAAACGCTTCGCTCAGGCCCGAGCGCAAGATGTCCCTGAAGTCGGCCGTCCCCTGACGTGTGCGATCCACGAGGAAGATCGGGTTGATGATGGTTTGGACCCGGCGGGGGGGTCTGCCCTGCGCGGACAGGTCCCGTTCGATGGGGCCCCTCCCGGGTACCTCCTGCAGGAGGAAAGGGTCCGCCGTGGAACCGGAGGAGACACGCCTTGGTGCGAAGCCCGTCACGTCGGTGATTCGCAAGGGGTCGTTGAGCGCGTACGAATAGGGATTGGCCGACTGCGGATCCGTGAGCCGGGCCGGGTCGCGCGAGAGGAAGCGACCCCTCCCGGCGTCGTACCAGCGCGCGCGGACGTAGTAGAGACCGTTGCCCTCGTCGACGACGCCGTCCCGACCCCGCCAGGTGAATGGATTGTCGAGTGAGCCGGCGGAGGCGGTCAGCTCGCCGAACGGGGTGTAGGCGTAGCTGCCGATCACGGCGCCGACATCGTCCGTCACGAAGAGCGTGTTTCCGATTTCGTCGTAGTGGTGGAACCGGCGGGCGTCGCTGATCGCGTCCATGCTGTAGAGGAGCTCGCCGCTCGGGGTGTGGACGTAGTAGCGGTGGTCCGCACCGGCCAGCATCTCGACCGAGATCGACGGGAGCGACAAAGCGTCGTTCCAGACGTAGCCTCGCGTGACGCCGCTCTCCGTGCGCGCGGTTCGGCGGCCCAGGGCATCGTAGAGGTGGGTCGCGGAAGCGCCGCCCACCGTGGATCCGGTGAGGCGGCCCGCCAGGTCCCAGGTGAAGGTGTCTCCACCGCTCGCCGTGACGCGCCCGGCGGGGTCATGGCTCTGGGCCTGGACCTGGGCTGCGGGGTCGAAGGTGTCCGTTCGGCTCCCGAGCAGGGTCGCGGACCCGGGCTGCGGGACGTTCCGGACCGCCGACGTGATCTGCCCCGCTGCGTCGCGGCCGAGGACCACGCTCGAGACGCCGGTCTCGGAGATCCCGGTCAGGCGATCGTCGTCGTCCCAGGTCTCGGTGGTGTGCACGCCATTCGGCCGCAAGATGGCCGTGCGCCTGCCGGAGTCGTCGTAGCTGAAGGTCGTGACTCCGGCTGCCCAGTCCGTCGCACTCGTCAGTCGCCCATTGGCGTCGTAGCTGAAGCTGACCGTCTTGTTCGTCGCCAGCGTCATCGAGGTGATGCGACCGTTCGGGTCGCGGCCGATACCGATGCCGTTGGTACTCGCCATGCGGCCGTCGGCGTCGTAGCTGCGGGTCAGGTCGTCCGGGCCTCCGCTGTGGCCAGCGATCAGGCGACCGTTGGCGTCCCAGCCGAACCCACGGATCGTCCCGTCGGAGTCGTCGATCCCGGTGGGCCGACCGACCGGATCGTAGCTGTGCATGCGGTCGCCCAATCCGCCCGGATGGGTGACGACCGACGGTCGATTGCGATCGTCGTACGTGACGCTGGTCGTCTGGAGGAGCGGATCGGTGAATCCCGTCACGCGCCCACTGCTGTCGTAGCTTCGCGTCCAGTGGTGGCCGTCTGCATCGGTGAGGTCCGTGAGCTGGCCGAGGGCGTTCCGGGCGTAGGTCGCCCCGATGACGCCGCCGGGAAGCGTCACAGCCGAGACCAGGCCGCGAGCATCTCGGCCGATCGAGGTGGTGCGGCCGAGCGGATCCGTGGTCGTGACGACCCGGCCCATCGCGTCGTAGCCCGTGGAACGGACGTTGCCCAGCGGTGTCACGATCTGGGTGATTCTTCCCAGGCGGTCCGAACCGAAGGTGGTCGTGTTCATCAATGGATCGGTGTGCGAGGTCAGGATGCCCTCGGCGTCGCGGGTCTGGGACCAGACCTGCAGGAGGGGGTCCACGGCCGTGCTCAGCCGGTTGTGCGCGTCGTATCCGTAGGTCGTGACCGCGCCCGACGCGTCGGTGAAGGTGCCCACCCGCCCGATCTCGTCGTAGGTCACGCTGGAGACCCCGCCTCCCGGCTCCGTGCGGCTCAGCAGCCGGTCGTTGCCGTCGTAGGCCAGGCTCAGGCTGGCGAGCAGCGGATCCGTCACCGAAACCAGGTTTCCGTTCCGGTCATAGCCGAGCGTGGTCGTGTTCCCGTTGCCATCGGTGAAGGTCGTCAGCCGATCGGCGGCGTCATACGACAACGCGACCGTCGACGTGTCCTCCGAGGTGACCAGTTCCACGCGACCATGGATGTCGTGCGCGTAGGTCGTCGTGTTGCCGGCGGGGTCGGTCGCCGACTCGAGCGTCCCATCCGGCCCGTAGGCGAACGAGCGGAGGCCACCCAGGCGGTTGGTGATCGTCAGGGGCTGGCCGTTGGCATCGTGGGTCGCGGTGCTGACGTTGCCGGCCTGGTCGGTGTGGCTGGTGCGGTTTCCGGAGGCGTCGTAGGCGAAGCTCTCGGTGCTCAGGTCGCCGTGGGTGACGCCGGTCAGGTCCCATGCGGTGTGGGCGCCCAGGTTTCGCGGGGAGTAGCTGAAGCTCGTCGCGGTGCCGTCGGCGTGAGTCTGCAAACCCAGCTCGCCGCTCTGCGGGTGGAAGCTCATCGTCGTCGTGTCGCCCAGACGGTCGGTGATCGAGGAGCGCCTGCCCGTGGCGTCGGACCCGATCACGATGTCCTGGCCCGTCGCATCCTGGCTGCGGGTCAGCTCGCCGGTCGCGCTGTGCGTGTGGGTCCGGAGCCTGCCCAGCGGGTCGGTGATGGTGGTGTCCGTGGCGGTGACGTAGCGGATGACGGTCTGGTTGCCGTTCGAGTCCAGCTCCTGGGAGGTGCGCCGATCGGCGAACCAGTAGCGGTGCTCGAAGGGGATGTTGCCCTCGGGGCGCTGGAGGGTGGTGATCAGGGCCCAGGGCGTGAGATTGGGGTGGGCCGTCGAGTAGGTGATCAGCGTCGTCTCGCCGTTCACGTCGGTGATGCTGGTCAGCAGGCTGCCGGTGTAGCCGAAGCCCACGCTGCGGCCGAGGCCGTCGTCCACCGCGAGGAGACGAACGTTGGCGTCGTAGGAGAAGGACAGGCTACGGCCCAGGCCATCGGAGACCTGGGTCAGCGGGCCGTTGGCATAGGACAGGGTGTGTACGTTGCCCCGGCCATCCGAGATGCTCGTCAGGCGGCCAGCCGCATCGAAGGCGTAGACCCGCCGATCGCGAGGATCGAGGAGGGTGTAGCTGCCCCCGCTCTCGTCGAGCTGGTAGGGGATGTCCAGCTTGCCGGTCAGGTCCCAGACGGCCCCGTTCTGGGCGAACTGGATGGTGCGTCCGGGTGCGTCGACGATGTGGATCTTGCTGCCGATGCGCGTGAGCCGCCAGTCGAAGCCGTGTCGCCAGTTGTCGCCCAGATTGGCGTGGAGACCCAGCTGCTTGTGGGCCGAGTTGTAGGAGCGGGCGAAGGCCAGCCGCATGGGACCGCCCAGGTCGAGGTCGGCTTCGAAGGCGTCGTAGAGGGCGCCTGTTCGCGTGTCGACGGGGTCCGCGGTGTTGCCGCTCTGCTGGGCGTCCTCGGTGGCTTGCTTGGTGCCGTCAGCGGGGTCCGCCTGGGAACCACAGCCGACGACCTCTTCGAGCGAGTTGCTGCCGATGGTCCCGCCCAGGTTGTCGATGGGAAGGCTGCAGAAGATGCCGCCGCCTGCGGTCGCCTGCGGAAGGCCGGTCGCCACGTTCGACGTGACCGAGGTCCGGATGTCCACGTTCTGGCCGCTGGAGGCGAAGATGCCGCCGCCCTGGCCCGCCGTGTTGCCGGTGAAGCTGCCGCCGGACACGAAGGTGGCGCCACTGGCGTACATCCCCCCGCCCAGTGAGTCCTGGCTGCCAGAGAGGGCCATGTTGCCCGCCACGGTCACCGCCGAGAGGTTCACGGCCCCGCCAGAGAAGAGCCCGCCTCCCCGGCCGTTCACCGTGCCATCGGCACTGTTCATCGTGATCTGGGTGTTGCGGATGACGGCGACGTTGTTGGCGCCCGGGGGAAGAAAGACACCGCCGCCACTCCCCGAGCCCGGACCGGTCTGATTCACGGTGTTCATCGTGATCGTCGAGTCGAGGATGGTGGTCTGCCCGGGGAGTCCCTCGACGCCGCCACCGTGCTGGGTGGCGGAGTTGTTCTCGATGGTGCAGGACTCGATCAGCACGGTCGTGCTTCCGGTGATTCCCCCGACCCCGCCCCCGAAGCCCGCCGTGTTGCCGCGGATCGTCAGGTGGCGGAGGGTCACGATCCCACCGTTGATGCTGACGCCGCCTCCGTGGCTGCCGCTGCCCCCCGTGATCGTGAAGCCTTCGATCGTGGCATTGGACGCCTGGATGACCGACTGCCCGCTGTTGTTCAGGATCGTGGTCGCGTCCGGATTGGTGGGCTGCAGGGAGCGGAGGATGCGGCCGGTGACCGTCAGGCGAGGCTCGGAGTAGACGCCGGGGAAGACCGTGACGGTTTCTCCCTGGGGCGCTCCGCTGAGCGCGTCGGAGATGGTCAGGAAGTTGCAGCCCGACGGGCAGACGGTGGCTCCATGGCCACTGGCCGGGAGCAGCAGGACCAGCATGGCGAGCGCGCCACGGGCCAGGACGCCGGTCAGGCCCCTCACAGGTTCCCCAACGGGCACGCGCTGCACCGGGGCCCCGGGGCCCCCGAGATGAACCCCGGCAGGAAGAGATTGAAGTCCGAGATCGCGACGAAGCCGTCGCCGTCCATGTCCGTTCCCGTCCCCCCGTCGACCGAGGCCTGGAAGTCGGGCAAGAAGACGTTGAAGTCGGCGATCGAGCAGAAACCATCCGCGTCGAAGTCGCAGTCGCAGGCGTTGCCCAGGCCATCCCCATCGGTGTCGGGCTGGTTGCCGGTCTGGGTGGGCGTGGCCGCGGTGGGCGCGGCACGTGGGTTCGCCTGGGCGACGCAGCTGTCGCAGACGTCGCCCACGCCGTCTCCATCCTGATCGGCCTGGGACGGGTTGGAGAGGGTGGGGCAGTTGTCCGAGCAGCCGATGGTCGCCCCGCCGGCGCAGGTCGGCGTTGCCCCGGAGCTCGCGATCCCGTCGCCATCCCCGTCTTCCGCCACGCTGCGAGACAGCCGGTTCCCACGGGCGTCGTACGCGTAGTCGATCGAGGTCCCGTCGTCGTACACGACCTGGACGAGCCGTCCGACCTCGTCGTAGGCATAGTCGATCGCCAGGATCCGAGGCGCGAGCAGACCGATCGCGCAGACCAGGGCCAGAGTTCCGAGGGTCCGGCGCACGGAGCCCTCCTCAGGAGGTCCGGCCGATCCGGCACCCGCCGCGCGTCCCTCGCCCGGTGGCGATCGATTCGCCCGATAGGGCGAAAATACTACGCCCTGACAGCGACTTGGATCAACACCTTTGCCCCCCCCCAGCCACCCCGCCCCCAAGAAACCCCAAAGAAAAGCCAAAGAAACGGAAAAGAAACGGGGACGTTCGTTTCATTGTTGCATCGCGGTGTCCCGGGCAGTGCACGCAGTGCAACAATGAAACGAACGTCCCCGTCTTCTCCTTCTCCGCCGGCTTCTCCGGCTTCTCGCGGGGGGGGGGAGGCTAGGCGCCCTGTTCGCGGAGGGCGTACTCCTTGATCTTGTAGAGGAGCGCGCGGTGGCTGATCTCGAGGAGCTTGGCGGCGTGGGTGCGGTTCCCGCCCGTGGCTTCGAGGGCCTTCAGGATGAGGTCGGCCTCGAAGCGGCGGCGGGCGCGCTTGAGGGACAGGTCGCCTGGATCGGCTGCACCGGTGGTCGGCCCGGGCAGGGCCACGTTGTCGGGCAGATCCGTGGTGGTGAGGCGATCGCCCTGGGCGAGGATGACGGCGCGCTCGATCACGTTCTCGAGCTCGCGGACGTTGCCGGGCCAGGCGTAGCCGGTCAGCCGGGTCAGGGCGTCGTCGGCGACGCCGCGCAGACCCTTGCCGAGGGTCTCGCGGGCTCTCGAGACGAAGTGGTCCACGAGCAGCGGGATGTCGTCGCGCCGGTCGCGCAGCGCCGGCACATGCACGTGTACGACGTTGAGGCGGTAGAAGAGGTCCTCTCGAAAGCGCCCCTCGCTGATCTCGTGGGCCAGGTCGCGCGAGGTGGCCGCGATCACGCGGACGTCGACCGTCCGCGGCTTCGACTCGCCGACCGGGCGGATCTCCTCCTCCTGGAGCGCGCGCAGCAGCTTGACCTGCAGCGCGACCGGCAGCTCCCCGATCTCGTCCAGGAAGAGGGTGCCCTCGCTCGCCTCGACGAAGAGCCCGCGACGGGCCTTGTCGGCACCGGTGAAAGCCCCCTTGGCGTGGCCGAACAGCTCGCTCTCGAGCAGCGTCTCGGGGATGGCTCCGCAGTTCACGGCCACGAAGGCCTCTTCGCGTCGGCCCGACTGGGAGTGGATGGCGCGGGCGAGCACCTCCTTGCCGGTGCCGCTCTCGCCGGTCAACAGCACCGTCGCCTTGAACTCGGCGGCGCGCTCGATCAGCTCCAGCACCTCGATCATCGCACTCGACGCGGCGACGATCGGGCGATCCCCGACCACGCGCTCGACGTCGCGCTGCAGCAGTGCGTTGGCTCTGCGCAGGCGCTCGCGCTCGCGTGCCTTGCGGATCGCCAGCAGCACCTCAGAGGGCTGGAAGGGCTTTGCCAGGTAGTCGTAGGCGCCGCGGCTCATCGCCTCGATCGCGAGGTCGGCCGACCCGAACGCCGACATCATCAGCACCGTCGCGCCGGGCACCTTCTTCACCAGCTGGGGCAGCAGCTCGAGGCCGTCCATCCCGGGCATGCGCAGATCGCAGAGCACCAGATCGACGGACTCCCGGTCGAGCTCGGCGAGCGCACTGTCGGCGCAGTCGGCGAGCGCGACGTCGTAGCCCTCGGCGGCCAGGAGCATGCCCAGGCTCTCCCGCAGGGCCTCGTCGTCGTCCACGATGAGGATTCGCTCGGCCAAGGTTCCCCCGCCCGGCGGCCAGGCCACGGATCGTCCCGGCAGGCCCTGGCCCCGCGGGTCCGATCCGGGTGGATTCGCGCCCGGGTGCGAAGGGACTATCGGGTGACCGCGCGCCGGGCGTGAGCCGGAACCGGCGGCGCCCGAGGCAGGCCCCGGGGCCGCTCGCGAACCGGCTTCAGCGACCGGAAACGGGCCGGCAGGGGCTCCGGAGGCATCCCAGGGCATCAGGGAGACGATCCGCTGCGCGCCCCGGGGAGTCCCCCGATCGGGAACGTGATCTTCCGCACCACGAGCTCGTCCCTTGCGCCTCAAGTCCCCGAAACCACGGGCCGATACTCCCGACGTTCGGGCGGGGGCGCCCATGTGGACCTCGGGGGGATACCAGTGCCGAGCAACAACGTTCAGCGTTTTCGCGAGGCGCAGATGATGAGCAAGGCAGAGCTTGCCCGGAAGGCCGGACTCTCCACGCTCACCATCGACCGCATCGAGGCGGGACGGCCCTGTCGGCTGGACACCAAGCGGAAGATCCTCCTCGCTCTTGGACTCAAGGTCTCGGACAAGGACAAGGTCTTCGGCCCCGCACCTCGCTACCTCGCCGGCGCTTCGGCGACGCAGCGATAGCGGGAAGGAGGAGACACGTTGGCTTTCTCGTTCGGTAAGTCCAAGTCGATCGTCGGTCTCGACATCGGCTCTTCGTCCGTCAAGGTCGTCGAGCTCGTCGGCCGCAACAAGGGTTACGAGCTGCAGCACGTGGGGATCGCCCCGTTGCCGCCCGAGGCCATCGTCCAGGGCGCCTTCTTGAACTCCGGGGCCATCGTCGATGCGATCCAGCAGGCGATGGACACCTCGGGCATCAAGAACAAGAGTGTGGCCACCGCGGTGTCCGGGCACTCGGTGATCGTCAAGAAGATCAGCCTTCCTGCGATGACCCGCGACGAGCTCGAAGAGTCCATCCGCTGGGAGGCGGAGCAGTACATCCCCTTCGACATCAACGAGGTCAACCTCGACTTCCAGATCCTGGAGACCGGCGAGGTCGAGGGCCAGATGGACGTGTTGCTGGTGGCTGCCAAGAAGGACCTGATCGACGACTACGTCCAGGTGATCAGTGAGGCAGGTCTCACCCCTTCGGTGATCGACGTCGCGGCCTTCGCGGTCGAGAACGCCTACGAGGCGAACTACGACGTGAACCCCGACGAGGTCGTGGCACTCGTCAACATCGGCGCCCAGGTGGTGAACATCAACATCCTCACCCAGGGCATCCCGGCCTTCACCCGCGACGTCAGCACCGGCGGCAACGTCTACACCGAGGAGATCCAGAAGGCCCTCTCGGTCAGCTGGGAAGAGGCCGAGCGCCTCAAGATCGGCGGCGGACCCGGAGAGGAGAGCCAGGAAGTGGTTCCCCAGGAGGTCGAGAAGGCGATGCGCTCGGTCAGCGAGACCGTGCTCGGGGAGATCAACCGCTCCCTCGACTTCTTCGCGGCCACGGCGGCCGAGGCTCGCATCGGAAAGATCCTGCTCTCCGGCGGCGGAGCCCGGGTCTCCGGCCTCGACGCCGCCTTCCAGGGCAAGACCAACCTTCCGGTCGAGATGTTCAACCCCATCGCCCGGGTGGTGCCCTCGTCGTCCTGCGACCAGGCCTACCTGGATGACGTGGCTCCCTCGCTGGGTGTGAGTGTCGGCCTGGCCATGCGAAGGATGGACGACTGATGATCAAGATCAATCTGCTTCCGGTTCGCGAAGAGCGCCGCAAGGCCGGGGCGCGACAGCTCGCCCTGACCCTGGTCGGGACCCTCGTCGGGATCCTCGCCGTGACGGGCTTCTTCCACTGGAATCTCACGAACGATCTGGCCGAGGTGCAGGTGGCTGCCGCCGAGACCAAGCGCCAGATCGATCAGTTCGGCCCGCAGCTCAAGCAGGTCGAGGAGTACCGCAAGACCAAGGCCGAGATCGAGGCGAAGCTCGAGGTCATCGAGCGGCTCTTCGACTCGCGTGCGGGACCGGTCCACCTGCTCGACGAGCTGGCCACCCACGCGCCCGACCGGCTGTGGCTGACCCGCGTCGAGAGCAACAAGAAAGAGGTCCTGATCAAGGGCATGAGCCTCGACAACGAGCTCGTGGCCCAGTTCCTGACGGTGCTGAATGCCTCGCCCTACCTGACGAAGGTGGAGCTGGTCAGCACCGAGGCTCGGGAGAAGGACGGCCTCAAGCTGAACGCCTTCGAGATCAGTGCGAAGGCCACCACGCCCAAGTCGCGACGCACGGCGCTGAAGACCGCCGCCGTCACGGCCCGGCAATAGGGGTTCGCCATGGACGCTCTCGAGAACATCCAGGGCCAGCTCGACAAGCTGAACAAGCTGCCTCGGGCCTACCGGCTCGCGATGATGCCCGCGATCGTCGTGATCGTCGTCGCTGCCTACGTCTACTTCCTCTACCTGCCGACCAAGCAGGAGCTCACGTCCGCGAGCGACCAGCACCTGCAGATGCAGCGCAAGCTGGCCGAGGTGCGGGCGGTGGCGAGCAACGAGGATGCCGTGAAGGCCGAGATCGCCGCGCTCGAGCGCAAGCTCCGGGACGCGCTGCGACAGCTGCCTGACAGCAAAGAGCTTCCGGTCCTGCTCACGGACATCACGAGCCTGGGCAAGACGGCCGGCCTCGACTTCAAGGGCTTCCGGCCCAAGAGCGAGGTGAACAAGGGCTTCTATGCCGAGGTTCCGATCGACATCGAGTTCACAGGTCGCTTCCACGACGTGGCGACCTTCTTCGACGAGGTCTCGCGGCTGCCGCGGATCGTCAACGTCGGCGAGCTCGCGATCAACATCCAGGACGAGGACAGCTTCGGCACGATGCTGACCGTCAAGGGAGAGGCCACGACCTTCCGCTTCGTCGATACACCGCCCGAGGCGGTCGAGGAAGAGGAAGGCCAGGGCAAGAAGGGCCGAAAGGGCGCCAAGGGCAAGCGCGGGGGGAAGGCATGAGCGAACGAACGCTCGGAATGGCCGTGCTCGGGAGCCTGCTGCTCCTGCTGACGGCTTGTCAGGAGACCGGGGCGCCTGCGACGCCTGCGGCCGCCAAACAGGCCAAGGCCGCGGCGGCAGACGCTGCCGACGACGCCCTGGCCGGGGCGGAAGCAGAGGTCGCCGTCGCTGACGCGCGAACCTACGTCTACGACCCCGTGGGCAAGCGAGACCCCTTCCGCTCCTTCGTGCTCGACAAGCTCAAGGAGCGCGATGTCAGCGCCAAGGGACCGCTGGAGCAGTTCGATCTGAGCCAGCTCTCGGTGACCGGCGTGGTCTGGGAGGGGCAGAACAAACGCGCCCTGATCATCGACCCGTCCGGCCAGGCCTACATCGTCGCGGAGGGTGACCGCATCGGAAAGAACGAGGGTCACATCATTACGATCGGGGACAACCGCATGACGGTCAAGGAATCCTACGTCGACTTCCATGGGGATCGGACGACGAAAGAGATCGACATGCGCATTCGGCAGAGTCAGGGAGGGTGAGCTCGATGTTCGCTAGGACCAATCAAGGGAATCGCGGAAAGGGCCTCCATCGGAGTGCCCTCCTCGTGGTCTGGATCGCCGCCGGCCTGGCCTGCGCAACGACTCCTGCACCGCCTTCGGCCCAGGGGCCGGGTGCGTTGTCGGATGTCGTCGTGGAGACGGACGGTGACGCAACGGTCGTGAGCCTGGTGGGTCTCACGGAGCCTGTCTACAACTCGTTCCAGCAGGAAGATCCGGCACGTGTCGTGATCGACCTGGCGGGCGTCACGCCCGGCGAGGTCGCCCGGGCGATCGCCGTGTACGACGGCACGATCGACGAGGTGACAGTCGCAGGGTTCGACAACCAGGGAGCCAGTTCGACCCGGATCGAGCTCTCGCTGGCGACGGTAGCCTCCTACGAGGTCTCCGCCGTCGAGGATCGACTCGAGATCCGCATCCTGGCGCAGGACGGCCTGGATACGATGGGTCCCGAGGACAGCCTCGCCGCCACGGACGAGCCCGCTGAAGACGCGTGGGAGACGGTCGCTGCGGCCGAGCCCGCGGCCGACGCCGAGCCCGCCGATGACACGGGGAGCTGGGTGGCGACCGAGACGCCCTCCGCGGAGGTCGCGACCGAGCCGGTCGTGCCCGCCACGGTGCTCTACGGCGTGAAGACGGAGAGCCAGGTCGGCGCCCTCGCGGCGACGCTCGAGGCCGACGGCACCATCGAGGGGGCCACCTGGTTCACCCTCGAGGATCCGGCCCGCCTCGTGGTGGACCTGCCCGGCATCGGCAGTCAGGTCACCGAGTCGAACGTCGAGGTCGGCAACGCCTGGGTCGAGAAGCTCCGCATCGGCGCGCACGACGACAAGGTGCGCGTGGTGCTCGACGGCACCGGTGACGCGGACTTCTCCGGCGTACAGCTCGTCGCGATCCCGACCGGTCTGTGGATCGGTCTCGGCGCGGCCAGCGCTCCGGTGACCGACGTCGCCGCTTCCTCGCAGGAGGTCGACGAGGCCGCCGGCGAGGAGATGGCCTCCGACGAGACCGAGGCCGCCGAGGCCTGGATCGACGAGGCCGAAGCGACCGCATCGACGGCGACGGCTGGCGAGGAGATGGCGACCGAGGTGGCGGACACCGCCCCGGCAGCCACCGAGACCGCCGAAGCCTGGACCGACGAGGCCGAGACGGCCGAGGCCGAAGAGGCCGGCCAGGAGACCATGTCGGTCTACGGCGTACAGCTCGAGACCCAGGGTACGGTGGACCGCGTGGTCATCGTCACCGAGGGTCCCGCCGAGTACGTCACCTCGAACCCGGCCAAGGACACGACGGTCGTCCGCATCAAGGGTGCCACGATCGATCCGGACGCCAACGTCCGGGTCGCTCCGGAGCGGCCCGGTGCGGTCTCGCTGATCACCGCCTTCCAGCAGCCCGAGGCCAACGAGCCTGAGGTTCGCGTGGTGGTCCGGGGTCAGGACGGTCTCAAGCCCACGGTCAGCCAGGAGGGGGCACTGCTCTACCTGGACTTCCCGCAGAAGGCCGGTCAGGCCGTGGCCTCGCTGCCGGTGCTCGAAGGCGACGGTGGCATGGGTGCGCACCCGGCGGCGCTCGACCCGAACTCGGATTCGGTCGAGATCCTCACCGAGGGCGGCCTGGTCGACGGCAAGGCCTACAGTGGACGCCGCATCTCGCTCGACTTCAAGGACGTCGAGATCGACGACGTGCTCCGGCTGATCGCCGAGGTCTCCGACCTCAACATCATCGCCGGTGACGAAGTCAACGGGAAGGTGACGATCCGGCTAGTGGACGTGCCCTGGGATCAGGCTCTCGACGTGATCCTCCTGACCCGCGGTCTCGGCTTCGTCCGGGTGGGCAGCGTGCTGCGCATCGCCCCCTCGGAGCTGCTCAAGGCCGAGGAGGAGGCTCGCCTGCAGGAGCGCCGCGCCAAGGAGAAGCTCGAGGACCTCGTGGTCAAGCTCCAGCCGGTCAACTACGCAGACGTCGAAGAGATCGAGAAGATGATCAAGCGGCTCCTCACTCCGCGCGGCAGCGTGGACGTGGACGAGAGGACCAACACGGTCATCCTCAAGGACATCGCGTCGGTGATCGACGAGGCCACGGCCCTCATCAAGGCGATCGACACGCAGACGCCGCAGGTGATGATCGAGGCGAAGATCGTCGAGGCCAACCTCGACTTCGGCAAGGAGCTCGGTGCCACCTGGGCCTTCGGGGTCCAGCCGCTCAACAACGGGTTCGACGACGCCAGTGGCGATCGGACCACCGAGCGGCTCGGTCTGGGCAACGACGTGGTCTTCCACGACAACCCGCTGCTGCTGAACGGGATCACCGAGACCTTCAATCACGTGCAGGTCTCGAACCCGATCTCCTCGGTGCCGACGGGTCTCCTCGACCTGGGCGCGTTCATCCTCGACGAGAGGCTGAACGTCGAGGCCCGGATCGAGGCGGCGGAGAGCTACGGCGAGGGCAAGGTCATCTCGAGCCCGCGCATCGTCACCCTCGACAACCGGAAGGCTTCGATCGAGCAGGGTGTCTCGATCCCCTTCCAGACCTTCGAGAACGGCGATGCCAAGCTGGAGTTCATCGACGCCGTGCTGCGGCTGGACGTCACCCCGCACATCACCGCGGACAAGAGCATCATCATGAAGCTCGAGATCCAGCGGAATGCGCCGGACGACAGTGTCCAGACGCCGACCGGTTCACCGGCCATCGCCAAGAACGAGGCCGAGACCGAGACCCTGGTGAAGGACGGGCAGACGCTCGTGATCGGCGGGATCTACATCGTCGACCAGAGCGAGGGCGAGAGCCGCGTGCCCTACTTCCACAAGATCCCGTTGCTCGGCAACGCGTTCAAGAACAACGAGGTCCGGGACATCCGCAAGGAGCTCCTGGTCTTCGTGACGCCCCGGATCGTGGTGAACCCGGAGCTCGGCTCCTAGACACCGCGAAACGGTCCGAACAGGACGGCGGGGAGCCTCTGGGCTCCCCGCCGTTTCCTTTTCTATGTTCGCCCGGACATGCGTGAACCCCTCCGGCCGTCGGCACGCTCCGACAGGCGCGAACCCCTCTGGCTCGTCGGGATGATGGGCGCCGGCAAGAGCGCAGTCGGCGCGCGGCTGGCGGAGCGTCTGGGCCTCGCCTTCGCCGATGCGGACGCACGCATCGAGGCCGAGGCGGGCCTCTCCGTGGCCGAGATCTTCGAGCGCGAGGGCGAGCCCGGCTTCCGCAAGCGCGAGCGCGAGGTGGTGCTGGGCCTGGCCGGGGAGGGGGGCGTGGTGGCCCTCGGCGGGGGTGCCCTGACCCAGCCCGCCGTGGCTGCTGCGGTGGCCGGGGGCACGCTCCTGTACCTGCGGGCGCGCCCCGAGACGCTGGCCGCGCGTGTGGACGGTGTGGACGGCCAGGGCGATCGACCGCTCCTGCACGGCCTGGACCCGGCCGGCCGCCAGGCGCGCCTGCACGATCTGCTGGAGGTCCGGAGCGAGGCCTACGAGCGTGCCGACCTGATCATCGACACGGACGGGCGGAGCCTGGCCGAGGTCGTCGACGCCACCGTCGCCGCGCTGGAGAAGGGCTCGTGAGGGCCCGCGCCGGAGGGCGGGTCGGATCGGGAGCGCCGAGCCGCCGGGTGCGGGTCGCGCTCGGCGAGCGCAGCTACCCGATCGAAATCGGCCACGGCAGCCTCGATGCCGTGGGGCCCGCCGTAGCCGCTGCGACCGGCGCGAAGCGGGTGATGCTCGTCACCGTTCCCCCGGTGGCCCGCCGCTATGCCGCCCGCGTGGAGCGCAGCCTGAAGGCCGCCGGCCTGAAGTCGCGGCGCTTCGTCGTGCCCGACGGAGAGCGCACCAAGAGCCTGGCCCAGGCCGGCAAGCTGTACGACGCCATGCTCGAGGCCGGCGCCGACCGCTCGAGCGCCGTCGTGGCTCTCGGTGGGGGCGTGGTCGGCGATCTGGCGGGCTTCGTCGCGGCGACGCTCCTGCGCGGCCTGCCGATCGTCCAGGTGCCCACCTCGCTGCTGGCGATGGTGGACTCGAGCGTCGGGGGCAAGACGGGCGTCAACGTCGCGCAGGGCAAGAACCTGGTCGGCGCCTTCCACCAACCGCGGCTGGTCTGGATCGACGCGGCCACCCTCGAGACGCTGCCTCCCCGCCAGCTCGCCGCCGGGCTGGCCGAGGTCGTCAAGCACGCCGCGATTCGCGATGCCCGCCTCTTTGCACGCCTGGAGCGCCAGCTCGACGCGATCCAGGCCCTCGATCCCGCCGTGATGGTGCCGATCCTGCAGCGCAACTGTGCGATCAAGGCCGACGTGGTGGCCCGCGACGAGCGCGAGGGGGGCCTGCGGATGCTCCTCAACTTCGGGCATACCCTCGGCCATGCGGTCGAGGCATTGCGCCGCTACCGCGGCGTCCTGCATGGTGAGGGCGTGGCCATGGGGATGAGCTTCGCGGCCCGGCGCTCCGAGCAGCTGGGCCTGGCGCCTGCCGGGACGGCGGAGCGGCTGGTGGGGCTGCTCGAGCGGATCGGGCTCCCGACCGAGCTCCCGGCCTATCCCCGAAGCGCTTATCTCGAGGCGCTGTCGGTCGATAAGAAGAAGCGCGATGCCCACGTGCATTTCGTGGTGCTGCGCGGGATCGGGAAGGCCGAGACGCGGCCCCTCACCCTGGCCCAGATCCTGCCCGCGGGGGCGGGCGGGCTCGGCGGCGGGGCAGGGCGGCGATCGGCCGGTCGGAGGTGAAGGTGGAGGGCCACGAAGGCATGGAAGAGTCGGGGGAGATCGGCCGGCTGCAGGGTCTGGGTGCCCACGATCCGGCGGGCCCCACGATCGCGGCCTTTGCCGAGGCCCATCGCCGCGCTGGAGATCCCGACAAGGCCCTGCGCCTGGCCGACGAGGGGCTGGCCGCCCAGCCCGACCTGGTGGCCGCCCGGGTGGCGCGTGCGCTCGCGCTGCTCGACCTCGGGCGTGCCGAGGACGCGCGCCGCGACCTCGAGGCCGTGCTGCGCATCGTTGCGGATCACCCCGTCGCGCGGGCCCTGGTCGAGAGCCCGACCGGGGCGGCGGCCGAGCGCGAGAGCTTCGGCGACTTCGACGAGAACGAGCTCGACCGGGCCTTCGTCGCAGCCGAGCCCGAGACCGATCAGATGGTGTCGGCGAACGACTTTGCCGAGGCGGCCATCCACGCCATCGACGACGAGCCGGAGAGCCCGTGGGAGGCCGCGAACGACGCCGCCGGCTCCGCCTGGGCCGCAGCCGCCGAGGAGCGCGGGACCGCGTGGGCGGGCGCCGATGACGGGCCCGAACCGGTGCTGCCGGCTGTGGAGGTTTCATCCACCGACGACGAGCCCGAGCTCGAGTGGGATCGCAGCGACCCCGACCCGGAGCTCGAGTGGGACCCGTCCGACGGTGGACCCGAGCCCAGCTGGGATCCCTCCGACGGGGGACCGGTGGGCGAGCTGGTGATCGAGGCCGAGCCCGACGAGCCGGGCCTCGCCGCGGGGCCCGACTCGCCCTACGCCACGGCCACGATGGCGCATCTGCTCGACGAGCAGGGCCACCGCGAGGCCGCGGCCGGTCTGCGCGATTCGCTGGCGACGCGCGCGGCTCCGCCGGAGCCCGAGGCGAGCCCCGATGACCCGACGACGACGCCCGGCGATCCCGAGGATCGCCGAATCTTGAGCACCTTGGAGGGCTGGCTCTCCAACCTCCGGAGACGAACCGAATGAGCTTCGAAGACATCCTCAAGCAGATCGTCGTGCCGAGCGGCGCCCTCGGCGCCGCCTTGATGGGCTCCGACGGCATTCCGATCGCCGAAGTCATCGCGCCCGACCTGGGCGAGCCCAAGGCCGACGAGGTGTCGGTGCTGAGCGTCGAGTTCGGTCGCATCGTCTCCGAGTGCCAGAAGGCCGCCGATGCCTGCACGTTGGGCCTGCTCGAAGAGATCTCGGTGCAGATGGAACGCGCCACCGCGATCCTCCGCCGGGTAGACGAGGAGACCTACCTCGTGGTCGTGCTCCCGCCCGGCGCCAACGCGGGCCGTGCGCGCTTCGACGTGCGGCGAAACCTCCTCGATCTGGTCGAGCAGCTCTAGCCGAGCCCGATCCACGCGGCCGGCCGCGCACGGGCCCGAGCCGCTCGCTACCCTGCGCCGATGGCCGGAACGCCTCGCATCCTGGTCCTCCACGGGCCGAACCTGAACCTCCTCGGCACCCGCGAGCCCGAGGTCTACGGTCGGACGACGCTCGCCGAGATCGACGCCGAGCTGGCCGACGTGGCGAAGGCGCACGGCGTGGCGCTCGACAGCCTGCAGTCGAACCACGAGGGCGTGCTGATCGACCGCATCCAGGAGGCGGGCGGCAGCGCCCGCGGCATCCTGATCAACCCCGGCGGCCTGACCCACACCAGCGTCGCCTTGCGGGACGCGCTGGCCGGAGTCGATCTCCCCGTCGTCGAGGTCCACCTCTCCAACGTCCAGGCGCGAGAGGCCTTCCGGCACCACTCCTACGTCGCGGGAGTGGCGCTCGGCACGGTCGCCGGCTTCGGCCCGGCCAGCTACCGCCTCGGCCTCGAGGCCCTGCTGGGCCATCTGGGCCTCTAGAGCCCGCCTCGGCCGATCCCACGCCAGCGCTGGCCGCGGTCCACGGTGCGTCTCCGTGAAGTGGCAAAACCCCCTCGCTTTCACGGGTCAGCCCTCAAGGGTCGCCCCCGCACGCCGATAGGAAGAGAGAGCTGGAGGGGCGTCACCCACGTCCTC
>JAJDAR010000473.1 GCA_029261775.1 Deltaproteobacteria bacterium | reverse complement strand
GCCGGCCGACCAGGCCCGGTCGAGCACGTTCGAGACCAGGATGTGCTCGCGGCTCTTGATCGGGTCCGGATCCACCCCCAGCAGTGCGAGCAGCCCGGACACGGTGGCCTGGATGCGATCCCGGAGCGCGTCGCGATCCTCGAGCAGCTGCGGCGGCGGAGCGTCGAGGCTCTTGAACACCCGAAGCGGCCGGCCCGCGCTGCTGCCCGGCGTGTAGATCGAGAGGTCGACCGCATCGCGGAAGCGGCGGATGCGCGACCCGTCCTGTCCCCACTCGGCCAGGCCGTCCTTCCACTGCTTCGCGACGGCGCTCGCATGGTCCTCGGGTGTGCGCCCGGCTCGAGCCGCGTCGCCGGGGTCGACCCAGGGCCGGAAGTCCTCGGGTCGAAGCTCCGGGAAGGTCAGCAGCAGGTTGCCGAGATCGCCCTTGGGGTCGATCACGATCGCGGGGATCCCGTCGATCGCCGCCTCCTCGAGCAGGGTCACGCAGAGGCCGGTCTTGCCACTGCCGGTCATGCCGACGCACACCGCGTGGGTGGTCAGGTCCTTGGCGTCATAGAGCAGGGCTTCACCGGTTCGCTCGCCGTCGTCCCCGACGGAGGAGCCCAGGAAGAACGACCCCAGCTTCTCGTAGCGGGCGGCATCGGGAACACGCGTGGATTGCTTCGACACGGCACCGTGTTACAACGACCCGGGGGGCACGGCAACGTCGCTGGACTCGCATCCTCGCCCGCGGTGCACCGTGCATTCGGGGACTCCCGGCCCCTCTCGTCGCGGGGTTCGATTGGCCCGGCGACGCGATTCGTGGTACCCACCGGCCCCGCCCGCGGTTCCCCCGGGGTCCCTTCCAAGGGCCTATGGAGCCCTAGGGCCGGCCTCAACGTAGGAGCGAGCCATGCACCCGACCGCTGCACCCCGTTCGATTCGAATCGTCGCCCTCCTCGGGATCCTCGGCCTGGCGTTCAGCGCGCTCGGCTGCGGCGACCCGAGCCCGGAAGAGCGGCTGGCGGAGGCAACCCAGGAGCTCGCGGCCGCGACCCAGGCCAAGGAGGGGGCGAAGACGGCCCTCGACCAGCTCGACCAGCGCCTGGCCGATGCCAAGGCCGCCCGTGACAAGGCCGCGGAGGCCCACGAGGCCGCGGTGGACCGCTGGCGCGAGGCCAAGGATGCCGTCGGCGAGTTCGCGACCGACGAGGTCCTGCATCAGCAGGTGAACCGCGCGCTGCTCGACTCGGCCGAACTCCAGGATGCGACGATCACGGCCCGGGTGGACCGACGGGTGGTGACGCTGACCGGCGAGGCCCACTCCCAGGACGATGTCGAGACCGCGAAGACCCTGGCCGACGGAATCCCCGGGGTCGTGCGGGTGACCAGCCAGGTCGTGCTCGAATCGGCGAACAAGCAGCCGAACGCACCGGCACCCGCCAAGAAGAAGACCCCGGCGCCGGCGAAGCCTGCGCCCAAGGCCCAGCCCACCATCGAGCCCTTCGACGAGCCCGCCGCTTCGACCCTCGAGCCCGGCGACGACGATGCGTCTTCCGTCCCGGGTGGCAAGCCGGCCCCGGTCCGGGAGCGGCAGATCTAGGAGGTCGGGCACCGACCGCGACTGATGCACGCTTCTCCGAGCTTCACCTTCGCCCTTGCGCTGGGCATCGGGGTGGCGTGCCAGCTCGTCGCACGGCATGTCCGGATGCCGAGCATCGTGCTGCTGCTCGCGGCCGGCGTGCTCTGCGGCCCGGACGGGTTGGGCTGGATCGAGCCGCGCGCCCTCGGCGAGGAGGGTCTGTTCGGCCTGGTCTCGCTGGCGGTGGCGATCATCCTCTTCGAGGGCGGTCTCAACCTCGACCTCTCGGCGCTGCGCCGCGCCGCGACGCCGATCCGCAGACTGGTGACGATCGGCGCGGTCATCACGGCCTTGGGCGGCGGGCTGGCGGCCCACGCCTTGATGGGCTGGGGCGACGTCCGTCTCGCTCTGCTGTTCGGCACGCTCGTGATCGTGACCGGCCCGACCGTGATCCGGCCCCTGCTTCGCAACGTCCCGCTCCGTCCGAAGGTGGCGACGGTGCTCGAAGCCGAGGGGCTGCTGATCGACCCGGTCGGCGCGATCCTGGCCGCGGTCACCCTGCAGCTGGTGGTGCTGGCGCCAGGTCTCGACTCGCTCGCTTCGGGCGCCGAGAGCCTGATCCTGCGCAGCGGATTCGGCGCTGCGGCCGGTCTGGTCTCCGGCTTCGCGTTGGTCGGGCTGCTCCGCTTCCGGCGCATCGTGCCCGAGGGTCTCGAGAACCTGGTCGTTCTCGGCGGTGCCCTCGTCGTGTTCGAGCTCTGCGAGAGCCAGCTCACGGAGAGCGGGATCCTCGCCGTTCCAGTGGCCGGCGTGGTCGTCGGCAACATGGAGCGGCGTCTGGCCCGCGAGCTGGGCGAGTTCCAGGAGCACCTCACCGTCGGCCTGATCGGCCTGCTCTTCGTCCTGCTCGCGGCGGACGTGCGCCTCGCCGACGTCCTCGGCCTCGGCCTGCCCGGTGTGCTCACCGTCGCCGCGTTGGCCTTCGTGGTTCGACCGATCAGTGTCGCCGTCTGCACGGCGGGCTCGGATCTGAACCTGCGCGAGCGCGCCTTCCTGGCCTGGGTGGCTCCGCGGGGTGTGGTCGCCGCCGCCATCGCCTCCCTGGCCGCCGCCTTCCTGAAGGAAGAGCAGATCCCGGGCGCCGAGGAGATCCGGGCCCTGGTCTTCCTGACCATCGCCGCCACGGTCGTGCTGCAGGGCGGCACCGCGCCCCTGATCGCACGGCTGCTCAAGGTCCGGGCGCCCGGTCGCGAGAACACCGTGATCGTCGGTGCGGAAGAGCTGGGCTTCACGCTGGCCGAGACGTTGGGGGTGCCGAAGGAGCAGATCCTCTTCTGCGACATCAACCCGAACCATTGCCGCGAAGCGGAAACCCGGGGCTTCCGCGTCGTGTGGGGCAATGCGCTCGAGGAGCGGACCCTCGCGCGGCTTCGCCTGGAGCGCGCGCGGGCGGTCATCGGGCTCACGTCGAACAACGAGGTGAACCATCACTTCGCGGGTGAGGCGCGCGACGAGTACGGGGTGGAGCTGGCCTACGCGGCGATCGGCCACACGGCCCGCGAGGCCTCGACCCGCATCGTGCACAAGCACCACGGACGCGTGCTGTTCGATGGCCCGAAGGACGTCGAGCGCTGGAACGTGCGCCTCCGGCACGGCAACACGGTGGCCGTCGCCCTACTCCATTCGGGGGAGGTCGAGGAGACGGTGGAGGAGACCACCCCGCCGGGCCGCGAGCTCGACCCGTATCTGATCCTCACCGTCGAGCACGAGGGCAAGCGCCAGCTGATGTACGAGCGCTGGGAACCCGTGGTAGGGGCCCGCGCGGAGGCGCTCCTCCACACCCCGGAGCAGAACGAGGCCCTGGCCAGGCTCGCCCAGCTGGGCTGGATGCTCGACGTGGTTCCCCCCGAGGAAACTGCCGAAGCAAACGGCAGTTGAATCCCGCCCGCCGCTGGGGCGGCTTCCCGAGGCGCACCCGGTTGTCAAGGTTTGCACGGCCCCGTGCATCTGCACTACACCCGTTTCTCTTCGGGAGGCGGGAAAGAAGCGGTTGCCCGATCGCATCGTTCACGACGAGCTGACCTTGCTCGAGCGCGTCAACGGCGCGCTGGCCAGCGCTCCGGCGCCGAAGGCGCCCTCGGAGGCGAGCCTCGTCGACGATCTCGAGCACATCCGCGAGCAGCTCGTGCGCGGCGAGATGGACTTCTTCGAGCGCTCCTCCCTCAACACGCGGTGGAACAACCAGAGCGCGCTGCTCGAGCAGCTGCGCAAGTCACGCAGCGCGCCGCGCGTCGATCCCGCCTCGCCCTACTTCGCCCACCTGCGGATCCGCGAGGCGGATCGGGTCCGCGATCTCTGCCTGGGTCGCGCGACCCGGCTCGACAACGGCCTGCGCATCGTCGACTGGCGACACGCGCCGATCGCGCAGCTCTTCTATCGCTACCAGCAAGGCGACGAGTTCGAGGAGGAACTGTCGGGCCGGGTCCACGAGGGGACCATCGAAGCGCGACGGACCGTGACCATCCGCGACTCCCGCCTCGAGCGGGTGGACTCGCCGGAGGGGGTGTTCCAGGCCGACGCAGCGTGCCCCGACGGCTGGCGCCTGGCTGCGAAGGAACCGCCCAGGCTGCACGGCGGCGAAGGGGCTGCGCTCCGCGTCCACGAGGAGGGACGCGGCGAGACCCGTCGGCTCGGCACCGGCCCCGACGGCGCCACGCGCCGCGCCGACAAGCATCTCCCGGACATCGCCGCGCTGATCGACCCGGAGCAGTTCGCCCTGATCGCCCGCCCCTCGTCGGGACCGGTGGTGATCCGGGGCGCCGCGGGCTCGGGCAAGACCACCGTCGCGTTGCATCGCATCGCCTACCTCGCCTACGACGATCCGATCATCGATTCGCCCTCGACCCTCTTCGTGGTCTTCTCGAGCGGTCTGCGCGACTACGTGAGCCACGTGCTGCCGGCACTCGGAGTCAGCCGGGTCAAGGTCTGCACGTATCTGGAGTGGGCAGCCGAGCACCGGCGGCGGCTCTTCCCGGAGCTGCCGGACCGTCACCGCGACGACACACCGGCCCTCGTGCAGCGGCTGAAGCTGCATCCGGCGCTGCTGCGCGCGCTCGAGCGCCGGGTGGCCCAGGCGCCGGGCAAGGGTTCTTCGGCGCTGGTGATGGACGATTGGGTCAGCCTGCTGACCAACGCGACCTTCCTCTACGAGGTGTTCGCCGAGCACGCGCCGGAGGCCTTCAGCGAATCCCAGCTCAAGGAGGTGACCGAGTGGTGCCGCAAGCGCCACGAGGAGTGCCAGGCCTGGGCGGAGGGAGACCGCGACGTCGTCGCTGAGCTCGACCCCGAGGACGACGCCCTGCTGCTGCGGCTCTGGCAGCTCCGGGTCGGCCCTCTCGCCGGGGCCGGGGGAGGCCCCCTCGAGTATCGACACGTCGCCATCGACGAGGTCCAGGATTTCTCGCCGCTCGAGGTGCAGGTGCTGATGGACTGCCTGGACGGCCGACGCAGCCTGACCCTCGCCGGAGATACGCAGCAGCACGTGATGCAGGAAGCCGGCTTCACGTCGTGGAGCGACTTCTTCCGCCATCTCGGCATCGAGGGAACGGCCGTCGAGACCCTGCAGGTCAGCTACCGGTCCTCCGACGAGATCGCCCGCTTCGGCCATGGCGTGCTCGGCCCGCTGCGCGAAGACGACCTTCCCCTCGTCACGACCCGCTCCGGGCCGCCGGTCGAGCTCTTCCAGTTCACCGATCACGGGGCCTGCATCGCATCGCTCGCCGATGCGCTCTGCGACCTCATGGACGCCGAGCCGCTGGCCTCGGTCGCGCTGCTCACACCCACGCCCGAGGTCTCGGAGCTCTACCACGCGGGCCTCGTGCAATGCGACGTGCCGCGGCTGCACCGGGTCGAGCGGCAGGACTTCCGCTTCGCGCCCGGCATCGAGATCACCGAGATCGAGCAGGTGAAGGGCCTCGAGTACGACTACGTGGTGCTGCTCGACGTGAGCGCCGTGCACTTCCGAAACGATTCGAAGGCCCGGCGCCTGCTCCACGTCGGGGCCACACGCGCGGTCCACCAGCTCTGGGTGACCAGCACGGGGCCGCCTTCGCCGCTGATTCGCGAGGCCATGGCAGACCGCTGAGGTTCCCCTGCGGCAGCCGTGAGGAGCAGGGTGCCTAGAGAGGCCTCTCGTACCAGGCCACGTCCCAATAGCGCCCCAGCTTTCGCCCGACCTCCCGGAACACCCCCGCACGCTCGAAGCCGAAGCGCTCGTGCAGCCGCACCGAGCCTTCGTTCGGCAGGGTGATGCCGGCGAGCGCCCGATGCAGATCCTCGCCGGCCAGGGCCTCGAAGAGCGTGTGGTACAGGGCGGCGCCGAGCCCCTGGCCGACGGCATCGGGGGCGAGGTAGACGGTGGTTTCCACCGTG
Source organism: Deltaproteobacteria bacterium (assembly GCA_029261775.1). Lineage (GTDB taxonomy): Bacteria > Myxococcota_A > UBA9160 > UBA9160 > UBA6930. The sequence continues at coordinate 4,396 of JAJDAR010000473.1, read as the reverse complement.
GTCGCATAGGCGGGCCGGGAGCGGAACGCGGTGGAGCCCGCGTAGCCACGGACACGGCCGGCGACCTCGGCCACGAAGAGACGGTGCGGGCCGTCGTCCGAGAACTGCGCGAGCCACGGCTCGCGCTCGGTCTCGCGAAAGACCCGCGTGTCGAAGGTGACGGCCCCGGACCGGATGTAGTGGTTGTAGATGGCCGTGAGCGCGGAGAGATCCGCCGGCCGCACCGGCCGCAGGACGAGGTCGGCAGGGTGATCGGGGCGCACGTCCGGATCGGGCATGGCGCTATCCTCGCACGTCATGCGAGAGCTGCGAGACATCCTGGCCGCCCACCATGAGCTGGCGCGGACCGGCCAGGCAGGGGTGCTGTGCAGCATCGTGCACGCTGCCGGTTCCACCTACCGCCGGCCAGGCGCGCGCCTGCTCGTGCTGCCGGACGACGAGATGATCGGCCTGATCAGCGGCGGCTGCCTGGAGGGCGACCTGCTGGAGCATGCCGCTCGGGTGCGTGCGAGCGGCCAGCCGGAGCTCGTCCACTACGACGCCAGCGCGGACGACGACGTGCTCTGGGGCCTGGGCCTCGGCTGCGCGGGGGTCGTGGACGTGCTGCTGGAGCTCGTCGACGAGCGGCGTCCCGGCCCGCTCCATTGGCTCGGAGCCTGGCGCGAGGCCGGCCGCACGGGCGCGCTGGCGACCCGGCTCGACGCCCAGGGGCTCGGCGCCCGCGTCGCGCTGCATCCGGACGGGCGCGTCGAGGCCGGTCCCGCCCTGCCGACCGGTACCGGGATCGCGGAGATCGGCGCGCGTCTGCGAGCGGCGCTGCAATCCGGACAAGCGGGTCGCGTGGCGACGCCCGAGGGAGACCTCGCCGTCGAGATCGCCGCTCCCCCGCTCCGATTGGTGATCTTCGGGGCCGGGCCGGACGCCGCCCCGGTCGCGCGCATCGCCGCCGAGCTCGGCTGGGAGCTGCACGTCTCCGACGGTCGGCCGGCCCATGCGCGCGCCGACCGCTTCGCCCGGGCTCGCGTGCACTGCGTCCCCGCGGAGGAGGCGGTCGCCGACGTCGGCATCGACGCGCGCACCTTCGCCCTGATCATGACGCACCACTATCTCCACGACCGGACGCTGCTGCGCGATCTGTTGCCGGGCCCCGCTGCCTACGTGGGCTTGCTCGGCCCGAAGCAGCGAGCGCTGGATCTGCTCGCGGACCTGGCTGAGCAGGGCCTCGTCGCGACCGAGGAGCAGCTCGCGAGGCTGCATGCGCCGGCCGGCCTCGACATCGGCGGCGAGGGGCCCGAGGCGATCGCAGTCGCGCTGATCGCCGAGATCCAGGCGCTCTCCCAGGGCCGCTTCGGGGGCTGGCTGCGCGAACGGAAAGGACCGATCCACGAGCCCGGCCGGCCGTGAGACGCCGCGCGTGAGGATCGTCGGGATCGTGCTGGCCGCCGGAGGCTCCCGGCGCCTCGGGCGGCCCAAGCAGCTGCTCCGCCTGGGCCCGGAGCCGCTCGTCTGCCGCGCCGTGCGCGCCGCCCGCGAGGCCGGCTGTGACGCCGTGGCGGTGGTGATCGGTGCCGAGGCGCCGGCGCTGCGGGCCGCGCTCGCGGCGGACCACGACGTCGACGTCATCACCCACGACGGCTGGGAGGAGGGGCTCGGCAGCTCGCTTGCGGCCGCGACCGACGCCGTGCTCGCGAGCGCCGGCTCTGCCGATGCCGTCCTCGTCACGCTCGTCGACCAGCCCTTTGCCGACGGGGCCCTTCTGCGCCTGCTGGTCGAGGCGGCACGTGCAGGGCACGAGCGGATCGCCTGCACCTACGGCGGGGGCCGCGGCGTCCCGGCGTTGTTTGCGCGGCCGGTCGACCTGCAGGCGCTGCGGCGGCTCCGCGGCGACGGCGGGGCGCGTTCCCTGCTCGAGGGAGAACCCGTCCTCGAGATCCCCTTCGAGCGGGGCAGCGTGGACGTGGACACCGAGAAGGACTGGCAGCGCGTGCAGGCGCTGCTGGCAGAGGACTGAGCGGGGCGCCTAGCCGATGCGCTGGAAGCCGATCAGCCCGCCCCCGTCGAGCACGAGGGTCTGCCCCGTCACCCAGCCGGAGGACTCGGCGGCCAGGTAGAGTGCCGCGTTCGCCACGTCCTCGGGCTCGCCCAGGCGCTTCAGCGGGTAGGCCTTCGCGACCTGGTCGCCGCGCCCGTCCTCCCAGAGCGCCTTGGCGAAGTCGGTCCGGATCAGCCCGGGCGCGATCGCGTTCACGCGCACACCCGGGCCGAGCTCGGCGGCCAGCTGCTTGGTCAGATGGATCAGCGCAGCCTTCGTCACGTCGTAGACACCCAGGATCGGGCTGGTCGCGAGGCCCCCGACGCTCGAGATGTTGATGACGGCACCGCCGCGTTCCCGCATCGCCGCCTGCCAGACGAGCTGAGTCCAGAACAGCGGAGCGGTCAGGTTGATCTCGAGCGTCTTCTCCCAACGGGGCCGGTCCACGTCGATGGTCGGGCCCGCGTAGGGATTGGTGGCCGCGTTGTTCACCAGGATGTCGAGACCGCCGAGCCGGTCCAGGGTCGCGGCCACCACACGCTCGGCATCCTCGGAGCGGCCGATGTGACCCGCCTCGAAGTCCGCGCCGTCGCCGATCTCCTCGACCGCCGCCTCGCAGGACTCGGCCTTGCGCGAGGTGATCATGACCTTGGCGCCGGCCGCCACGAACGCCTTCGCGATTCCCTTGCCGATCCCCCGCGACCCACCGGTCACGAGCGCCACCTTGCCGTCGAGTCGGAAGCTCATGGCCGCGCATCCTAGCCCGTGCCCCGGGTGGCGCGAACTCTCCGGGGCGCAGCGCGGATCGGGCCCTGACAGGCTGAAAGGGGCCCGCCAGCACCTGCTGGCGGGCCCGAGAAGTGCGAGAGGTGTCCAGGGGCCGCCAGAGGCCTCCCGTCCTTCTCGTCCCGTGGGTGGCGTCGGGCGGCCGGCGGGTTCAATGAAATTCGCGATGTGGCGGGGTCGGTTGCGTCAGTCCGGATTCGCGATCTTCATCAAGTTGAAGATCGCTCCCTGGTCGTCGCTGACCACAGCGAAGCGACCGGGGTCGATGTCGACGGGCCCCATGTGCAGCGCACCGCCCAGCTCCTGCAGCTGCTTGACCGCCGCGTCGCAATCCTCCACGGCGAAGTAGACGGACCAGAAGGCCGGCATGTCTCCCATGTCCGGTCGCCACGGCAGGATGCCACCGTTGGCGCGTCCTCCCGCGCGGATCTCCTGGTATCCGTCGTCTCCTTGCGGCTCGAACTCCCAGCCGAACAGGTCGGCGTAGAAGCGCTTCGCTCCCGGAACGTCCTTGCTGCAGAGCTCGTTCCACCCGAAGGTGCCCGGCTCGTTCGTGACCCCAGCCCCCGGGTGGCGCCCGGGCTGCCAGAGCGAGAGCCTTGCGCCCTCGGGGTCGGCGAGCACGGTCATCCGACCCACGAGCTCACCCGCCTGGACGATGTCGATCACCGGCGTCTGGAGCTCGGCCCCCAGGTCCCGCGCCTTGGCCGCCATCGCATCGGCGTTCTCGACCGTGACGTAGCTGCTCCAGCTGGGCGGCACGCCCGCCGCGCGGAGCTCGTCGGGCATGGTGCCCATGCCCGCAACCGGCTGCCCATGCAGCTCGAACATCGTATAGGCGCCGCCCGTGTCGTCCTTCGTGGCGGTGTGCTGCCAGCCGAGCAACGAGCCGTAGAAGGCCGCCGAGGCGGCGGGATCGGGGCTCATCAGGTCGACCCACGAGAACTGTCCGGCGACGTAGCGATCGAATCGCGCCATGAGGGCTCCTCCTCTTCGGGCCATGGCAGGGTACGACCGGTACCCGGCTCCGGTCGAGTCGCAAACGGCTCTGGAAGCCTCCCAGCTGCCAACGTCGTGGCTGCGGAGCAGCCAGGAGGTGGCGGGCCGGACGACTGGCTAGGGTGGAGGCGTGATGCCGCGCCGCACCCTCGCCTCGCTTCTGCTGATCCTGCTGCCGCTGCTGACGGGCGCTCGCCCAGGTGAGCTCGAGCTCGAGGACGTGCTGCAGCTGCTCCTGATCGACCGGGCCCTCTTGGCGGTCGACGCGGAGGGGAGCGACCTGCGTCTCGAGCTCGAGCTCGGCGAGCAGGTGCTGCACTACGAGGCCCAGGGGAGAGTCGGGGTGGCGTTCACCGATCGCCGGATCCTGGCGGTCGCTGTCGGCTCGGCCGCCTGGCAGGTCGAGCGACTGCGGATCGGCGAGCGCTTGACCGAGACGCCGCTGCTCGGCGATCGGGTCGCCCTCATCCTCACCGACGTGCGCGCACTCGGCTTCGACGGCGGCAGCGGCAACCTGGTGGAGCAGCGCTTCGGCCCGCGGGAAGCGCCGACCCTGCGCGCCGTCTCGAGCTCCGTCGC
>JAJDAR010000472.1 GCA_029261775.1 Deltaproteobacteria bacterium | reverse complement strand
GCGAACAGGGCGAGGAGCACGATGGCAAAGGCTGCCACTCCGGTGGCCTCGTGCAGCGGCGTGTCGAGGGTCCAGCGGCCTCCGTAGTGCGCGATCAGGATCAGGGCGAGGACGCGCACGATGTTGGCGCCGATCGCGAGGATCGGGGCGGCCAGCAGGATGAGGATGCGCTGCGACGGCTTGCGCACCAGGAAGACCAAGACGAGGGCGACGGCGAGCGACGCGTACAGCGTCGCGAAGCCGCTGCAGGCGTCTGCGACGACGAAGACGCCGGAGCTCATGTGCATGACGGTGTCCTCGCGAAACACCGGCAGCCCGAGTCCTCGCAGCAGCGGCTCCACCGCCCAGGCCGTGGCGTAGCGGAGGTAGAGGTGGGTCGACAGCGTGACCGGCACCGGGGTCATGAGCAGCGAGAGCACCATCGGGACGCCGAGCAGGCGGGTGCGACGGGCGCCGAAGGCCAGCAACGAGAGACCGGGCAGGGTGATCAGCATGCCGAGCATCCCGAGGTACCGGGTCTCGAGGAGCGCATCGAGAAACGAGAGCGACAGCCCGACACCGAGCGGCCAGAAACCCAAGGTCGAGCTCTGGCGGGTGCCGACCGGGTCGTTGCGCAGGATCGTCCATGCGAGGTAGCCGATGATGAACGGCATGAAGATGCCGTGCTCGTTGCTCCACAGGCTGGCGGTCCACTGATCGTAGAGCCAGCGGATCGTCGGCCAGAAGGCCAGCGCCCACAGGGCCGCGACGCCGAGCCAGGGCAGCAGGTCGCCGAGGGCGAGGGCGCCCTCCGGCGCGGGCTCCGGAGTCGAGGCGAGGCCGCGCCGACGACGGATCCGGGCCAGCAGCCAGAGCCCGGCGACCGCGACGCCGATCCCCAGCGAAGGCCCGAGTTCGTTCGGCGTCAGCGGGCTCAGGGCGATCAGCAGGGCACCGGCGGCGGCCAGTGCGATGTCCCGCAGGGTGTCCCGGCTCACGGTCTCCTCTTCGGCCAAACGGATCCCTGTTAGGACGCCGACGGCCTTTCGAGGGTGACGAGATTATCGCCCCACACCGGCGAAATCCCGTGATTCGGCAACGACTTGCGTGTTCGCGGCCCGAACGGGGCTCGGGCCCCGCGGGGTGACGCTCAGCGGGAGGCGCTCGCCCGGTCCTCGACCAGCAGGTGCACCGACAGGTCGCGCCGCTGCTGCTCGTCGAGGGGAAAGCTCGGCATGGGCGGAGTGGGCGCGGCGAGGAAGGCGTCGAGGCCGTCCAGGTCGAAACGGCTCGCGAGGCTCTCCAGGGGGACCGGCACCACTCCGGCGGCCGCCTCGGCAGGCTCGTGGCAGCTGGCACAGGCGAACCGCTCGTAGAGTGCCGCGCCCCGCTCGCCGGCTGCCTGGATCTCGTCCTCGGAGAGCGCGGCGAGCGGATCCTGCGCCGCTGCGGCAGAGCCGGCCCCGGGTGCGGCGGCTGCACGGCCCGGCCGCACGCGATAGATCGCGCCCGCGTAGTCGTCCGAGACGTAGATGGCGCCGTCGGGTCCCTGTGCCACGTCGACGGGTCGGCCGATCACGCCGTCGTCCTCCAGGAAGCCCCAGAGGAAGTCGCGCTCCTCGATCCGGCCGTCCTCTCCGAAGTGGAGCGAGACCACCTCGTAGCCGTCCTTGCGACTCCGGTTCCACGAGCCGTGCAATGCGACGAGCGCCACCGGCCGATCGTCACCGGGCAGCGGTTCGCGCAGGAACGCGATCCCGAGCGGCGCGTTGTGGGCCGCGAAGGGATGGGCCGGCGGGATCGAGGCCTTGACCCGCTCCTCGTAGCCCGCACCGAGGTCCGGGTCGATCACCCGATCGCCGTTGGCGACCGGCCATCCATAGTCGCCACCCTCGACGACCAGGTTCAGCTCGCAGGGTGGGAAGTCGTCGCCCAGGAGATCCCGGCCGTTGTCCGTCGCATACAGCGCGCCCGTCGTCGGGTGCCAGTCGAAGCCCACGCTGTTGCGCAGCCCGATCGCGTGGATGCTGCCCTCGCCGCCGCCGGCCGGGAATCGGAGCATGGCGGCCCGGCGCTCGTCCTCTTCGAAGCAGACGTTGCAGCTCGAGCCGACGCTCACGTAGAGCGCACCGTCGGGACCGATCCGGACGGTCTTGGTCCAGTGGTTGCCGCCGTCCGGAAGCCCTGTCACCACCACCTCGCGCTCGTCGTCGACCGTCCCCGTCGCCGCGTCGAAGCGCGTCCGGAAGATCGCCGACCCTTCCGCCACGTACAGCCACCCGTCGTGAAGCTCGAGGCCGTGTGGGCGATCGAGGCCGGTGAGCAGATCGGTCACCGAGTCGGCTCGTCCATCGCCGTTCCGGTCGGCCTCGAGCCGGACCACCTTGCCCTGACGGGGCACGCTGACCAGCAGATCGCCAGCTGGGGTCGGCCGCAGGAAGCGGGCCTGGGGGACGGCCGCGTAGACCTCGACGCCGAAGCCGGCGGCGGCCCGGATGCGCTGCTCGACCACTGCGTCGGCCGGGGGTTCCGCCGTCGAGCCGAACAGCGTGTTCATGATCGGCGCGTTCACCGCATAGCCGTCGGGCAACAGCTGGCAGGCCGCGAAGCCCGCGATGCCGAGAACGGCCAGCACGGCCAGGAGGCGCGACAGGAAGCGCATCGCGGCACGATAGCGGACCCACGGGGCCTGTCCCTGCGGGGAGCCCTTGACGCGAGGGGCTCCAACAGGCATCTCTACGGGCTCCTCGGGGGAACCGAGCTCCTCTGGGACAGTTTTCTACGGGATGGGAGATCCCATGGCACATCGGATCAAGAAGGGTGACCTGGTGCAGGTCATGGTCGGCCGAGCGCAGCAGGATCGTGGCAGGCAGGGCCGCGTCCTGGCGATCGACCAGGCCAAGGGCAAGGTCCGGGTCCAGGGTGTGCGCATGCAGAAGCGCCACTTGAAGCCCGGAGCCCGAGCCAGCGCCCGCACCGGCGGCATCATCGAGCAGGAGGGGTACATCGACGCGTCGAACGTGATGCTGGTGGATCCCGCGGACAGCAAACCCAGTCGGGTTCGGATCGAGGAGAGGGACGGCCAGCGCGTGCGGGTGTTCGTGCGCAGCGGCGAGCCGGTTCCCGACCCCCAGGACGGGTAGCGAGACACCATGGCCAAGAAGGGCAAACGCGAGAAGATCAAGCTCGAGTCCACGGCGGGGACGGGTCACTTCTATACGACCACGAAGAACAAGACCAACACGCCGAACAAGCTCGAGTTCAAGAAGTACGATCCGAAGGCGCGCAAGCACGTCGTCTACAAGGAAACGAAGCTCAAGTAGCGCCGGGCCCGGGGCGCCGCGGCATCAGCCCCGGTCGAACGCCTCGGCCATCAGCTCGACCGGCGCAGGCTTGCCGGACCAGAGCTGAAGCTGCTCGGCTGCCTGTTCGACGAGCATCCACTTGCCACCGATCGGTCGGGCTCCGGCAGCGCGCGCCTCACGAAGCAGGCGGGTCTCGGCCGGATCGTAGACGGCATCCAGCACCCGGCTGCCTTCCCGCAGATGCCGGGCCGCGACCGGCGAGGCATCCTCGCGCAGGCCCACACGGGTCGCGTTGACGAGCACGTCGTGGGCCACTCCGCCCAGCTCGTCGAGGGTGCCGGCGCGCTCTGCTCCGAGTGCAGCGACCAGCTCGCGCGCCCGCTCGAGGGTGCGGTTCAGCACGGTCACCCGGGCTCCCCTGCGGAGCAGCCCGAAGGTGACGGCGCGGGCCGTTCCCCCGGCGCCGAGCACGACGGCCTCGCAGCCGTCGAGGGGGCCCTCCCGCTCGAGCGCGCGCACGGCTCCCAGCCAGTCGGTGTTGGCCGCCACCAGCCGGTCGCCGACCCGCGTGACGGTGTTCGCGGCCCCGATCGCCCGCGCGGTCTCGTCGACCTCGTCGACCAGCGGGAGCACCGCCTCCTTGTGGGGGATCGAGATCGCCAGCTGTCGGAGGCCGAGCGCACGGGCTCCGCCCACGGCGTCGGGCAGATCCTCGGGCGGGACGTCGAAGGCCAGGTAGACCGCGTCGAGCCCGAGCGCCCGGAAAGCCGCGTTGTGCATCGCCGGGGAGCGGGTGTGGCCGGCGGGATGCAGCACCACCGCACACAGCTGGGTGCCCGAGCCCGGCCCCGCGGCGGTCTGCCGTGCTTGGGTCGTCACGGTCAGCCGCGCGGGTCGACGAGCACCTTGCACTGCTCGTCCGGATTTCCGAGGGCCTCGAACGCACCTTCGACCCCGCCGAGCCCGACCCGGTCGGTGATCATGGTCGCGGGAGCGATCCGGCCCTGCTCGATCATGTCGATCGAGTACTGGAAGTCGTCCTTTTCGTAGGCGAGGGCGAAGTGCACGCTCGCCTCCTTCATCATGGCCACCGCGGGCTGGATCTGGTCCGGAGCGATGCACATGCCCGCGACGACGAGACGCCCGCGGAACGCCACGTGCCCGATCGCCTCCTGGATCAAGCCCGGCACGCCCACGGCCTCGAACACGACCTCCGGGCCGGCCCCGGTGATCCGTTCCAGCGCGGCCGGCAGCTCCTCCTTGGTCGGATCGATCACGTGGGTCGCTCCGACCTGCTCCGCCATGGCCCGCCGGCCCGGCGAGCGCTCGCTGACGATCACGTGCTCGGCACCGAAGTGCCGGGCCCAAAGCGCGATGCCGAGCCCGATCGGTCCGGCGCCGATCACGAGGCAGCTCTCCCCGCGCCGGATGCGGCCGACGTTGACGGCGTGGAGCGCGACGGCCAGCGGCTCGACCAGCGCGCCGTGCTCGTCGTCGACGGCGTCCGGGATCCGCACGCTCTCGTGGGCCGAGACGGCGACGTACTCGGCGTACCCGCCGCCCGCATCGCCCAGGCCGAGGATGCGCTGGGAGCCGCAATAGGCACCGAGCCCGCTCCGGCAGCGCAGGCAGGTTCCGCAGGAGAGCATCGGCAGGGCCACGGCGCGCTGTCCCGCGGCGAAGCCGTGTCGGCTCTCCATCACCTCCCCGCAGAACTCGTGCCCCATGATCGTGCCGGCGGGCAGGGCCCCAGCCTGGTGCATGTGGAGATCGGTCCCGCAGATCCCGCAGCGCAGGACGCGCAGCACGATCTGGTCGGCGGCGGGGGAGGGCTCGGGGACGTCCTGCAGCTCGAGCTTGCCCGGCGCGCTCACGACGACGGCTTTCATGGCACCTCCGTGAGCGCCCGATCCTACCCTACAATCCCGCGGCACCCACGAAGGGGAGAGGGGAGGATTCGATGAGCCCGAACCGGGTCGGCAT
>JAJDAR010000471.1 GCA_029261775.1 Deltaproteobacteria bacterium | reverse complement strand
GGAGACTCGGTTCGCAGCGGCAGTCGATCGCGCCACTCCTGGCGGAGCCAGCCCCCGGCTCCTTCCGGGCCGTCGCGTCCGACGAGAACGAGGCGCTCGCCCCCGCGATCGAGGTCTGCCCAGAGCTGGGCCTCGATCCAGTGGGTGTCGTCGTCGCGGCGGCCCCACGACGGCGAGACCGGCAGCCAGTAGGCGGCGACGTGCAGGAAGGCTCCGTTCGCCGCGTGGGCGGTGGGCTGGCGTTCGACCACGGCGCGCGGCAGATCCGTGGGGGAGGTACGACGACCTGCGCCCAGTGCGTGACCGGAGCGACGCTTGGCCTCGAGGTAGTGCTCGTTGAATCCGGAAGGCCCGGTCACCAAAGGGCGGGTCGCCTCGATGGACACTCCGGCCTTCTCGAGGCCGCGGAGCTTGTCGGGGTTGTTGCTCAGCAGATGCAGCGGAGCCCGCACCCCCAGCAGCGCACACATGCTCGCGACGTCCGCGTAATCGCGACTGTCATGGGGGATCCCCATGCGGTCGTAGGCATCGAAGGTGGTAATGCGGTCGCCGCTCGCCTGAACCAGCATGCGGTCGCGGGCCTTGGCCGCCAGCCCCGCGCCCCGGCCCTCCTGGCAGAGGTAGAAGAGCACTCCGCGACCCGCCTCGGCGATGGCGGCGAGCGCCGCGCCGAGCTGCGCGGCGCAGTCGCAGTCGCACGCGCCCAGGACCTCGCTGGTGACGCAGGAGGAATGCACCCGGGCCAGCAGGGGCTCGGGCCCCTCGAGCGCCCCGAGGGCCACGGCGAAGGCGGGCACCCGACCCCTCCGGTGCACGAACTCGTGCAGCACGAAAGCTCCCGAGACGGTTTCGACCTCGCGACGACCCTGGGCGACAAGGTCCCGGTGAGGGGTGGGGAGCGCGGTGGGCAAGGGGATCTCGTCACGGGCGACCCGGAGGCTAGCCCCGGCCCGGGCCGAAAGCCGCTCCGGCCCGCCGGGTGACGAGCCCCGGCCCGCAGAAGACGCTGGCCAGGCCGGACCGCGGCCATCGCGACCTTCAGGCAGACCCGGCGGAGGCGCACCTCCGCGAGCCGCCTCGCAGGCGTTACTCGACCTGCCGAAGGAACTCGGAGAGGCCGTGGCCGGTCCGGTCGCCGAGGGTCCAGGTCGTCATGCCTTCGCCGATGTGGGTGACCATGTCTTCCCGTCGGTTGCGCAGCGGGATGAAGCTGTCGACGCGGCCGGTCAGGGTCAGCTCCTCCCCCTTCTCCGTCTTCAGGTGAGCGGTCACGCTCTTGTGATACAGCCCGTTGTCCTCGTACTCGGCCTCGATCGTCGCATCGACGATCCGCTCCATCTCCATGCCCCGGATCAGCACGCCGCCGGCGCTGCGCTCCTTGCCCTCGGGATCGCGCTGGATCACCGAGACCATGCCGCCGAGATCAGGACCGAAGTTCAGGGTCAGCCACTCGTAGGAGTGGATGGCCTGCCAGTAGCGCGGACCCCAGGAGTGATCGCGAAGCCCGTAGCCGTCGATCCCGATCTCCTCGCCGTCGATGTGCAGCGAGCCCGTCACGTGCATGTGCTGCTCGAAGTGGGCCTTGGCGAAGGATTTCTCGGCGTCCCGATCCGGCTCGGCGGTCTTCTCGGCCTTCGACCCGTAGAGCGGGCCCACCGCCTCGTGGACCAGGTCGAAGCTCACGCGCTTCTTCGGGTTGTCCTTGAAGGCGCGGCGCGGGTCGGCCATGTCGCGCGGCTCGGCCAGCTCGACGACGCTGCCCTCGAAGGTGGTGCGATGGCGTTGGGTGGGCTCCTCGACCTCGAAGCGCAGGCCGTTCGCATCGAAGGCGTCGTTGCTCGTGATCGGGGCTCGCCGGAACGTGAAGAGCACCCGGCCGTCGGGCAGGTAGAGGCAGACGGTCATCTCCGCGTACCCCTCGTTGGCGCGGTTGCCGAGTCGGAACCAGCCCCCCATCGACTGCTTGCTGTCGAAGAAGTTGTAGTACGCGCTCTCGTTGAAGTTCTCCTCGGGCCCGAGCTCGTGCATGTAGTCGTCCTGGGGCTCGAGGTTGCCGATGATCTTCGCCATGTCGGGGTCTCCTTGCGTCGTGGGCGCGTAGTCTACCGCGCTTGATCGTCGTGATCGCGAGCGAGGCTGCGGGCGGGGCCGGCTCGCTCGAGGGGTCTACCCCCTCCGGTTCGCCGAGTGGTCCGCGTACCAGGCGATCGCCCCGCCGGCCTCGTGCCGCTCGGCCTCGAGGAAACGGCCCACCGCAGCCGCGAGCCTCGCGTCTCGCAGGTGGTGGAAGCTCCAGGTGGGCGAGGCGTCGAAGCCGCGAAGCTGCTTGTACTCGCCGCCTGCCCCCGGCTCGAAGCGGGCCAGGCGGTGCTCGATGCAGTGCTCGATGCCCGCGTAGTAGCAGACGTTGAAGTGCAGGTGGCGAAGCTCCTCGAAGCAGCCCCAATAGCGCCCGTACAGCGTGTCACCTTTCTGCACGTTGATCGTCCCTGCGATCAGCTCGCTGCCACGGTGTGCCGTGATGAAGCAGAGCCGGTGCCGGAACCGCTCCCGAAGCAGCTCGAAGAGCGCCCGGTTCAGGTACTGCCGGCCCCACGGATTGTGCCGGATGGTGGAGAGGTACAGGTCGTACATGGGTCCGAAGAGCTCGTCGGGGATCTCGTCGCCCACCTGGCGACGGATCTCCACCCCCTGCACGTCGAGCTCGCGCCGCTCGCGCCG
>JAJDAR010000470.1 GCA_029261775.1 Deltaproteobacteria bacterium | reverse complement strand
TTGGCTTGCCGTGGTTCGATGTAGTGGACGACCACGTGCTCCTCGCGCGGCTCGGCCGGGACCAGCGCCCCCGAAGCGTCGCGGGTACCGATCACGAAGTCTTCGAGCCCGCCACGCCGAAGTCCCGCCTCGTAATCCGCGCGTTCCCTGCCCCGTACCCGTGCATTGAAGGAGACGGCCCTCAAACCTGGGTACGCCGAGAGGGATCGCTGGACGAAGGTCTGGAACTCGTCCTCGTCGACGTTCTGGGAACCCGCGTAGTAGCTGCGGATCGACCACAGCACCTCGGCGTAGGCGTCGAGGTCGCTGCGCAGGGCCCGGTCCGGCGTCTCCACGAGACGTCGGAAGCGGGAGGCGAGGGACTGCTGCTCGCCGGCGCTCACGAGGCTGTACACCATCACCACCAGCGCAAAGGCGATGCAGAGCGGGGCTCCGACCGAGAGCAGGCGGGGCCGCCAGATGCTCCGAGGCTGCCCCCACGAGGCCATCACGAGCGGTGCGAAGATCAGGACGCCGATGGCATCCCCCACCCACCACGTGAACCAGGTGTAGACCGTTTCGCCGGGCTGGATCAGCCCAGCGAGCGACAGGGTGGCGACACCCCACGAAGCCGCCAGCACGCAGCTCGCGGGGCCTCCGATCAGCACGAACGCGAAGATGTCACGCTCGTGGACGAACGCGTTGGAGGAGCCCACCAGCCGGCGAACGAGCCAGACTCCGAGGCAGGCCTGGAGCGTCGAGCCCACGGCGATGCTGGCGGCGACCGGTGCGGCCCCGATCAGGGTCGCCTCGGGAGACGATCCGAGCGCGAGATGGAGATTGAAGGCGAACGAGCCCAGCCACACGCCGGGCCACAGGCGCGTCCCCCAGAGCAGAAGCGCAGCCAGCGCCACGCCGGACGGCGGAAAGACAGCCGTGGCGAAGCCGGGCGCGATCGCCAGCGAGAGGCCGAGTCGACCTGCGACCGCGTTGGCGACCGCCACGGCGAGCACGGCCACGAGCCAATGGGCCATGCCACCGGCCTCGGAGGGGCCGTGGCGTTCGGCGAGAGGAACGGCGCGAGCCCCTGCGTGCTGTCCGGTCGGATCCACGCAGGGCGCATCGGCCGGACCGGACGGGAGCTGAGGGGAAGCTCGGGACCTCGGGTAGCCCGGTACAGGTACCGGGGGGATCGCCAGCCCGTGGCTCGGTCGAAGGCCGGAGGCGCCGGGGTCGGGTCGGAGACTCAGCGCGGCGCCGTTGCCAGACCCCCTCGGCATGGCGACGACCCGGCGCGGGGCAGGGCGGGCCTCTACCTTCGAGGTCTCGGAGAGCGCAGCGCATGTTCAACATCTACAGCGACGGCGTGCGGAGCTTCTCGGGGACGCTCGAGCATCTGGCCGAGGTGCGCCCAGTGGAGCGGAGCGGGCGCATCGGGGCCCGGGCGCCCGGCGCTCGGCGGGGGTCTTCGGATGCGGCCACGGGAGCCCCCGCCCGCGTTACACCGGGTGCCGTCGCGGCCTATCGCGAGGCGATCCGACGCAACGAGCGGGAACCCATCGTCCACGCTCACCAGCTGATGCACGAGCCGGTGCACACCATCCGCCCCGAGGCCTCGCTGGCCGACGCCTGGACTCGTCTGTGCGACGAGGGCGTCCGCCAGCTCCCCGTCGTCGGCGCGGACGGTCGGCTGGTGGGGTTGCTCTCGGAGCGCGAGCTGCTCGGGAGGCTGGGGCTCGAAGGAGACCGGCTCGAGCTGGCCGCGGACCCGACGGTCGCCGAGGCGATGCGCCGCGAGGTGATCACGGCCGAGCCGATCACGGACGTGCGCCGCATCGCGCGGGTGATGGCCGACCATGCCATGACGGCCATGCCGATCGTGACCGAGGACCAGGAGCTGGTCGGCATCGTCTCCCGCGGCGACCTGCTGCGCGCGATCGCCCACGACCCGCCCCTCCACCTCTGGACCTGAGCGACCGGGAGCGCGGCTACGACTCGCTGATTCGCTCCCAGAGCTCGGGGTCGTGTCCGAAGTAGATCTGCGCGCCGCCCTTCTCGAGCGCCGCGAGCCGGTCGAGCGACCCGAGCATCTCCGACTCGTCGTGCACGATGCTGGGGAGGTGGCGCTCGTCGAGGGTGCGTCGCAGATAACAGGCGTCGCCGGCCAGCACGACGTCTCCCGTCTCGAGACGCACCCGACGCGACTGGTGTCCCGGAGTGTGCCCGTGGGTCGGGATGCACACGACCGACCCGTCCCCGAACACGTCGTGCTCGCCGTCGACCTGGCGGATGCGATGGCCATGATCGAAGTCCTTGCGGTCCATGCCGTTCTGCTGCGCGAGCTCCGGGTCCTGGGCTGCCTCCCACTCCCGCTTCTGCACGATCAGGTCGGCGTTCGGAATGGTGGCGAGGCCCCCCGCGTGGTCGAAGTGGAGGTGCGAGACGACGACGAGATCGATCCGATCCGCGGCCGTCCCCAGCTGCTCCAACCTTCCCGCGACGTGCTCGTCCTCGCGCATCTCGACCTCGAAGATCTTGGCGAGGAAGCCGAGCCGGGCCTCGGGGTCGCGAGCCACGTCCGGGTGCATGCCCGTGTCGAAGAGCAGCGTGCCCTTGGGATGCTCGATCCGGTAGGCGGGCACCGGCACGCGAAGGCGACCCTCGACGCCTCGCAGGAAGAGCGCGGTCTGGCCCGTGAGCCAGCCGCAGCCGAGGGGGGTCAGGCGAAGGGGAGAAGGCATCGCGCGCAAGACTAGGGCACGACGCGGGCGCTGCCGCGGAACGCCCCGCCCTCAGTCGTCCTCGATCGAGAGCACGCGGTTCGGGCAGTAGCGGACCGCCGCTTCGAGCTTGGTCCGCAGGGCCTCCGGAATCTCCGGCAGGATCTGTTCGACCTGGTCGTGGTCTTCGGCCCGTTCACGCACGCGAAAGATCTCGGGTGCCTCCATCTGACAGACGGCGTGGCCCTGACAGAGGTCGCGGTCGATCCTCACCCGCATCGTGCGCCTTCAGGCTCGGCGCCGGTAGCGCAACCGGCAGGGCTCGCTCGGCCGCAGGATCAGCGAGGGCATCACGTCCACGTAGCTGTCCGGCGGATCGACCGGCTCGAGCTCGTAGCGGGCGAGCAGGGCGCAGAAGATCGACTTCACCTGGAGCAGCGCGAAGGCGTTGCCGACGCACTTGCGGCGTCCCCCGCCGAACGGGATGGCCGCGAACACGTTCGCGGGTGCCGGTCGGCCTGGGTCGAAACGCTCGGGCTCCGGGAAGGAGCTCGGAACCCGGTGGGACACGTAGGGCGACATGTTCAGGACCACCCCCGGCTCGAACACGTGGCCCTTGTACGGGAAGTCTCGGAGCACCGCTCGCTGGAGCGTCACCAGCGGCGGATGCAGGCGCAGGACCTCGCCGACGAAGCCGTCGAGGGCCGGAAGCTCGCGGAGGCCGGCGAACGAGAGGTCCGTGCCCGGCCGATGGACGGCGTCGATCTCCTGGACGACGGGGGCCATCAGCTCGGGGTGGCGCGCGACCTCGACGGCGGTCCAGCTCGCGGTGTTCGAGCTGGTGTGGAAGCCGGCGAACATGATCCACACGACCATGCCCGGGATCAGCTCGTCGGCCAGGGCGCTGCCGTCCGCGTAGTGGGCGTTCATGAACACGTCGAGCATGTCGGGGTGCTCACCGCCTTCACGCCTGCGCTCGCCCACGGCCTGCATCAGCAGGTCCTGGAGCCGGGCCCGCGCCTTGTCGCGCCGCGCGAAGACCTCGCTCTCCGAATGGGCGTCCACCATCGCCTGGGGCGAGATCGCCTGCTCCAGGTCATGGAAGAGCGTGCCGAACTCGTCGCTGAGCCGGGTCCTGAACTCCTGCCCCATCAGGCAGTGGGTGGAGGTGCGCAGGACGAGCTCCTTGAACTCGTCGTAGAAGTCCTTTTCTCCCTCGTCGCCCCAGTCGGCAACGAAGGCCTCGACCTCGTGTGCGATGACCTGGGCGTAGCCCTTCATCTTGTCGGGGCGGAGCGAGTTGGAGAGGAACTTCACCTGCTGTCGCTCGATGGGGAGCGGTGCGCCGTACTGGATGCCCTCGCCGAAGACGGGGACCATGTACTTGTACGGCTCGGCGGCGGAGAGCTGATCGTCCGGAGCCCGGAACACGGCCTCGTGGGCGTCCGGACCGACCATCAGGATGTTCCGGGCCCCGCCCAGATCGAACTCGGCCAGCTCGCCGCACTCCCGCCACGCCCGCATCATGAAGTTCGCGGGATGCGCGATGAACTCGGCGTAGTGCCCCGCGCCCGGCTCTGTGCCGCTCACGACCGGGATGGGACGGGGATCGGGGGACATGGCGTACCCTCGGGTCGGCGCCTCGCGACGCCGGAGAAGGGTACCGGGCCTGGCTTGGATCGTGCGCTCGTCAGTGGCCTTCGATCGGGCCGCCGGCCACGGCCTCGAGCACCGCCGCCACCAGCGGCTCGATGCCCTGGAGCGCGTCTCCACCGGACTGGGTCAGGCCGAGGCGGACCACGACGAGGTCCGCCGACGGCACCACGACGACGTACTGGCCGCTCATCCCCCGGGCCGCAAAGGTCTCCCGCGGCAAGGAGGGCCACATGCGCTCCTCCGGGTCGTCCGGGTCGCCGTCGTTGAGCCACCAGCCGGCCCCGTAGCCGCCGCGTGAGGCGGGAGTGGGCGTGCGGACGTAGTCGACCCAGCCCTCGGGCAGGATGCGTCGCCCCTGCCAGACGCCGTCCTGCAGATGCAGCTGCCCGAACCTGGCGTAGTCCCGGGCCGTGGCGAAGAAGAACGAGGAGCCGATGAAGCTGCCCGATGCGTCCGTGCCGAAGAAGGCGCTGCGCATGCCGAGCGGGTCGAAGAACGAGTCGCGGCTCCAGCGCACCATGGCCTGGAGATCGCCGTCGAAGCGCTGGCGGAGGATGCGCGCCAGGATGTTCGAGGTGCCGCTCGAATAGGACCAGGCGCTGTCGGGAGGGTGCTGGAGCAGAAAGCTCGCCGCGAAGGCCCCGGTGTCAGCGCGGGTAAAGAGCATCCGCGAGACGTCCTGGGTGGCGCCGTACGTCTCGTCGAAGGCGAGGCCGCTCGACATGCGCAGCAGCTGATCGGTGGTGATGGCTCGCCTGGGGTCGTCCGGGGCCTGCCACTCCGTGACGGGCGCCGGCGCCAGGAGATCGATGCGCCCTTCGAGCGAAGCGACGCCGACGAGGGAGGCGATCACGCTCTTGGCCGCGGACCACGAGAGCAGCGGGGTGCTCGCGTCGATCCCGGGCGCGTAGCGCTCGGCGAGCAGCTGCCCGCGGTGCACCACCAGAACGGCGTGGGTCTGCCGCATCCGGCCCGGCACGCCCTCGGGCTCGGCGAAGGCCGCGTCGAGCGCGACCGACAGCCGGGCGGGAGGCGGCTCGATCGGTCCGTTGCCTTCCGGCCAGGGCTCGGACGGCGAGAGCGCAGGGCGATGCCCGGGATCCTGGAAGCCGCGCAGCCGGCCCTCGTCGCTGCCTGCCAGCAACGTGCAGCCGACGCCTTCGCGGTGGATGGCCCGGGCGCCGACCAGCCGGGCGGCCCGGGCGTCGACGCTCCCGGCCGTGCGGTCGACCTCGATCCGGAGCAGTGCCGAGGACGGGCCGAGGACGTGGGCGACGTAACGGTTCATGGCCAGGTCCTGATCGAAGCCGCTGTTGAGCATCAGGGCACAGCTCACACGCGCCGCGAACCCCGCACCCACCTCGAGCGCGGTGCCGACGCGGAAGTGCGCGCCGGCCGCGATCGCCCCCGCCAGCAGGGCGGCGAGGATCCAGAGGGACGGTCGTCTCATGGCCACAGGGTGCCCGGCGCCGCGGTCGGATCCAACCCCGCAGGCTCGGGGCGCGCCTTCCCGATCCAACCCCGCAGGCTCCCGCACGACGCTTCGCCTACTCTCGCCGACCCCGCGCAGTCGCGGGGCTTCGTGGGAGAGGACCATGCCTGGACCCCTGAGTGGCTTTCGCGTCGTCGACGTGAGCGAGGTGATCTCCGGTCCGCTGGCCGCCATGATCCTCGCGGATCAGGGAGCCGCCGTGGTCAAGGTCGAGCCGCCGGGTCACGGTGAGGAGAGCCGGCAGCTCGCCTCCCATCGCGCCGGCATGGCCGCGCTGTACGCCAACTGCAATCACGGCAAGCGCTCGATCGGCCTGGACCTGAAGACGCCGGAGGGGCTCGAGATCCTGTACGACCTGGTGCGCGAGGCCGACGTGTTCGTGCAGAACTGGCGGCCCGGCGCGGCCGAGCGTTTGAAGGTCGGCGAGGCGCAGCTCCGCGAGATCCATCCCGAGATCGTCTACGCGTCGGTGACCGGCTACGGAGATGACGGCCCCTATGCCGATCGTCGCGGCTACGACCCCATCTTCCAGGCGCTGACCGGCTTCGTGCACGCCCAGACGAATCCGGAGATCCCGATCCCGGACCTGGTGCGGAACGCCCTGGTCGACAAGGCGACCTCCCTGCAGCTCGCCCAGGGCATCACCGCCGCACTCCTCGCGCGCGAGCGCGGCGCCGGCGCGCAGCACGTGCGGGTGGCGATGCTCGACGTGGGTCTGTCCTTCTTCTGGACCGACGGCATGCTCCGCCACACACTGGTCGGGGAGGGGGTCGAGAACATCGTCGTGCCCGGTGAGCGCTATCAGCTGATGCCCACCGCCGACGGGCAGATCGTCCTGTGGATGGCGACGGCCGACCAGATCCGGGAGGGCCTGCGCGCCGTGGGCCGGGCCGATCTCGCTGACGACCCGCGTCAACGCGGCCGGGCGATGCTCGAAGAGGCGAACGAGCAGGCGAGGGCCGAGGCGATGCAGAAGGGTCTTGCGGGGCTGACCACCGCCGAGGCGTACGACCGGCTCCTCGCGCACCAGGTGCCGGTCGCCAGGGTGTCGAGCCTCGAGGAGGTCTTGGCGGACCCACAGATCAACCACAACGCAAGTGTCATCGAGCGGGAGCACCCGGTGTACGGCAGGTTCCGCCGCGCCAGGCCACCCTTGCGCTTCTCGGTGACCGAGCCGGACGAGACCGCGGCCCCGGCACTCTATGGCGAGCACACCGACGAGATTCTCGAGGAGCTCGGTCGCGGCGAGGAGCAGCGCCGGGCGCTGCGCGAGAAGGGCGTCATCCAGAGCCCGCGAAGCTGACAAGGCCGACGCCGGCCCCGCGGCGGCTCAGCTCTCGGCGCCCTGGCCCGCGCGCAAGAGCTTGCCCGGCATCGCGCCGGTGGCCTCGCCGTTCTCGAAGGTCAGCTCGCCGCGGACGATCGTCGCCGCGTAGCCCCGGGCCTTCTGGGTCAGGCGCTTTCCCCCGCTGGGCAGGTCGTAGACCATCTCCGGCCGCTCGAGCGCGAGAGCGTCGTAGTCGATCAGGTTGAGATCGGCCCGATGGCCGGGCGCGACGACCCCGCGGTCCGGCAGCCCATACAGGCGGGCGGTGTCCTGGGTCATCTTGTGGACCACGAACTCGAGGGGCAGGGTGGCACCGCGGATCCGGTCTCGGGCGGCGTAGGTCAGCATGTAGGTCGGCACGCTCGCATCGCACAGCACGCCGCAATGCGCGCCGCCGTCGGACAGGCCGAACACGCTGTGCTCCCTCTCGAGCGCTTCGAACTGGCTACCGAGGTCGCCGGGGTAGTTGCCGGCGAAGGTGATGATGGGCCGGCCGTCCGCGAGCGCGTCCATCAGCACGTCGAGCACGTGGCGCCCGGTCGCCTCGGCGATGCCCTGGATGCTGTCCGCGGCTGCCGGCTCGTAGCTCAATGCGTCGTCCATGGGATACATCTTGTCGTAGCGCGACGTGAACCGGCGGGCGTCGGCGTTCCGGTGATGGATCGGCTCATCGGCCTTGATCTTGCGACGGAACTCCGGATCCCGGAGGCAGGCGATCCGCTCGGCGAGCGGGAGCCTTCGGATCGCCTTGTAGCTGGGGAAGATCGCGAGCGGGTCGATCGTCCCCTCCAGGCTCATCAGGATCGAGGCCGGCCGCGCACCCACTTGCGGGCGCAGCGCGAGGCCCGCGTCGGCCATGGTCTGGGCGAGCTTCCATACCTTCTGGACGCCGGGCGTCGTCAGCATCGTCACGGGCCTGCCCGTCTCTCGCAGGATCTGCTCGATCCAGGCCAGCTCCTCGTCGTCCTCCATGTGGTCGGTGATCAGCTCGATGGTTCCGTGGCCGAGGCCCTGGAGCGCCCGGCCGATCGCCAGCATCTCCTTGGCTGCGGCGCGGGTCCCGGGGACCAGGTTCTTCGCCTTGTCCAGGTGCCCGTAGTAGCGCGAGGTCGAGAAGCCCAGGGCCCCGGCCTGCAAGGCCTCCCGGGTGATCCGGGCCATCTGGGCGATGTCCTCGTCGTCGGCATCGCCGTAGCAGCGATCGCCCATCACGTAGCGACGGATCGCGACGTGGGGCACCTGCGCGCCGACGTCCATCACGTAGGGGGTGTCGATGGCGTCGAGGTAGTCCGCGAAGGTCTCCCAGCCCCACGGGATGCCCTCGTGGAGCGCCGAGCCCGGGATGTCCTCGACCGATTCCATCAGCTCGACGAGGCAGGTCTCGTCGCCCGCGTGGACGGGCGCGAAGCCGACCCCGCAGTTGCCCATCACCACGCTCGTCACCCCGTGCCAGCAGCTCGGCGAGAGCTGCTTGTCCCAGCAGACCTGGCCGTCGTAGTGGGTGTGGATGTCGACGAAGCCGGGAGTGACGAGACGTCCCGCGGCCTCGATCTCCTGGCGGGCCGCCCCCGTTCCTTCACCGACCTCGACGATCAGGCCGTCCTGCACGCCGATCGACGCCGTGAAGGCCGGAGCGCCGGTCCCGTCCACGATGCGTGCATTCCTGATGGCGAGATCCAGCATGGCGCGACTCCAGGCTCGGGGCGGACGATTCGCACTGGCGCGCGGTCCCTTCGGCCAGGTTGGAGGATACCCCGTTCGGAGGTGGCCGCCCTTGCGCGCCGCTCGGGCCGCGGCCTAGCGGCCGCAGAGACCGAAGGAGCAGTTCAAGCTGCTGCACGCGTTGTCCGTCGTGCAAGGAGAGAAGCGCCCGAGCGACCGATAGGTGATGCAGAACCCGAAGTTGCAGGCGTTGCTGGAGCAGGTGCTGTTCGAGAGACACGGCGTGCCGTTCCCACACTTGTTGCAGTCGCGGTTGCACTCGAGCCCGCTGTTCGAGTCGCCGCACAGCTCGGCGCCGTCGCAGAAGCCGTCGCCGCAGCTGGAACCGCAGACGCCGGCGATGCAGTTGCCGCTCCGGCAGGCCGCGTCGGTGCTGCAGAACTTGCCCGGTGCGAGGTTGCCCGCGTGGCAGAAGGCGAAGTTGCAGACCCCGCTGCCGCAGGTCGAGTTGCTGGTGCAGGGCGTGCCGATCCCGCACAGGTTGCAGTCCGCGTTGCACTGCAGGAACTGGTTCTCGTCGCCGCACAGCTCGAGCCCGTCGCACCAGCCGTCGCCACACACCTGCTTGCAGAGCCCCGCGACGCAGTCGCCGCTGTGGCAGGCCGCGTCGGTCGTGCACAGGTTCAGCGCGGCGACGGAGCCCGGGTCGATGCACACGGCGGCGTTGCAGACCGTGCTCGCGCACGCGGCGTTGGCGGTGCAGAGGGAGTTGTTGGGGTGCCCGCCCTGGGTGCAGAGCCCGAAGCTGCACAGGCCGCTCTCGCAGGCCGCATGGGTGGAGCAGGGAAAGCTGTCCGCCAGCCCTCCGGTCATGCAGATGCCGAAGTTGCAGACCCCGCTCGAGCAGGCCTTGTTGCTGGTGCAGAAGCTGCCGTTCGAGAGCCCGGCCGGGATGCACTGGCCGGCGTTGCAGATGCCGCTGGCGCAGTCGTGGCCGGTCAGGCAGAGGCTTCCGTCCCCGCACTGGTAGCCGCAGTCCTCGTTGCAGCGGGTCAGCACGTTGCTGAAGCCGCAGGTCTCGAGGCCGGTGCACAGCCCGTCCCCGCATTGATCCATGCAGACGCCGGGCGTCACGGGGAACTTGGTGATGGCGTCGAGCAAGGAGGAACACAGCCCGGCCTCACAGGCGTTGTCGCTGAGGCAGAAGTCGAGGGTCTGGAGCGAGCCCGCTGCGACGCAGAAGCCGAAGTTGCAGGCGTCGCTGGCGCACGCGGAGTCCTGGCTGCAGAGGCTCCCGTCCGGGCGCGGCGTCGTGCAGATGCCGAAGTTGCAGGCACCGCCCTCGCAGGCCTCGCTCGACGTGCAGGGCGCTCCATCTTGGAAGGCCCCGGCCGGGAAGCACTCGCCGAAGTTGCAGGCGCCGGTCTCACAGACCGCGTCGGTCGAGCAGTGCCCGCCCTCCGGGATCAATTCCTCGATGCACTCCCCGAAGTTGCAGGCGCCGCTGAAGCAGGCCAGGTTCGAGGAGCACGGTGAGCCCACCGAGAGCGGGCCGGCCAGGCAGATGCCGAAGTTGCAGATGCCGCTGTCGCAGTTCTCGTGGTTCAGGCACAGGCCCACCTGGCTGATCACGCCGTCCAGGATCCCGCACTGCCCACAGTCCGCGCGGCAGGTCAGGATGTCGTCGAGGCCGCAGATCTCACCCGCGCGCACGTCGCAGAAGCCGTCGCCGCACTGCGGCTGGCAGGTGCCGGTGGTCGGCTCGCAGAGACCGCTCGCGCAGTCGGCGCCGCTGCTGCAGGAGGCGAAGCCCGCCTTGCGGCAGGTGCCGCTCGAGCAGAACAGGCCCGGGCCGCAGGCGAGCTGGCTGTCGCAGGACTCGCCCTCGTCGAGCTGGCGGTCGATGCAGACGCCCTCGTTGCAGATGCCGCCGCAGACCAGGCCGCTGCCGTCGCAGACCCACGCGCAGGCCTCGTCCCGGTCGCAGGGCCCGTCGATCGGGACGGGCTGGCCGAGACAGGTCCCGAGATTGCAGACGCCGATCGGCGGCAGGACCTTGTTCGGGTCGATGTTCGTCTGGCAGGCCCGGTTCTCCTGGCAGGCCGAGCCCGTGGTTCGCGGCGTGGGGGAGCAGAAGCCCGCATCGCAGATTCCCGCGATGCCCGGGTTGGCCGGGTCGCCCCGGCACTCCGAGTCGCTGAAACAGGGGAAGCCGGCGTCGCCGGGCCCCGCCAGGCAGCGGCCGTTGTGGCAGAGCCCGCTCACGCACTCCTCGGCGGTGGTGCAGCCCGCCTGGGACGGAAGGGCGGCGCAGGCGTTGGTGTCGCAGGCGCCGCTGGCGCAGTCGCTCGCGTCGGTGCAGGCGCCCGTGTAGGGACACACCCCGCAGTCGAGCTCGCAGGCCCCGGGCGTGGTGGTGCCGCAGGTCTCCTGGCCGTCGCACACGCCGTCCCCGCAAGCCGAGGTGCACTGACCGCCGAGGCAGGATCCGCTCGTGCAATCGGGGTCCGCGTCGCAGGGCGCGCCCCCGGTGCCGAGCTCGCAGCGCCCGGTGCGGCCGCACACGCCGGTGCCGCAGTCGGCGTCGATCAGGCAGGCGGTCCCCAGGTCGCAGGCCCCGCAGTCGGCCTGGCAGGAGGAGACGTGGCAGCTCTCGGAGAGGCCCTCGCAGACGCCATCGCCGCAGACCGAGGGCGGCTGGTCGGCGATCGGGTCGGTGCCGCAGCGGCAGAGCGCCGCCTGGTCGGCGAGGTCGGTGGTGGACCAGCTGCCGGGGCCCGGGTCGGGCACGCCCCGCTCGGAGGCGTACAGGTTGGCGAAGCCGATGCAGGCGTCGCGGCACTGGGCCCGCTCGCGCCCGGCGAGGGCGTCGCAGGTGGCGATCAGGTTGCGGTGGAACTGCTCGGCGCAGTCGAAGTCGCGGTAGCCGCACTGGCCGCCGCACAGCGAGAGCTGCTCGCAGGCGAGCGGAGCCGAGACGTCGCCGCACGCCACGAGGCCGCCGCGGTTGTTGGGCTCGCCGCAGCGGCGCCCGTGGTCGCGCGGGTCGCACGGCACGCCGGGGCCGCAGATCGTGCCCGCCGGGAAGCCCGCGAAGGCGGCGTTGGGGCAGCTGGCCGTGCCGCCGGTCTGGTCCCGGACCCAGGCATCGGCCGGGTTGTTCGGATCGGCGGCGGCCGCGTCGAACCCGGCGTCGATCAGCACCTGCGGATCGATCGGGCAGCCCGAGGGTCGGGGTCGTACCCGCCAGGGACGCTCGGCGCCCAGCAGATCGCCGCCGACCCGGGCGTCGAAGCAGGCGCCGGGCGTGAAGGGATCGCTGCAGCCCGGCTCCGAGAGCGGGTCGCAGGTGCCGTCGACGACCGACCCCGGCAGGGCGCCGGGCCCCGGAACCGAGGCGGCGAAGCCGGGAAGGAAGCGGTTGAAATCGCCGATCCCGACCCCCGGAACGCCATCCATGTCCGTGCCGAGCCCGCTGTCCACGCCGGCCACGAAATCGGGGAGGAAGAGATCGAAGTCGGGGATCCCGCAGAAGCCGTCGTTGTCGAAGTCGCAATCGCAGGCGTTGCCCATGGGCGCAGAGCCCTGGGGCTCGCCCGCCCTGTCGGTGTTGGCCTGGTCGCGGTTCGGGACGTCGAGGCAGTTGTCGGCGTAGTCGTGAACCCCGTCGCCATCCGAGTCCGGCGGCATCGCCCCGGCGGCGGAGGCGATCGAGAGCACGAGCAGCAGCAGCAGGCGGATGGCGGTGGGTCCCATGCGCCGCATGATCGCAGCAAGGGGCCGGCGGCGCCTCTGTCCTTTGGGAGAGAGGCCGCGGATGGCAGCGGGCCGGGTCTTCGGACATCCTCCGATCGGTCCGAAGAGAAGGCAGCCTGTGAAGATCCTCTCGTGCGACGACCACAGCCTGTTTCGCGAGGGCCTCCGGCAGGTGCTCCAGGACCTGCCGGAGACGTACGCGCTGGTCGAGGCCCGGACCGCGGCCGAGGCGCGCGAGGCCCTCGCTGCAGAGCCGGAGATCGGGCTGGTGCTGCTGGACCTCGATCTTCCGGATGCCAGGGGTCTCGAGTTCCTCTCCGAGCTGCGGGCGAAATTTCCGCTGGTCGGCATCGCCATCGTGTCGGCGTCGGAGCGGCCCGCCGACGTCCGGACCAGCCTGGACCAGGGCGCGGTCGGTTATCTGCCCAAGTCGTCGGACCGGGCCCTCCTGCTGCGAGCCCTCCAGGTGGTGCTCGCCGGCGGGGCTTTCGTGCCGCCGCACCTCCTGGAGGCGACACGGAGCGAGGGCCTGCCGGGCCTCACGCAACGACAAGGGGATGTCGCCGGCCTGCTCGCGAAGGGGCTGACGAACAAGGAGATTGCGGCGGTCCTCGGGATCGGGACGGGCACGGTGAAGACCCACGTCGCGGCGATCCTTCGCGAGCTGGGAGCTTCGAATCGCACCGAGGCCGTCGTCGAGCTGATGGAGCGCGGGGTGGTGCCCCCTGGCTGATCCCCGCCCCCAGCCGGTCTCTGCCTCCTGGCAGAGGCGTCGGCGGCCGGGCGGAGCGAGCATGGACCCGTGATCTCTCCGTGGACTCCCAAGCGCCGGCTCGTGCTCGCGACCGGTGCCGTCTGGGCCCTCGCCTGGCTGCTGACCGTCACTTCGATGGATCGCGACATCGTGATCGTGCCCTTCTACGTCGAGGCCGCCGCCGGCGCCGAGGCCTACCCGCAGGTCCGGGCGCTTCCTTCGTGGACCCGTGCCGCCGCCCAGCCCGACCCCGCGGTCCTGCCGGGTGATTCCGTGGTTGCAGTCGGCGGCGTCCCGATGCAGGGCGCCGGGGTCGTGCGCGTGGTGTCCCACAGCTGGGCCGCGATGGGCAACGACGGTCGGGTCGAGGTCGAGTTGCTGCGCGACGGGACGCCGCTTGCAGCGCAGGTGGCGATCCCCGCCTCCATTCCGAAGGCGCCGGTGGTGATCGTCTCCGGTGTCTTTGGAGCCCTCGCCCTGCTCGGGGCGCTGCGCTTTCCGCACCTGCTTCTCGCGCAGCTGGCCTTTGCGCCGATGATGCTGACGGCCCTCTGGCTGGGCGCGAACTTCGGGCGCAGCCCGGTCGAGCTCCTGGTCGCCTTCGGCCTGCGCGCGGTAGCGCTGGCGTTGATGACGCCGGCCAATCTGCACTTCTTCCGGCACTTCCCGGACGGCGACGATCGGCGGGTGGCCTGGGCGCGCGGCTGGCCGCTGCTGTTCGCGGTCCAGGGCCTCTTCTTCGTCGACACCGAGATGTTCCAGGCCCTGCCCGCCCTCCTCTCGGATCTGGGGCCGAAGCTGATGACGGGCGTCGTCGTCCCCCTCTACCTCCTGGTCGGAACGATCAACTACCGGGCGGCCTCGCCCGTCGGCCGGCGGCGCTTCAAATGGCTGATGCTCGGCACCTACGTCGCGCTCGTGCCGCCCACCCTGGTGTCGGTGCTCTCCGCGTTCCGGCCTGAGCTCGGGGAGTACTTCCTGCCGAGCCAGCTGTCGCTGCTCGCCATTCCGATCTCGATCGGGATCAGCATCCTGCGCACCGATCTGCTGGACATCGACCGGCTCCTCAATGCGGCGACCGTCTACCTGGGCTTCGCGGCCGTCTCCGTCCTTGCGCTCACTCTGGGTGTCCCGGTCTGGAGCGACTGGGCCGTGCGCGAGCTGCAGCTTGCGCCGGAGACGGCGCGCACCCTGTTCACAGCCGCGCTCCTGGGTGGCGCGGTTCCCGTGGCGATCGCCCTGCGCGCGCGTCTCGACGCCTGGGTGCTCGCGGATCGCCGAGCCCTGGAGTCGGAGGTCTCGGCGCTCCAGGCCGAGATCGGGGCCGCGGAGAAGCTCGAAGAGATCGCAACGCGTCTCGCGGACCGGCTGCCCGAGATCTTCGGGGCCGAGGGTGCGGTCGTCATCGCCGATGCCGGGGACGAGTTCGCGCCCGTCGCCGGAAACCCCGTCGCGATGGCACCCGCACCGCTCCCCGCGTCGGGAGACATCGTGCGCACGCTGCTGCTGTGCGACGGCCCGGTGGCGCCCGAGGTCTGGAGGGAGCCTCCCTCGGGTTGGGACCGCGACGAGCGCGCGCTCCTCGACGGCACGGGGCGGCTGCTGATTCCGATCCGGATCGCGGCGGGGCCACGCGGCCGGCTCGCAGCCTTCGTCGCGCTCGGGCCACGAAGCTCGGGTCACGACTACGAGCCGGCCGACCGCGCGCAGCTGGCGGCGATCGCCGAGCGGGCCGGGGCCGTGCTGACGGCGCTCGAGCACGACGATCTGCTCCGCGAGGCAAGGGCCCTCAACGCGGATCTGGGACGCGAGCGCGACGAGGTCGAGCGCGTCAGCCAGGAGAAGACGACCTTGCTGGCTGCGGCCAGCCACGACCTCCGTCAGCCGCTCCACGCCCTCGGCCTGTTCCTGGGCGCCCTGGAGGACCGGGTCGTCGATGACGACGCCCGCCGTCTGCTCGGAAGTGCCAGCGACAGCGCCCGGTCGCTGCAGCAGATGTTCGAGGCGTTGCTCGACGTGACGCAGCTGGACGCAGGCGTGCTCGAGCCCCAGCCGCGGGACGGGGTCGCGATCGGAGAGCTGTTCGAAGAGATCGAGCGCGACTTCGCCTCGTTGGCGAATCGCCAGGGCGTGCGCTTGAAGGTCCGTCCGACTCGGGCGCAGGTGCGGAGCGACCCTGCGCTGCTGCGCTCCGTGCTCCAGAATCTGATCGGCAACGCCCTCCGCTACACGGAGGAGGGCGGCGTACTGGTCGGTGCACGCCGGCGCGGTCGCGACCTTCGCATCGAGGTCTGGGATACCGGCCGAGGCATCGCCCCCGAGGAGCAACGCCGCATCTTCGAGGAGTGGAGCCGGGGCGAAGCCCCTGCAACGAGCGAGGGCTTCGGACTCGGGCTGACGATCGCCCGACGACTCTGCCGACTGCTGGGCCACGACCTCGCGCTGCGCTCCGAGCCGGGACGCGGCACGGTGTTCTCCGTGACGCTGCCGGTCTCGGCAGCGGTCGCCGCCGAGGAGACGCCCGCTGCTGTGGACCTCCACGGCTTTCGGGGTCGCTCGGTCTGGATCGTCGATGACGACCACGCGGGGCGCGCCGCCAGCCGCGCGCTGCTGCAATCGTGGGGGGTGGAGGTGCTCGAATTCTCGAGCACCGAAGAATCGACTCGCCGGCGGGTCGACATCCCACCCGATGCGGTCTTCGTCGCCGCTCGGCTCGGTGGCAGCGTGATGGGCGCGGACGAGCTCGACAGCCTCTTCGCCCGCTGGGGCGCGCCCGTGCCGATCTGTGTGGTGAGCGCCGACTCGGACCCCGAGCTCGAGGCGCTTCGCGCCCACGGCTTCCAGGTGCTGCGAAAGCCGGTCGAGCCCGTTCGTCTGCGGGCGGCCCTTGCGCACCTGCTGCTCCGCCGGAGCTGAGCGCGCCGGGTCGGATCCGAGGCTCGCCCGGGACCGAGCGGCCACGACCGCTCAGCTCTCGACGACGGCGGTCGCCTCGATCTCGATGCGCAGCGCAGGGATGGCCAGCGCCTGGACGCCGATCAGGGTCTGCGCGGGCAGCTTGCAGCCCTCGAAGAAGGTCGCCATGGGTCGGGACAGGGCCCGCGCATCCTCGGGGCCGTAGTTGGGGATGTAGATGCGCAGGCTCGTGACGTCCGCGGGTGTGGCGCCGGCGGCCGCAAGGGCATGCCCGAGGTTCTGGAGCGCGACTGCGGCCTGCTCCCGCAGGTCGTCGCCCCCCTGCGGTGCGAGCGTTGCGTCGAGGGCGGTCTGGCCGGAGACGAAGACGAGCTTGCCGGGCGCCGACGTGACGACCTGGGTGAAGCCGAGCTTCTCGCTCGCGAACAGGTCGGGGGGCTGCAGGTGCTCCTTGGCCATGGGGTCCTCCGCTGGGGGACCGAACGCTACCACGGCAGGCGCTCAGGGGGTGGCGCTCGCGTAGACTCTCCGGGATGCGCATCCTGCTTCGCGGGCTGGCCGTCGCGGCGCTCCTGGTCTTCGTGCTCGGGGCCTACCTGTGGGTGGAGCTTCGAAGCATCGAGCCGGTGCCCGAGCCCGCACTCCCCGGCACCCTCGAGACCCGGGAGCTTCGGCACGGGGATCGGGTGCGCCGGGTCCACGTCTACCGCCCGCGTCGACTCGAGCCGCGGCCGGCCGTCGTGCTGGTCTTCCACGGTTCCATGGGAGAGGGCGCGCAGGCGCGGGCGGGCTTCGGCTACGCCTTCGACGAGCTGGCCGAAGAGCACGGATTCCTGGTCGCCTACCCCGATGGCTTCGATCGCCACTGGAACGGCTGCCGGAAGAAGGGACCCTACGAGGCGAACTTGCAGAACGTGGACGACGTCGGCTTCGCGCTGGCGATCGTCGATGCGCTGGCGGAGCGTGACCCCGTGGATCGGGATCGGCTCTTCGCGACCGGCGTGTCGAACGGCGGCCAGATGGCGCTCCGCCTCGCTCTCGAGGCACCCGAGCACTTTCGCGCGGTGGCGCCGGTGATCGCGAGCCTCCCCACCCCCGACAACCTCGGCTGCGAGCCCCGCCGGCTCCCGATCTCGATCGCGATCCTGAACGGGACCGAAGACCCGATGAATCCCTTCGAGGGCGGCAAGGTCGCTCTCTACGGGGTCTGGGGCGACCGCGGCGAGGTCCTCTCGACCGAGGCGACGCTCGAAGCCTGGCGCGAGATCGGGGGGCTGACCGCGCCCGCGCAGCGGCGCTGGCTGGCGGATCACGACCCGGAGGACGGCAGCCGCATCCAGGAGATCAGCTATCGCGAACCGGCACGGCCGCTCGTTCGGCTGCTGGCAGTGCACGGCGGCGGCCACACGGTTCCCCACCCCGCGATGCGCATGCCCCGTCTGCTGGGTCGAACCAATCGCGACCATCGCGCGGCGGATCTGCTGTGGGCGTTCTTCTCCGAGGCGCCGCCCCGCGCGACCTACGAGCGCTAGCTCGCCCGCGCTCGCTTCGGCCCGAGCAAGAGGACGCGCCTGCCTCAGCCCGCGGCCTTGCGCTCCACCGCGGGCAGCGGGCGGGGCAGGGCGTCGCTACGGCGATTCCAGAGCAGCTCCTTGTAGCGCAGGGCGATCCGGCCAGCGTCGTAGTCGAGGGCCCGACGGCGGCCGCGCTCGCCGCTCGGCGGTTTCTCGAGGACCTCGAGAAGCGCCCAGGCCATGGCCTCGGGATCGCCGACCGGTACGAGCCTTCCCAGGCGGCCGCGCTCGAGGATCTCGCTCGGCCCGCTCGGGCAGTCGGTGCTCACGACCGGGCATCCGCAAAGGAGGGCCTCGATCAGGACGTTGCCCAGGCCCTCATAAATGGAGGAGAGGGCGAGCACCGACGCCTGGCTCATGTGGCGCAGCGGGTTCTCGACGAAGCCGGTGAGCTGCACGTCGTCGCGGAGGCCCATGCGCTCGATGCGGGCGAGGATCGATCGTCGCTGCGCCCCCTCACCGATCAGCACCAGGCGGGCCGGGCGCACACATCGCACGAGCTGGAAGGCGCGCAGCAGGGTTGCGTGGTCCTTCTGCGGGCGGAGTGCGGCAACGCTCAGGATCACCGGGGGCTGCCCGCCACCGTACCAGGGGTGGGCAGAGCGCTGGCGGGCGGCCCTGAGCAGGGCCGGAGTGACGACCGGGTTGGGGATGGCGTGCAGCCGCTCGCGAGGGACCGCGAAGGCCTGCTCGAGATCGTCCGCGACACCTTCGGAGACACCGACGACCGCGTCGGCGTGCCGGTACGTCGCACGCGCCAGCGCCGGAAATGCGGAGGGGCTTCGCGACGGGCGGGCCCGCAGGGAGGCGCTCAGGTGCGTGTGCTCGGAGATCACGATGCGGGTGTCGACGCCCGCCAGCTGCCGGGCCCAGACGGCGATCAGGTTGACGTGCTTCCCCCCGGAGAGCAGGGCGTCGGGCCGCTCGCGGCGCAGGTACGCGGCCAGCTGGAAGACGGAGGCCGTGACGTAGCGGCGCTTGTGGCGCAGCATCCAGGCCCGCCGCGCGGCCCAACCCCCGATCTCGAAGACGGGCTGGGGGCTGATCCTGGCTGCTCGGGGGCCGGCCGGGTCCAGGTGGCAGGTGACGAGGTCCACCCGATCCCCGTCGGCGCCGAGCTCGGACGCGAGGTTGAGGAACGTGCGCTGGATGGCTCCGCTCCAGAGCGAGGAGGTCAGGACGGCGGTGTGGGGCAAGCGCGTTCCTCCTCCGATCCCGATCGATCCCGATCCCGATCGCTGCGGATCCCGATCGCCGCCGCCCGACGCTCCCCTCCGGGGAGGCGGGTCCGATTCGGTCGGGACCCCCACGATCCCTGCCGAGGTACGCGACGCGGGACCCGTTGCCATCCTTCAAATGACGGATCACGATTCGTGTACGTGGCCCAGCCACTGCAACCCCTTCAGGAGACTCATGGCCAGCGAAGCCCTCACCACGATCGTCACGATGCTGCGCACCGCGAACCCGCTCCAGGGTGGGAGCGTGCTCGAGATGCGCGCCGCCATGGAGGCTGCGAGCGCGGCAACGCCGGTCCCGGCCGGCGTGAAACTCACCCGGGTCGACGCTGGGGGCGTTCCGGCGGAGTGGAACGAGGCGCCGGGCGCGCGCCTCGACCGCGCGGTCGTGTACTACCACGGCGGGGGCTACTGCATGGGCTCCCTGGCGACCCACCGCGGCTTGACGGCGCGGCTCGCGCAGCTCGCCGGTCTGCGGGTGCTGTCCGTCGACTACCGGCTGGCGCCGGAGCATCCGCACCCCGCCGCAGTGGACGACGCGGTGGCGGCGTACCGCTTCGCGCTCGACCAGGGCCTCGAGCCGGAGCAGCTGGCACTCGCCGGCGATTCGGCGGGCGGAGGCCTGACGGTTGCCGCGCTGCTCGCGATTCGCGACCGCGGTCTCCCCCTGCCGGCCTGTGGCGCGGGCATCTCGGCCTGGACGGACATGACGGCCTCGGGAGATTCGGTGAAGACCAAGGCCGACGAGGATCCGATGATCGCCGGCCTCGACGCCCTGCAACCGATGATCGAGGCCTACGTCGCCGGCGGCGACCGGAAGGCACCGCTCGCCTCGCCGCTGTTTGCCGACCTCGCAGGTCTGCCGCCGCTCCTGCTGCAGGTCGGCAGCGCCGAGGTCCTGCTCGACGATTCGACTCGGCTGGCCGAGCGTGCCGAGGCCGCCGGCGTCGACGTGACCTTGAAGGTCTGGCAGGACATGTTCCACGTCTGGCACGCCTTCGCCGAGATGCTTCCCGAGGGCATGGAAGCCACCCAGGAGCTCGCCGATTGGGTGAACGCCCGGCTGGCGTAGTCCTTGTCCGGGCGCGCGCCGTGGCCTCGATCCCCTAGGGGATTGTCCCGCGGCAACAAGTCGCCCTTCCCCACGCAGACGGCATCCAGCTCCCGGGGCTACCGTCTGGCCATGGAAGACCCGCAGGAGGGCCTCGAGGACCGGCCCGAATACGAGATCGCGCTCGACCGGGCCGGCACCCACAGGTCCGATCACCCGACGCGAGACGAGATCCGGCTGCTGGATCCCGATTTCTACGCCGACCCGCATCCGCTCTTCGCCTGGATGCGTCGGGAGGCGCCGGTCTACTGGGACCGCGCAACGGGCATCTGGGGCATCACCCGCTACGCGGACGTCATGCGCGTCTCGAAGGACTGGAAGAGCTTCTGCTCGGGCCAGGGCTCGCGGCCCGACAGCTCGGTGCCGAGCATGATCAACTTCGATCCGCCGGAGCACGTGCTGCGGCGGCGGATCGTGAGCGCCGGGTTCACGCCGCGTCGTGTGCAGGACCACGAGCCCTACCTGCGTCGCAAGGTCGGCGAGCTGATCGACGCGGTGGCGGCGCGGGGCGCCTGCGACTTCGTGCGCGACATCGCGACGCCGCTGCCCATGTACATGATCGGCGAGCTGATGGGGCTG
>JAJDAR010000469.1 GCA_029261775.1 Deltaproteobacteria bacterium | reverse complement strand
GTCGTCACCCGCTTGGGCCGGTCGATCATCGCATCGGCGATCAGGTCGGCGGCCTCCTCGGCACTGATCGTGGGAAAGCGCTGGTAGATCTTGGTGGGTGCGATCATCTCCGTGCGGACGAGCGGCATGCAGACGGTCGTGAACGCGATCCCCTCGTCGAGGAACTCGGGCGCCGCGCAGCGACTGAAGGCATCCAGGGCCGCCTTCGAGGCGACGTAGGCTGCGAAGCGCGGCGGATGGGTCTGCACACCGATGCTGGACACGTTGATGACCTGTCCGCCGTGGTTCTTCTGCATGGCCGGCAGGAAGCCGAGGATGAGCTTCAGGGCGCCGAAGTAGTTCAGCTGCATGGTGCGCTGGAAGTCGTGGAAGCGCTCGAAGGACAGGTTGACGGAGCGCCGGATCGACCGGCCCGCGTTGTTCACGAGGACGTCGATGCCCCCGTGCTGCGCCAGCACCTCCTGGACCAGCGCCTCGCAGCTATCGAGGTCGGAGACGTCCGCGGTGTGGACGCTGGCGGTACCACCGGCCTTCTCCACGTCGATCCGGACCTGCGCCAGTTTCTCTGCCGTGCGTGCGACCAGCAGCACGTGGGCGCCTGCGGCGCCCAGCTGCAGGGCCAGGGCCTTGCCGATGCCGGCAGACGCGCCGGTGATCAGCACGCGCCGCCCGCCGACGGCCGATGCGAGCGAGCGGTCGCGGAACAGGTCCGGGTCCATGTTGCGCTCCCAATGGTCCCAGAGCTTCGGCGCATAGGTCTCGAGATCGGGGACGGCGATGCCCGACCCCTCCAGGGCCGCCGTCGCCTCGCGACAGTCGAGCCGAGGCAGGTTGACCGAGCCGAGCACCCGGCTCGGGATCCCAAGATCCCCGAGCATCTGATCGACGATCTTGCGGACCGGTGGCAGCTCGGAGATCGCGTTGCGCAGCGAGCGCGGTACGGCATTGGCGACGTTCGCCTCGAGCCGCAGGGCGAACTCGGGGGCGTGGGCCGCACGCGCGAACACGTTGAGCGCCTTGCCGATGGTGACGGGCTCGGGATCCACCAGGTGGAAGGCCTTCCCGTCCAGCCCCTCCTGGTGTGCGATGTGATCGATCGCGCGTGCGACGAAGTCGACGGGCACGATGTGCGAGGGACCTCCCTCGATGCCGATCAGCGGGAGCCACGGCGGCAGTGCGTTTCGCAGCTGCTGCAGGATCTTGAAGAGGTAGTAGGGGCCGTCGATCTTGTCCATCACGCCGGTCTCCGAATGACCGACGACGACCCCCGGGCGATAGATACGGAAGGGAACCTGGCACGTCTGCCGTACCACGCCTTCGGACTCGTGCTTCGTCCGGAAGTACGGGTCATCCAGGCCTTCCGCCTCCTCGAACATGTCCTCGCGGAAGATCCCGGGGCTGCGACCCGCCACGGCGATCGAGCTCACGTGGTGGAAGCGCGTCGCGCCGATGGCGTGGGCGAGGTCGAGTGCGTGTCGGGTGCCCTCGACGTTCGCCCGCGCGAGATCCTCTGCGTCGGCCGCCATGTCATAGAGCGCGGCGACGTGGAAGAAGCCGCTCCCACGGAGTGCCTCCAGGGCCTCGTCGGCGACGCCGAGGCGTGGCGAGGCGAGGTCGCCGATCACCGGCACCACGCGATCCATCGCCGACGATCCCCAGCCCTGGCGAAGCGCCTCCAGCCGCTCTCTCGAGCCCTCGCGGACCAGCACGTGGATCGTGCCCGGCCGGCGAAGCAGCAGCTCCACCAGATGGCGCCCCACGAAGCCGGTCGCACCCGTCACGAAATAGGCCATGGGATCCTCCCGGGGACATCGTCCCTGACGGGAGCGTCTCATTGGCGACGAGCCCGGGTCAAGCGCAGCCTGCGGCTGGTTCAAGCCTGGCCGCGACCCCGCGGCCCGCCCGCCAGCAACGCCAGCACGTCGGCGTGGAAGTGGTCGCGTGCCTGCACCCAGACCGATCTCCCGACGGGCTCGGCGCCGAAGCGCTTCTTCTCGGTCGCCGCGCCCATGCCGAGCAGGACACGCGGGAGCCCCAGGGCTTCGGCCCGGCGGAGCATCCAGGCGAGGGACTGCCGGTAGGCGCCGTGCTCTCGCACGACGCGATAGTCGAGACCGACCACCAGCGGCGCGTAGGCGTCCCGCGTGCGGCGTGCAGCAAAGAACGCATCGGGCCTCCCGAGAGGCTCGGTGCCGGCGTCGCTCTTGCGGGTGAGCGTCACGATCTCCCAACCGGGATGGCGCAGCAGGGTCGGAAGAAAATCCTCGGGCAACGGGAAGGTGTTGACGTGGAAGCTGCGCCGCTGGACGTTGCAGTACAGGGCGTGCAGGTGGGCCGCCTCTCCTGCGCCGAGCTCCCCCTCCCCAGCCTCGAGCACGCGCACCGCGAAGGACTCGTCGTGGGGTTCGACCTCCTGACGCTGGAACCGGCGCGCTCGTGGTGTGAGCCTTGCCAGGTACTCCTCCCGCGTTCGCCAGGTGCGCTCGACCACCAGGGTCTCGGGCGGTGTCAGCCGGACATGGCCGAGCTCGACCAGCCAGCGCTCGAGCTCCGCGTCGTCGGCCGGAAGGTCCCGAAGGGCGACGAGCTGCAGATCGGCGCGCTCGGCGAGGTCCGAGACCCGTGCCAACAGCAGCTGCAGCGCCTCGCGCCAGGCGCCGCCACGATCGAGGTAGAGGGCGTCGCCCTCGGTGAGCGGCGTGCCCATCATCAGCACCCGTGAGGTGAGGAAGAAAGGCTCGTTGCGCCGGCGCTCCTCGAGATCTCGCGAGACGGCGGCGTCCGAGAACATGTCGTCCTTCATCCACGCTTCGACGAACACGGTCGCCGCGAGGGTGCGATCACTCCCGTCCCGGACACGCAGGTAGTGGAAGCGCCAGCGGTGCTCGGGCTTCTGGTGGGCCGCGAAGATCTCCTCGAGGGTGCGAAGGGCGCCTGCGTCGAAGCTGCCGCGCCCGCCGAGGAGCCGGTCCCACTCCTCGGTGTCGAGCTCGTCGATCGAGAGGTGGTGCTCACAGCGCAGATCGCTCGCTTGCACCGCCCCTGCCGCGCTGCGGGCGCCCGCCGGTGCGAGCGCGAACGCGCGATCCACCTCCGGGCGGGTCACGCCCCCCGCCTCGAGGGCCCGGGGCAGGAAGGCCGCCATCTCCTCGAGCAGTCGATCGATGTCCTCGAGCGTGTGGTGGCGCGTGAGCGTCAGGCGGATGCCGGTCTGATGGGCGGGCACGGCCGGAAACAGCGCGCAGCTCGGAAGCAGCCCCCGCTCCCGGAGATGCGCGGCCATCGTCGTCGAAGCGAGACGCGGGCCCAGACCCACGAAGCGGATCGGCACGATCTCGCTCGGGTGCACCAGGGGCAGGTCCAGCTCCCGCGCCCGCGCATTGGTGTGGCGGATGCGTTCGAGCAGCTCACCCTGGAGGATCGGGAGCTCGTCGGAGAGATGGATGCGTGCCGAGGCCAGCGCGGCGCCGAGCATCGGGGGCTGCAGCGGTCCGCTGAAGAGCAGCGGTCCGGCGGTGCGCCGGACCCGCAACCGCGTCGCCTCGTCCGCGAAGACCAGCGCCCCACCCCCGGCTCCGAAGCTCTTGTTCAGGGAGAGCGCCACCACCACGCGGTCCCGGTCGGGAAGGTGCGCGAGGGCATGGCCGCGACCATGAAGGCCCGTCCAGCTCATGCCGTGGGCATCGTCGACGAAGAGGTGGAGCGCCTCGTAGCGGGAGAGCAGCCAGGCCAGCCCGTCCATCGGCGCGAGATCGCCGTGCATGCTGTACACGCCGTCCAGCAGGTACCAGACCCGCGGGTGGTGGTCCCGCAGCTCGCGGATCCGGCTCTCGAGACGATCCAGGCGACCGTGTCGGACCAGCTCGACCCGCACACCCATGCGCTGGAGCAACGGCATCACCAGCTGCACCGTGGCATGGACCTGGTGATCCAGCAGCACCACGTCGCGTTCGCTCACCAGCGACGGAAGAGCGGACGCGCTGGCGAGCGTCGTGCTCGGCGTGACGATCGTGGGGCCACCGGTCAGGGTGCCGAGCGCCTCCTCCAGCGGGGCGTAGGGAGGCGCCGACAAGAACGCCCGCGAAGCGGAGAACTGCGTGCCGAAGCGCCGGATCGCGTCGATCGCCCCCTCGGCGAGGCGCGGGTCGAGCTCCAGCCCGAGCGTGCTGCACGAGGCGAACTGCAGCAGCCGACGCCCATCGATCCGGACCGTGCGCCCGTCCAGGCGCGCGTCCTCGGCGTTCAGCAGGCCGATGCCGAGCTCGGCGGCGAGCTCACCGACGGCTTCACAGGCATCGATCAGGTCGGAAGTTGCGGACATGAGAGGCCACGGCCCCACCGCGCCCGCCCCGACCCGGCTCGCGTCAGACCCCTCGTGAGATCGGCAGCCCGGGGCCGGGCCGGTGTGTCGCATGACACACTCGGCGTCGTGCGGCCCCTACAGGTGACGCAGCGGCAACAGGAGCATGCCACGCAGCTCCGCCTGCAGCGGCCGGATCTGTCGCATGAACTCGGCGTCGAAGGCGCGGCTCCAGTCCGTGATCAACAGCGCGCCCTGCACCTGCTCAGGTCGCAGGGCGCTGGGATCGCTGTGGCTCTCCAGCACCTCGAAGCCCGCCTGCTCGAAGAGGGCCCCGACCAGGCGTCGCAGGGCGCCGTCGTCCTCCATCAGGAGCACGGTCTCCGAGTCGATGCGGGCCGCCAGCTCCGGGCCCAGCGCGGGAAGCGAGGTAGCGGGCTCGCCCCCGACGAGCGAGAGCGCGCCGAGCGGGAGGAACTCCTCGAGACCGCCTCGAACCAGCTCCCAATCCATGGGGTCCCGGACCCGATCTTCCCGGAGCCGATCGTCTCGGAGCCGGTGTTCCGGGAGCGGCGGCGCGGGCTCGGCGAGGCGGCGGGCCTCGGACTCGGCGGCCCGGATGTTCCCGAGCGCGAGCCCGATCCAGGGCGCGATCTCCGCAGCGTGATGGGCATCCGCCGGAGAGAGACCCTCGTCGCCGAAGGTCCACAGCTCGAGCCGACCGATCGAAACGCCTGCTGCGCGCAGCCGCAGGCTCGAGGACGGCGTGCCGGAAACGTCGCCGGTCTCGGCTCGCAAGTCTTCCAACGCAGCCGCCTCGCCCGGCGCCTCCCGCGAGATCCGCAGACCACGCAGCAGGAACTCGCCCTCGAGCAGCTCCAGGACCGAGGCGAGCAACGAGCGCGCATCGCGGGCCTCGACCAGCCGCTGCGCAAGGGCTTCGATGGCCTCGAGGCGACGGCGCTGGTCGGCGAGCAGCAGGTCGGCCGCATGCACGCGCCGCTCCGATTCGCGCAGCTGCTCCTGCTGGAAGCCCAGCTCGAAGAGCTCCTCGGGCAGTGCACCGAGCGAGACGCGCTTGCGCCTACCCCAGGCACTGCGTCGCGCCGGTGGGGGTGTGATCAGGAACTCGCCGCGCCTCCCGTCGTGGCGCAGCTCGACGATCGCCTCGGGCAGCCCGAAGAGGTGCGGCATGACCCGAAGCAGGGCCTGCACCCCGCGAAAGAACTCGGGCGACTCCTGGTACTCGGGCAGGATCTCGATCACCTGGCGCAGCCG
Organism: Deltaproteobacteria bacterium; assembly: GCA_029261775.1. GTDB lineage: Bacteria > Myxococcota_A > UBA9160 > UBA9160 > UBA6930. The sequence goes on along the minus strand of JAJDAR010000469.1, from coordinate 367 downwards.
GCCGTCGGCGATCTGCTCACAGTGGGCACGGGTCGCGCGGAAGATCCAGGGGCCCCACCAGCGAGCGCCCACCCAGTAGATCGGCCGCGCATCGCCGAAGCGGTGGAGCGCCCTGCGGATCACACCGGGCAGCGATTCCTCGGCAGAGCGTGCGGCCACCGCGCCGAAGCCGTCGTCGCCGAGCACCTCTTCGGTCCGGCGGGCGAGCTCGGTGAAGGCCTCCCACGGAATGCGCCGCCGGGGATTGCCGAGCTCGCCGGCATCGAAGCCCAGGCCCTCGACCAGCTTCTCCGGCGGGACACCCCGCGACTGGACCTCGTCGACGACGGGTCCGAACACGCACGCCACTTCGCTCATCGACGCTCCC
>JAJDAR010000468.1 GCA_029261775.1 Deltaproteobacteria bacterium | reverse complement strand
ACCGAGTTGATCGTGCCGAACAGGATGACCGTGTGGTCAGCCTGGACGTTGCCAGCGCCAGCCTGCACGCCGACGTTCGTGATACCCGTGGAGGTCACGTTGACGGTCTGCAGGATGGTGCCCGCGATCAGCGCGGTGTTGCCATGCGGCGAGTACTCGCTCAGGCCGCTCTGCTGGATGTCGAGCGCCGTGGCGCCGGTGCCACCACCACCCGCGACGGCAGTCGCGGCGGCGAGGACGAGGGCGTTGACGTTCGAGTTCTGCAGCGCGAAGCCCGGGGTCAGGGCAAGAGCCGCGACCTCAGTGCCACCCGCCACGGTCGTACCAGCGAGGGTGCCCGTGATCGAGAAGAGCTGAACGCCATCAAGGATGCCGTTCGACGCCACGGACACGTTACCCGCACCACCGGTCACCTGGACGTTGGTGAGACCGGCCGTCGAGGCCACGGTCACCGACTGGGTGATGCCCGACGTAACCACGAGGTTGTCGAAGGGCGAGGTGTAGTTGATGTCATCCTGGGCGACCTCGAAGGACACACCCGCGGATGCCGGCGAGAAGAGCTCGCTGATCTGGATCGAGCGCTGGATGCTCGACTGTGCGCTCGAAACGAGCGAATTCTGGATGCTGAAGGAAATGGTCCCTGCATCCGTGCTCTGCACGGTACTGGAGATCGTCTCGGAGATGGTCGTCACCCGAGAGCTCAAGTTCACCTGTCCCGCCCACGTGGGCGCGGCAAGTGCGACGGCAGCCAGCACTGCCAATCCGGTTCGCAACCGCATACGTTTCCCCTTTGTTCTGCTTCCGCACTTTGCGGATCTGTTCACACGACCCCGAATCGGGGTTGGCGCCAACCGTCCACTCGGGGTCGTGGGCACCGACAGTGTGTTGTGCAAACCCCGTACCGACTTCGGGGAGCCCTGCTCCAGAGGGCTCAAATACACTCAATAGTCTGATTTCATTGAGCTTTTCGGAACCCGAAATCAAGGGTGAGAGCTGGAAGCCCCACCAAACCCCCCGGGGACTATCGATAGCTTCTCCCCTAGCGGAAAACCTTTTCCGCCAAGCTCGAGGGACGATCGATCACCCGTTCTGGGGAACCCATCTGGGGCAGGATCCTGGCGGGGCGAACGGGCGGGCCGATTGGCCCCCCGGCCCTACGGAATCGCCGCCAGCGCCTCTTCGACGCCCGGAAACTCGGGGTCCATGGCGCGGACCTTGCGGTAGAGCAGCTTGGCCTCGTCGGGGCGATCGAGCAGGCGGACCGCCTCGGCCTTGTTGAACAGGACCCGGGCATTCAGGGGCGCAATGCGCAGGGCCGTGTCGTACATGTCGATCGCCTCTTCCAGCCGGCCGAGCTTCACCAGGCACGAGCCCTGGCTCATCCAGCTCTCGAAGCCCGAGGGATCGATGGCGGTCGCGCGCTCGAAGGAGGCCATGGCGTCCTCGTAACGCTGCAGGCGGAACAGGGCGATGCCCTGCAACTCCCAGGGGTCGGCGTGCTGGGGCTTCAGTGCGACGAACTGCTCGAACGAGGAGAGAGCGCCCAGGAAATTGTTCAGCTGCAGCTCGCACATGCCGCGCAGCCGCCAGGCCGACGGATTCTTCGGGTGGCGCTCCGAATTCTGCACGAAGTAGGGGAGCGCCTCATCGAAGCGATCGAGCGAGAACAGCGCGAGGCCCTTGCCGTTCACCGCGCCGAAGTCCTTGGGATCGCTCTCCAGGGCCCGATCGTAGAAGGGCAGCGCCTCCTCGAACTTGCCGGCGTAGGACATCACGTTCGCCTTGACCCGGAGGACGACGACCGCCCGCGGCGTGAGCTTGAGGGCCTCGTCGAGCAACCGAAGCGCCTGGTCGTACTCGCGCTGCCAGCTGAGGCGGCGCGCTTGGGCCATCAGACGTGTCGCCTGCTGCGCGCGCTGCCGCTCCTCGGGGCTCAGCCCGGGCGACGCTTCGGCCGTCCCCGAATCGGCCTCGGCGCCCTGTGCCGGGGCCGCCTGCGGCGCCGCGAGGAGCAGGGCCACCAGCAGCGGCGCGGTCCAGAAGTTGCGGATCCCGAGCGGCCGAACCGGACGACGGGACCGGATCCGATCAGAACACATAGTCGAGCAGGTTCCCCACGTTGTAGGTGAAGGGCATGCTGAGCGAGAGCGAGAAGTCGGGGGACTCGTCGGTGAGGCCGAGCCCGAACGAGATGTCGAAGGCGCGGTTGATCCCGTAGCCATAGGTCAGACCGAGTGACATGTTCGCGATCGTCTGGTTGCTGCCCGCGATCTTGATGCCGTTCGCCCGGGTCTCGAACACGTAGCGGCCGTTCACGTTGGTGGTGAGCGAGAGGTATGGGTTCAACGCCCACGAGTAGCCCAGACCCCAGGAGACCGAGTCGGCGGGGTCGAACTTCACTCCGTTGACCGTATCCTCGATGTGGTAGAAGTACCCGACGTTGGCGAAGAGGGCACCCGGGTCCGAGACCTTCACGAAGGTGAGGCCTCCCGTGACGCCCCAGAAGCCGGTTCCGGTGCTCGCCTCGTTGATCGACACGTCGAAGGGCCCGTTGCCGGTGTCGGTCTTGACGCTGCCGGTCAGGATCACGTCGGGCAGGAGATCCGACTCGCGCCACAGGTGGTAGGAGAAGCCGCCGGTGACGTCGCCGATGTCGCCGTTGTCGGTCTTGGTGGTCCGACCCCTCGTGGGGATCCGCTGGACCTCGGGCGGCAGGAACTCCTGGGCCCAGGTGTGCAGGTAGGGGACGTCGAGGTTGAGCTGGATCCGATCGGAGACGCCATAGCGGAAGCTCAGTGCCGGGCGGACCTGGTCGCGCTTCACCTTCCCGATCTCGAAGCGCCCGATGAAGATTGCCTCGATGATGTCGAGGCCCTGGACGTTCAGCAGGTTCGTGCTGTTGTGCTGGTAGCGGACGTTCGGGTCCACCTCGAGGAAGCCGGGGCGGATCAGGACGGCTCGCGCCTCGCGCAGGAAGCCCGGGGTGAAGTCCGGCCGCTCCTGCTCGGGCGAGGGTGCATCCTGCTCGGCGAGGGAGAGCTCATCGGCGTCCGGCGTCGTGCGGCGCTGGGTGGGCGGTCGCGGCGTGGGCGGGGCCGTGGGCCGCGTCGAAGGCTGGACGTCGGGGCCGGGCGGGGTCGCGGCGAGCGCGCCGGTCGTCTCCGGCGTGGCCTGCGGGAGCGGCGAAGGCTGGCCCTTCTTGAGGGCGTCGAGCTCCGCCTGCATCAAGGCCAGTGCTCGCTGGGTGGCGCGCAGCTGGTTCTCCAGGAACTGGATCCGGCTCGACTGGCTCGGGGACGGGGCCGCCGGCTGGCCGGCTGCCGGGCCCTCCTGGAACTCGCTCGTTGCGGAGCCGGCCTCCTGCGCCGGCGCCGGAGCGCTGAGAGCCAGGGCGCCCGCGGCGCTGCAGGCCAGCAGATGACGAGCCGCGCGCACGAGCGGTCTCCTCGGGGCGCGCAGCGCGCACCTGTGGGTCTCGGTCCTGTGGATGACGGACATGGATCTATGACCCCCTCACTTCGACCGGAGTTCGTCCGGCCCGGGCTTCATCGGGGAGCCCATCCCTCGTCTTGAGGCAAAACGTGTGCAGCTCCCAACCAGACCCCGCGTTCCGGTTGGGCTTCCCCCGGTCTCCGCCCGTCCGCGCACGCGAGGGTCTGGGTGAGTGACCAGCAAGCCACGGATCGGGTCACCTGTTCGGTGAGCCCGGCCACTCACGGTTCCATGGCCTGGATCCTCCGAAGTGACCTTCCGTCGTGCGGATCCCTGCACAGGGCGGCGGAGGGTAGTCCGAATTCACCCGTTTGGGTCCACTCTCACGTGGAATCCGACTGACCGGGACCGGATCTTCCCCGCGGGGCATTTGTAGGTGTCTCGCGGGATCCGCGGTTCCCGACGTGACAATGATCTTGACTGGCCCCGGGGGGGCGCGACTGCGCTACGTTCCCGCTCCCTTGGGAAAGGTCCACAGGAAGAGGTTTTTTCGATGACAGCCCTCCGTTGCGCCGCGCTCACCGTGATGCTGGCCCTGATCGGGTGCGCGACTCCGACCCAGCGTCTGATCCACCTCGAGGTCGGCATGAGCGAGGCCGAGGTCGTCGAATCCTTCGGCCGACCCGATGCCGCCAGGCTCGGCGGCCTCCGGACCGGCGCCGAGAAGCCGATCGAAATCTGGGAGTACCACCTGTACGACCGCGCCAAGGACGGCGGCTTGAGCGCACTGTTCAGCATGGGCCGCTCGAACATCAACTACTGGCTGTACTTCGAAGAGGGCGTGCTCTACCGCTGGGGCCCCGCTGGGGAGTCCAAGCCGCCGGTGTCCGTCAAGTAGTCCGCCCCCCCTCCACCACCGAGGGAGAAATGTGATTTTCTGTCCTGATTTCAGGGACTTGAATTGACACACCGTCGGTGCCCATAGCAGAATGGGAACCCCCTTTTCCTGCTGCGAGTGCCCCCCGCCCGATGCTGCAACGCTCCACGACCCCCGCTCCCTCCTCGGCCGCGTGGGATGAGACGCTCTCCGTCGCCGTCGTGGAATCCGATCGCTCGGCCCAGCTCGAGCTGACCGAGAAGCTGCACGAGGCGGGCCTCCGCGCGCATCCGTTCGAGAAGGCCGACCACGTGGCCGAAGCCGTGGAATCGGGACAGCGTTTCGCGGTCGTCCTGCTCGACCTCGGCACGCCGAGCGGCGAGCACCTCCCGGCACTGCGCCGGATCTTCGAGGCCGCTCCGAAATCGGCGGTCCTGGGCGCGTGCGCAGAGGCCGTCACCTCGGAGATCGCCGGCTTCATGAACGCGGGCGGCAGCGACGTGGTCTCGAAGCCGGTGGGCGACGAGGGCGTCGCGCGGGTCCTGGCCGCCCTTCCCACGGTAGCGGTCCGGCGCAAGGTCCCGTCGGTCGTCGTGCCGGGAACCCTTGGCGACGTCTTCGAGCAGGTGGACCAGATCGCGTCCTCGGGCGCGACGACCCTGCTCCTGGGTGAAACCGGCGTCGGGAAGGGTCTGGTCGCCCGCGCGCTGCACGACCGCTCCCCGCGCGCCGACCGGCCCTTCGTGAAGGTGCTGTGCTCGGCCATCCCGGGCACCTTGCTCGAGACCGAGCTGTTCGGTCACGCCCGCGGGGCCTTCACCGGGGCCGATCGGGAGAAGGCCGGCAAGCTCGAGTTGGCCCACCGGGGAACGTTGTTCCTCGACGAGATCGGCGAGCTCGACCTGGCCCTCCAGCCCAAGCTGCTCCACGCCCTCGAGCACGGCGAGTTCACACGGGTGGGCAGCAACCGCGCGCGGCGCGCGGACGTCCAGCTCATCTGCGCGACCAACCGCGACCTGAAGGAAGAGGTCGACGCCGGCCGCTTCCGGGAGGATCTGTACCACCGCATCAACGTGCTGCGGATCGACATCCCGCCGCTGCGCGACCGGCGGGAGGAGATCCTGCCGCTCTTCGAGGCTTTCGTGGCGCACTGGGGCGAAGTCCTCGACGCTCGCACCACGTGCCCGACGGAGACGCTGCGGGCCCTCCTGCACAACTACGGGTTCCCGGGAAACACCCGCGAGCTCGAGAACCTGGCTTGCCGCTTCGCCATCCTGGGCGAGACCGCGAGCCTTCATGAGCTGCTCCTCGCCCGAGGCGCCGCCGTCGAGAACAAGATCGAGACCATCCTCCAATCGGCCCTTTCGCAGCGCCGCTGCGAGGCGTCCCTGCTCGAGATCGGCAGACAGGTCTCCGACGTCGTCGAGCGAGAACTGGTCGAGCACGCCCTGGCCACGACGGGCTGGAACCGGCGCCGCGCAGCGCAGCTCCTGCGCCTCAGCTACGGCACCCTGCTCCAGAAGATCCAGGACTTCGGCCTGGCCCCGCCCGGCCCGCACGCCTGACCCGCCCTCCCGGCCGTTGAAGCGGCAACGACGCCGGCTTCAGCTGGACTCGGGAATCGGGGGCTCGCCCGGGCAACCCTGCCGGCTTCGGATGGGCTCGTGCCGACCCAGCTGGCGCAACGTCGCGCGGAAGGCCGCCGCTTGGGGGGCGGCACCATGTCGCTCGGCCAGGCGCAGCGCCTCTGCCTGGGCGGCCATGGCGGCGTCGAAGCGTCCGCTCTCGGCATATGCCGCCGCCAGGGTGTCGAGGTAGGTCGGGTTGCCGCGCCGCGTGAGACGCACGGCGCGCTCGGCCAGAGCCACCGCCCGATCGCCGTCCCGCACCTCGGCTCCGGGGCAGGTCGCGAGCAGCCAGGCGACATTGTTGGCGGCGATCCAGTGGTCGGGCTGGGTGGCGAGCGAGCGCTCCCAGAGTGGCAGGGTGCCGCGCCAGTGCGGCAGGTAGGCACGCGTGGCCCAGGCACAAAGGGCCAGCGTCGTGATGCCCAGCACGAGGGCCGCGCGGTTGCCCCAGACCCGTCCCGCCAGCAGCGCGTCGGCGGCCCACGCCAGCGCCAGCCCGCAACCGATGATCGGCAGGTACATGTAGCGATCGGCCAGCGCCTGATCGCCGACCTGCACCAGCCCGATCGTCGGGACCATCACGCCCAGGAACCAGGCCAGTCCGACGAAGCCGGCGGGCAGCCGCCGCAGCGCGATGACGGCCGCCACCACGAGCACGACCAGCACCAGGGCGGCGAGCCCGAGGGCCTGGGGAGACCCGGCGGGGAGATCGATCACCGCCAGATTGGCGTAGAACGGGGCCAGATCGTCGGGCCAGAAGAGCCTGCGCAGGTACAGGCCGTAGCTCACGACCGCATTGCCGAGCCGCCCGGCGAGCGGAAGCTGCGCGGCACTCGCCACGGCTCCGGCGTCGGCCTGGACGCGCAACGTCCACAGGCTCGCCAGCGCCGACAGGGCGAAGAGCGGGAGCTTCTCGAGGATCAGCGATCGCCCGGACGGAGCCGCGGCGTCGGCACCCGGTCCCCAGCGACGCAGCGGCCAGAGATCGAGCAGCAGGAGGGCGAAGGGGAAGGTCACCAGCGCCGGCTTGCTCGCCAAGCCCAGCGTGAGACAGGCGACCACGCCGACGTAGGCCGATCGCGACCGCGTGCGAGCCCAACGCGTGTAGGCACCCATGCCGAGGATCCAGAACAGCCCCGACAGCAGGTTCTTCTTCTCCGAGACCCAGGCGACGGACTCGACGTTCAGGGGATGCAAGGCGAAGAGCCCAGCCACGAAGAGGCTGGGCCCGCGCCGACCCGTCATGCCGGCCAGCACCAGGAACAGCAGGGACGCGTTCAGGGCGTGCAGCAGCAGGTTGCTCAGGTGATGGGCCGGGGCCGAGAGCCCGAAGAGCTCGACGTCGAGCATGTGGGCCAGCCAGGTGAGCGGGGGGAAGACGTCGCGCCCCTCGAGGGCCCACGCCAGCCCCTCCGCCGAGAGCCCACCGCTGGCGTGCTCGAGCACGAAGGTGTCGTCGAAATCGACGAACGCGAAGTCGCGCACCGGGGCGTAGACGAGCAGCGTCACCCCGAACAGCAGCAGGCCCCCGAGCCAGGCCCGGCGGTCGAGTCGTCGTATGCCGGGCGAGGTCTGCATGGCTCGGGCGTCCGAGTCTACCGCCCTCCGTGCGCCGCCGGGGCCGCGCGCGGCGTCCGGTCCCACGCCGCCGGCTACATTGCGACCTTCCGGTTTCGCGGGAGGCAGGCTTGGACGACCGACGGCTCTGGATCGACGAATGCGGCAGGACCCTGCGCGGAATCACCCTGTGCGCTGCCCTGGCCGGTTCCCTTGCAGCGGGCTGCGGCAGCTCCGAGGTCCCCGACCGCGCGGGCGAGCGCTCGACGCCCGACCGACCCTCGATCCTGCTGGTCACCCTCGACACCACGCGCGCCGATCATGTGGGCGTGTACGGGTACGATCGCCCGACGACGCCGAACCTGGATCGCCTGGCGGCCGACGGAATCGTCTTCGACCAGGCCCTGTCGAGCTCGAGCTGGACGCTGCCCGCCCACGGATCGCTCTTCACCGGGATGGTGCCCACGAGCCACGGCGCCCGGAACGATCCGCAGGGCGAGCTCTACCTGGCGGATGCGATCGAGGCTCCCGACAGCTGGCGCGTCTATCGGGCGAGCAGGCTCAGGGACGACGTGCCGACGCTCGCGGACCTGCTCGCCCGCGACGGCTATGCCACGGGAGCCGTCGTCGGCGGCCCCTGGATGAAGCAGATCTTCGGCCTGGGGCGCGGCTTCGAGCACTACGACGACTCGGCCATCGACACGCTCAACGGACGGGACGCGAGCAGCGTCAGCGACGCGGCGCTTGCCTGGGTCGAGGCCCGGCAGGGGCCGTTCCTGCTGTTCCTCAACTACTACGATCCCCACACCCCGTACAAGGTCCGGAAGCGCTACCTGGAGCTCTTCGTGCCGGAGGGAACGCCGGCCACGGGAGCGGCCGAGACCCCGGAGCAGGTCCGCGCGCTGTACGACTCGGAGCTCCGCTACACCGACGATCAGCTCGGCCGCGTGCTCGATGGGCTGCGGACCCGCGGCCTCTACGACGATCTGTGGATCGTCGTCACCGCCGACCACGGGGAGCTGCAGGGCGAGCACGGCTTGTCGGGCCACGGGTCGACGCTCTACGACGAGGAGCTGCACATTCCCCTGATCGTCAAGCAGCCCGGCAACGCACGCGCGGGCGAGCGCGTCGCACGGCCGATCCAGCTGACGGATGTGATGCCGATGCTGCTTCGAGGGTTGGGGCGGCCCGTGCCCGCGACCGTGCAGGGCGATCCGGACGGGAGCTCGCCTGTCTTCGCCGAGGTGTACCCCCTGCCGCAGCTCAGCGACGCCGGGGACTATCGAATGCTGCACGAGGGCGCCTGGAAGTTCGTCTGGAACAGCCGCGGGGAGCATCGCCTGTTCCATCGCGAGCGCGATCCGCTGGAGGAACGCGATCTGCGCGCCGAGGAGCCGGAGCAGGCGACCGCGATGGCCGATCGGCTCGAGCGCTTCGTGCAGAGCCTGCCTCGACCCGAACGAAGCGGAGAGACCGAAATCGTCGACCCGGAGACCCGCGAGGCGCTCAAGAACCTCGGCTACCTCGAGTAGCGGGCCCCAACGGAAACGGGGGCCCGGCCAAAGGCCGGACCCCCGCAAGGTCCTTGGAGACGGCTCGGGCTCAGACCCGGCGACGTCCCGCGGCCGCGAGACCCAGGCAGCCCAGGCCCATCAGGGCGAGGGTGCTCGGCTCGGGCACGTTCGCGCTGAACGTGAAGAGGTTGTCGAAGTCGGCGTTCGTGGCCGTGATCGGCGAAAGGCCTCCCGGCGAACGGCCCGCGATGGTGAAGGCGACCTTGATGTCGCCCGCGTTGCCCGTGGTCTGGAAGCTGAGCTCCAACAGATTCGTGGTCGAGAAGGGACTGAGCTGCAGGCTGGCGGCACGGCCCAGACCATTCATAAGGTCGCCGAGATCGCGCTGATCGACGGAGAGCCCGAAGAAGCCGGCCGGAAGGTTGTCCGGGAACAGGTTGGTCGCGCTCACCAGGTCGAATGCAGCCTCGTCCCAGGTGTAGTAGAGGTCGTAGCCGTTGATGGGCGTGGCCGCGTCGAGTGCGATGGTGAAGGTCAGGGTCTGACCGGCCATGTAGCTGCCGCTGGCCGGTCCGCTGACGACGACGCTGACGGCCGACGCTCCCGTCGCCAGGCTCAGGGCCAGGGCGAACACGCCGAGGGTCAACATCTTCCGCAGATTCCGCATGATGTGCATCTCCAATCGTGGGTGCAGGGACAGCAACCCCTCGCTGGAATAAGTGGCCCTGGCCCCTCACATGTGTCACCCGGATCTAGGAAAACTTCCGCATTCCCGTCGAGAAGAGTCGGTCCAAGTCTTCCCCCTAGGGGCCCCCTCGGGATCTCCAGGCTCGCCAGGGCGCAGATAAGGCGCACGAAGGGCTCGCTTTGTCGCGTGTTGGATGACACATCAGGGTCGTTCACCCCACTCTCCATGTGGGGGAGTTGTGCGCCAAGGGAGCAGAATGCTGCGGTTCGGCTGGAGTGCGAGACGGGAACGGTCTGTACCGGGCCCGGCGGCCCTTCGCTCTCGCCTGGCCTGCCCCGTTCTGGTGATGGCCGCCCTGTGGCTCGCCGCCGCTCCCGCCGCTGCCATCCCGGTCTTCCTGGCCGGCTGGGACGCCGACTTGATCTCCTTCCCGCGCTTCACCGAGGCCGGCCTGGTGTCGATCACGACCGGCACGAGCAGCCCGACCGGCACGCCGGGCTTCGCGTACACCGGCCCGATCTTCAACGACTTCTCCGCGAACCCGGACGGCGCCACCCAGGGGCTCGACGATCTCTGGTTCGATGGCCACCTGGTCCTGCCGCTGACCTCGACGAGCTTCGCGATCAGCGGGCTGACACCGGGCAGCGGCTACGACCTCGTGCTGCTGAGCCATGGCCCGAACGGCGAGTCGACCCGTTTCGACGTCACCGATGCGAACGGCACCACGGCACA
>JAJDAR010000467.1 GCA_029261775.1 Deltaproteobacteria bacterium | reverse complement strand
GCCCTACCGCTGCAGCTCCTGGACGCCCGTGGCCTTCTCCTTCAGCACTCCCGCCTTCGGATCCTTGCCCTTGCGATCGATGCCCTGGATCTTCGGGTCCTGGACCGTGGGCTCGCCGGCCGTGGCCTTGTCCTTGCCCTTGCGGTCGACGCCCTCGGCCTTCGGGTCCTTGCCCTTGCGGTCGACGCCCTGGACCTTCGGGTCCTTGCCCTTGCGGTCGACGCCCTGGACCTTCGGGTCCTTGCCCTTGCGATCGACGCCCTGGACGTTCGGGTCCTTGCCCTTGCGATCGACGCCCTGGACGTTCGGGTCCTTGCCCTTGCGATCGACACCCTGGACGTTCGGGTCCTTGCCCTTGCGATCGACACCCTGGACGTTCGGCTGCTTGCCCTTGCGGTCGAGCTCCTCACCGCGCAGCCCCTTCCCCTTCCGGTTCTCAGGGTCCATCACCTCGTTCCCGGGAGCTCGGCCGCTCATCCGCTCCGCGTGGTAGTTGTGCCCGGAGTCGTACCACCCGACGATGGCATCGGCCTTGAGCGATGCGGCGTCCAGTCCGTTCGAGGACGACGAGGGATGCTCCCGCTTCAGGTCACTGAAGTCCACCTGCTGGAGGATCCCGTGCTTCATGATCGACACGGGGTCCGGTCGGTCCTGGCGGATCTGCGGTTCTTGCTGGTCCCCGGCCTCGGCCTCTTGTCCGGAAGCAGCACCGGCCGCCACGAGTAGCGAAGCTGCGGCGCCCAGCATCAGGATGGATCTCTTCATTGCGTTCTCCTCTTGTCCCGAGGGCCTCAGGCTCCTCGCAGATGTTCGCGTGGGCTCTGCGCCCGCACTCAGAACAGCGCGTAGACGAACGGCGCCACGGCCGAGCCCTGGCTGAAAGCGATCAGGGCGCTGAGCAAGAGCGTCATGACCCCGATCGGAAGCATCCAGTAGCGCTTGTGAATGCGCATGTAGGCCCAGAGCTCTCTGGCTGCAGTCGACATGGTTTTCCTCGGACGTTGGTTGCGGGTTGTGTCGTCGGGGTGCGCGGTGAAGTTCAACGTTCATCCTCCATGGCGGCCGGACGCTTCCTGGGTGCGAATCACCTCTGACAGGCAGTCCGTGAGGAAGTCTGCGGCCTTCCGGGAGCCTTCCCAGTTGAAGTGGACATCGTCGTAGAAGTACTGGAGGGACGGCTCGATCTCCGGCTCGAGGTCGCAGAGGGCCAGATCCCACTGGTCCGTCAGCGCCCGCCAGTGATCGTTGTAGAGGCTCGCGATGTGAACCATGGACTCGAAGGTCAAGGAGTAGGAGGCGAACATCGGAGTCATCCACAGCCGCTCCTTCAGCCCCTGGCTGGCCCCCGATCGGTGGCCGGTCGGCTGGGTCAGGACGACGCAGTGGGCGGGAGACTCTTGGCAGAATTCACCGATTCCCTGGAGAGCGTCTGCAAAGGACGGACTCACCGACTCGGGCAGGAACCTTCGTTGGTCGGCCCTGAACAAGGACCCACGCTGCTCTGCGAAGAACTCGCCGTAGCTGATCTCGTAGGCCGTCTCTTGCAAGGCAGGATCTGCGACGTCGAGTCCCGCCCGGCGGCTCCGCACAGCGGACGCCAACGAGCTGAGGGCGCGTCCCAGCAGCGTGTTCTCGAGCGTATAGGTCCTGGCGCGAGGAATGGGCTCGAGGGCGATCTCGCTCGGCTTCATGAGGATGCGCCCGTGGGCCTCGTCCTGGTTCGGCGTCTCCTCGTAGAAGTGGGACGCGATCTGGAGGAGGCTGTCATTGCCCATCATGAGGATCACGTACATGTCGGGGTGATATCGCGTGACGTGACGCATCGTCGCGAAGCTGTGGATGGCGCGAACGCCCGGGACTCCGGTGTTGATCACCTCCACGTTGCGACCGAGCGCCTCCGACAGGTCCTCCTGGATCAGGTGGGACATCGTCCTCCGGTTGTCGATCCAGTCCTGCGCCACCGAGGAAGAGCCGATGAAGAAGATCCGGTATGGCGCGTCGTCGTCATAGTCGATCGGTTTCGTCGTGCGAAAGCCCTTGGCGTCGGTCGTCACGCGCTGGTGTCCGTACACCCCGGAGAGGTTGTCTCCGCGAACCTCCAGGACCATGTCCGTGTTCGGCCGGTGGGTGATGTAGGTGATGGGAAAGAAGTGCGTCGAGAGTACGGACTGCAGCAGGACGAAGACGCCCGCGTACAGCCCGTAGACCCGGGCCCAGGTGCGGGGGACGAGCTGCGCGAGCAGAGGAAGGCCGTAGAGGAAGATCGAGAGCTGGAGCCACCGATCGTCACTACGCGGATCGTGGCTCAGCACCCCGAATCCGAGGACCAGCAGCGCCAACCCCCAGCGGAAGGCGGTCCAGAGGATTGCGGGCCGCGTCGTGGGCACCGCCGTCACTCGCCGCCGGTCGGCGCCAGCGCCACGAGCCGTTCGCCGCCACCCAGGAAGCGGAAGATCGCTTCGGCCATCAGGTCGTCCGCGTGCGCATTCGGGTGGGGATCGCCGGGTGTCACCCACAGGGTCTCCGGTTCCTCGCTGCGCACGCTGTCGAGCAGATCCAGGTAGGGCAAGCCGAGGGAGCGGGACAGCTCGCGGACCTCGTTCGAGACCTCGGCCAGCGGATACGGATCGAGCCTGTGGAGCTCCGGGTAGTTGACCAGGGCCAGGGGAAGGGACCGCTCCTCGCAGAACTCCGCCAGGAGCCGGATCTGCTCCCGCGCATCGCGCCAGCCCTCGGACTCGTCGTCATAGAGCCCGCTGTAGTAGGCCTGCCAGTCGTGGCCTCCGCCGACCCGTCGGGCCACCTCGCCAAAGCGCCCCGCGAAGTAGATCCAGGCATACGACCATTCGGCGAGACCCCCACCCCCCCGCCGGGGCGTGATCTCGGCGTCGTTGAAGGAGAAGTTGAAGACGACGAAGTCGGGCTCGAGGGCCATGCCGCGCGCACGCATCCAGCGGCTCGACATGCCGGCGTTGTAGTTTCCGACGCCGGCGTTGACGACCTCGTAGCGGACGCTGCGGTCGCCAGCGTTGAGCCTGGCCTCGAGCCGCTTCGCCACGGTCTGCTCCTGGGGGACCCCCCATCCGAAGGTCAGGGAGTCGCCGAGCATGAGGATCCGGACCGTACCCTCGGGCTTCGGCGAGTCGAAGGCGCGATCCCGCTGCCCGGTCGCGTTGATCGAGACGTCGACGCCCATCAAGTGAGCCGCGGTCCCCGGGCGATGTTCGTGCCCGATCTCCGGGTCTTCGCTGATCCTCTTCAGCGTCTTCGCGTACTTCCACATCTCGAGGTCGTATTGCATCCCATCGTCGACGAAGGTCCGGACCCCGATCTCGACGACGCCCAGATACACGAGCACGCACGCCGCGGCGAGCGAGAGCGGCTTGAGACGGGACCTCATGATCGGCTGCCCATGGCGATGGCAGCCGAGCGGAGGTGCCCGGCAGGCGGGCAGAACGGCGCGGCGCGGGGCGGGGAAGACACGGGGTTCCTTTCTCCGGCTCCAGGCTCTGCGGACACCGGGAAGTATGGCCAAGACGGAGGCCCGTTGGCTCGTGGGGTCGATCCGTCGTCGCAGGTGCGTCGGACCCCTCGGCCCGGAGGTTCAAACCATCTGCGCCGCGGCCCTCAGGGGGCCCCATCGAGTCGGCCGCGGCGACGCAGCCGGGCCCGAGCCGTGCCGCGGGCTCAGCTCGCGGGCGCGATGATTCCCCGCACGATCACGTCAGCCGCCATCGCGGCGTAGGCATCGCGCGAGGGCCCGTCACGCAGCATGCGTCCGCCGTTCACGATGGCGAAGACCAGGTCCACGAGCACCTTCGCACGTTCCTCGAGCCGTTCGCGCTCGACGGGCCCGGGGGTGGCCGCTGCGATCAGCTCGACGAAGTAGCCCACCTGCATGTCGTTGACCTGCGCCATGGTCCCCGCATCGACCTCCCGCAGCGCCTCCTCGATCTCGTGGTCGCCGGCGCTGGCGCGATGCAGCAACGGCATCTCGTGGGCCAGCACGAGACCGAGCCGGAGGATCTCGCGCAGGCGCTCCGCCGGCGGCCGCGACGCATCGAAGCCGGGTGCCAGCTCGACCAGGTACTCCCGCTTCTGCAAGGCGATCGCGTGGAGCAGCAGCTCCGCCTTGCTGCGGTAGTAGAGGTAGACCGTGCCCTTGGCCACACCAGCCGCTCCGGCCACGTCCTCGACGCTCGTCTTTCGATAGCCGTAGGCGACGAACAGCTCCGTGGCCGCTCGCAGGATGCGGTCACGCGTCCGGGCCTGCGGCCCGTCGGGCTCCGGCCGCAGGAAGCGGTCGATCTGCTCGGCGACCTCGAGGAAGTCGGTGGGATCGGTCACGTGGTCATCGCAGTCGAACGGGCAGGCTCTCGTGGCGATGCCAGCCCGGCACAGCGGCCATCTTCAGCTCGCTCGGATCCACGGCGAGGTGCAGATCGGGATGGCGCTCGAAGAGCTTCGTCAGTCCAACCCGGGTCTCCATCAGGGCGAGCTGACGGCCCAGGCAGAAGTGCATGCCGAAGCCGAAGCCCAGGTGGTGGTTGGGCGAGCGCGCGACGTCGAACGCATCCGGCTTCTCGAAGGCGCGCGGATCGTGGTTCGCGGCGCCGAGCATCGGCATGACGGGGCCGCCCCGGGGGATCGTCTCGCCGTGCAGGACGACGTCCTCGGTGGCGTACTGCAGCTTGGTCCCGTGGATCGGCCCGCGGTGCCTCACGATCTCTTCGACCGCGCTC
>JAJDAR010000466.1 GCA_029261775.1 Deltaproteobacteria bacterium | reverse complement strand
AAGGTCCCGACCCAGACGACTCCGTCGTGCTCGAGGGCGACGCTGGCTGCGCCCCCGACCCGGGCGGGATCGTGCGAGATGAGTCGCTCGACCTCGAGCGAATCGGGGTCGATCTCGTCGACGAAGAAGGGCATGCCGCAGGTCCCGGCCTTCTTCTCGGCGCAGGCCAGCACCGAGGTGAGGCTGCCACCCTGCCCGGCCGCGAGCAGCTTGCCGTCCGGCGTCCAGGTCAGGTTGTCGACGTGGTGCCCGAGCGCGACCTCTCGCCGATCGCGGCCATCGGCGTCGACGCGCACGACCGCTTGTCGACTCCACGAGGCGTAGAAGACCGCACCGTCGTCGGGCGCGACGGCCACGCCGTTGGGCGCGCTGTCCTCGGTCCCGGGCCATGGCCGCCAGCCCTCCGCCCGATCCCAGAGCAGGACCCAGCCGGTGTTCCAACCCATGCTGACCCGCAGGATCGTCATCGGGCTGCTGCCCCGCGGCATCATGCGCGTCGTCGCGAGCCGTCCGTCCGAGAGCAGGGCGACGTCGTTGGCCATGGCGTCGTCGGGCAACACGACACAGCCGCGCCAGGTCAGGACCGGTCCCTCTTCCGAGCTCGCGACGCTGAACAGCTCCAGGGCCTCCCGACCGCCGTGGTTGACCACCGCCAGGAGACCGTCGCGGAGATCCAGGCCGTGGGGCGTGAAGCCGGCGGCGTCGGGCGGCTCGGTGCAGGCCGGATCCCCCAGATCCGCTCGCCCGTCCCGACCCTCGAGCGGATACAGGACACGGCGGGCGCCGTCCGAGGGACGGAATGCGATCACCGTCCCCCGGACCGGCTCGCCCTCTTCGACGACGACCCCGGGAAACTGGCTGACCAGCAGCCAGTCCGAGTCGGGGACGGCGGCGAGATCCTCGGGATTCACGAAGCCGCAGATCGGCGTCAGGCCCGAGCCGGGCTCGCACGCCGTCACGTGGCTGAGCTCAGGCCCGCAACCGCCCAGGAGCAGGAGTGCGCCGATCGCGAGCCACGGGCGAGGACGGCAGACCCGCCTCGGGAATGCCCAGGCGTGCGCGAAGCTCTCCCACCGTTCCGTCGAGCAAGGCATCGGTCCATTCCTCCCCATAGAGGTTGCGGCAGGCTCGCCCGGCGCGAAACGCGCGCCTCAGCCGGTGCGGCCCGAGCCACGCCGCGATCAGCACCGCCGCCCCGTTCAAGAGCCAGGCGGCGACGTGATCCCGGCAGCCCGAGGCGAGCTCCCACGCGCCGATCTCGCCCTCGCCCAGGAGCGTGGTGTCGTAGCCGGTCGCCACGTGATGCAGGTCGTGGAGCCGCACCGATCGCACACGCTGTGCGGTGTTCGGGAACACGGCCACCGGCCAGCGCCACGCCCGCACGACGACCCAGCGATCGTCGTAGCCTCCGTCGCCGAAGCCATGGGCTGCGAAGTAGCGCTGCCTCGCCTCCCGTACCGGGAGGTCGGGCCCGCTCTCCGGACCGGGAGCGATCAGAGGGCGCCGAGAATCGCGTCGACGCCCGAGACCTCGAACTTCATCGGCTGCTCGACGGCGACGTGGGTGACGACGCCGTCCTCCGCGATCAACGCATAGCGCTGCGAGCGGGTCCCCATGCCGAAGTTGCCGGCATCGAAGTCGAGGCCCACGGCGCGCGTGAACTCGGCGGAGCCGTCGGCCACGAGGGTGACGTCGCTGCCCGCGCCCCGGTCCTTCGCCCAGGCGTCCATCACGAAGGCATCGTTGACCGAAAGGCAGAGGATGCTGTCCACTCCCTTCGCCTTGATCTCACCCGCCTTCTGGATGTAGCCGGGAAGATGCTGACCCGAGCAGAGCGGGGTGAAGGCGCCGGGCACGGCGAAGAGCACCACCTTCTTGCCGGCGAAGAGATCGTCGGTCGTGGCGTCGCTCTGTCCGTCGGGCGTCACGATCTTCAGCTTGACCGAGGGAATCTTGTCTCCGACCTGAATGGCCATGGGGCACACCTCCTGGGATGGGGTCGAGCGCCGCGGGTCGTCGAGAACGGGACCCTGCAGCGACACGAAGGGCCGGATGGTCGCACATTCTCGGCTGCAGGCGAGGCCCGCTCCGGCGGACCGCGCCGCCGGCCCCTAGCCTCGCACGATGCGTGTACCCAGGATCGGGATCCCGCTGTGCCTCGACGGAGCCGGCCGCATCCGGCCCGGACGACGCTATCACTATCTCGATGCAGCCTACGGCGAGGCCGTGGTCCACGCCGGCGGATCTCCGCGCTACCTGCCGATCCAGCCCGATGCGACGACGGCCCTCGCCGAGATCGACGGTCTGCTGCTGCCCGGCGGCGACGACTTCCCGCCCCCGACCCCCTACCCGCCCGATGTGGAGTTCACGCTCGTCGAGCCGGCGCAGCGCGCCTTCGACGAGGCCCTGCTCGCAGAAGCCGAGGAGCGCGAGTTGCCGGTGCTGGGTATCTGCTACGGCATGCAGCTGCTCGCGCTCCGCGACGGTGGCAGCCTGCATCACCACCTGCCGGTCGATCGGCCCGGCTGTGCGGAGCACCGGCTCGGTGACGGACCGGGCCGCCACGCCCTGCGGCTCGAGCCCGGGGCGCCCCGGGCCGAGCTCTTCGAGGGGCTGCGGGAGGTCAACAGCCTGCACCACCAGGCCCTCGCCACAGCCGGTGTGGGCATGCAGGTTGCCGCCCGGGGACCCGACGATTCGATCGAGGCGATCGCGGCCCCGGGCCCGCGCTTCGTGGTCGGGGTGCAGTGGCACCCGGAGAAGCTGCCGCCGGGGGAGCGCGGCCCGCTCTTCGACCACTTCGTCGAGGCGGCCGCCCGACGCGCACAGGCAGGCTGAGGCGCGCGGTTCAGCCCAGCGGATCCAGAAAGAAGCGCCAGTCGAGCCAGCCCACCCGCACGCGATGCCAGGTCGCGGCGCCCGCGCCGAGTGCCGCGGCCTCGCGAATACCCTGCCCGCGAGCGCGGGCCCGGGTATCGGCCGGCGGGTCGGTGCGCGCGGCGGCCACGTCCGCCGGGTCGGAGAGCACGCGCACGGCGCCGCGCTGGCGAAGCCGCTGGTGGCCTCCGCGCGGACCGAGCTCGTGGTATCGCAGATCGGCACGCATCACCCGGAAGGCCAGCTCGCGCAGCCGGGCCGTGTGCTCCTGCGCCGGCGCTGCGACCAGACGTCCGCCCTGCCGGACGAGCTGCTCCCAGTCCTCCGGAGCGGGCACCTCGCGCCGCAGCAGCTGCTGCTTGGCGAGCCAGTCGATCCGATCCGCCAGCGCATCGGGGTCGCGCTCGAGCAACGAGAGCGTCTCCTCCCACATCGCCAGCATGCGGCGCTTCCACTCTTCACGCGGCACGCCCAGCACCTCGCGAACGCGGTCGAGCACCTGCCACTGGATCTGCAGGGCAGTCGCCGTGCCTCCGTCGCGCATCGGCAGCCTGACCTCCGGGTCGCTGCTGACCGCCAGCTGCGACGCCAGGGGATCGGAGAGCGCCGGCCATTCACCATCGGGTGCCTTCTCGAGCGCCTCGAGCACCAGGCAGGTCGATCCCACTCGGAGAGCCAGCGCCCATTCGCAGAGGTTCGCGTCGCCGAGCATCAGGTGCAGGCGGCGGCGGCGTCCGAAGGCGCTCCAGGGACGGAAGAACGGATCGCGCAGCTCGATCATCGGGCGCCGTTCGCCCGACGTGAAGATCGCGGCCAGCGTCTTCAGGTGGGGCGCACGCTGGCCCAGCCGCAAGACGGCGGGGTTCGACCAGTCGACGGCGCCGGCTCCGGCGAACAGCACGCGCGTCGCCAGGAAGGCGCTCGCCCCGCGCAGCACCGGGCGGAAGAAGAAGCGTGCATACAGCGCCGCGTGCAGGGGCATGCACAGCCGGAACGGCCACTCGACCCAGGCGAGCCGCCGGACCCAGGCCGCGGGATCGGCCTGCAGGCGCAAGGCCACCCGGGCGGGCAGGTCCCGCAGGCGACCCGCAGCGCGACGAAGCCGGCGGGCGAGGCCGGGAGCCCGCCGCTGGAAGAGCCGCTCGGGAGCGCCCACGAGCAGGCCGAGCAGGGGTGCGAGCAGCAGCGCGAGGGGCAGCGCCGCGAGAGCGAGCGACACGGCGACCAGCCAGACCAGGACCGGGAGCGTCGCCAGCCAGGTCAGCGCCCAGAGGGGCGCGAGCGCGAGCCGGCGCCCGAGCGGCAGGGGATCGTCGATCCAATAGCTCTCGTGGGAGCCGAAGGTGTGGCCCTGGCTATCGACGTTGTTCTTGAGCAGCCGCACCTCACCGCGCCAACCGCGCGCCTCGAGATCGCGGTTCACCGCCTCCCGCAGCTCGGCGGCGAGCGCGTCCTTCGCCGCCTCGTGAACGACGAGCGTGAACGGATCGCGGCACTCGGGGCTCGCGATCTCCAGCAGTCCGTGCTCGAAGGCCTGCGGCGTGGCCTCGTAGTGGAAGGACATGCCGTTGGCCAGGAAGCGCCCGGGCTTCGAGCGCAGCAGGGACAGCGCCCGCGGCACGCTGGCCACTCGCCGTGCCAGCTGGGCTTCGAACAGCGGATAGAGCGACAGGTTCGTCGGTCCGGTGGGCTCTCCGCGCGCCGGAAAGTAGACCACCGCGTACTCGGTCTCGATTCCGACGACCCGGTCCTTCATGGAGGCCGCATCCTACCCCGGCGGCTGCGGCCGTGCGTCGGAGGTCCGAGAGCCCGGGCCGCGCTCGCTACTCGTCGTCGGGACCGAGGTCGATCGCGTCGTGGTCGAACAGCTCTGCGTCGGTGTCCGCTGCGTGGGAGCCCGGCGCGTCGAGGGCAACGGGAGGGTCGTCGAAGCTCCAGGAATCGTCGTCCTTCGCCGCCAGATCGAGTGCATCCGTCTCGAAGAGCTCGGGCTCGGGGCCGCGGGCCCCGTCGCGCCCGGCGAACGGTCTCGGCGGCGGCTCGGAGGGCGCAACCGACTCGGGCGGGTCCCCCAGCTCCGAGAGGGCGGCCGACAGATCCTCCTCGCTCTCGAGACCGAAGAGTGCGTCGGGACCCTCGGGCTCGGACGAGGCATCCGGCTCGGGCAGCAGCGAAGGGGTGCCGCTGGGCGCAGCCACGTCCTCGTGGCTCCCCAGGGCAAAGGCAGCCGGCGCCTGGTGGCGTGCGAGCCCGGAATCCCGAGCGGGCGCCGGCCCTGGCGCGCGTGCCCGAGGCGGGCTGGTGGCCGCGACGCGCTCGGCGGCGCGACGAGCCAGGTCGGGATCGATCCGACCCGCGACCCCGGCGATGCGCTCGGCGACCGACAGATCTGCACGCGGCAGCAGCTCGCCGAGCAGCGAGCTCGCGGCCTCGCTCTCGCCCTGTGCTGCCAGCCAACCGGCGAGCCGCAGGGTGCCGTCGGGAGGACCGGCCGAAACCTCGAGGCCCGACGACTGCAAGCCCTGCCACTCGCGGAGCGCGCGGGGGCGATCCGCACGGGCGACGGCGGACCACAGGTTCCACGAAGCGTCCCGGGGCTCGGTGGGCGCGACTGCCTCACGAGGCTCCGCGGGGTCGGTGCGCGGGTCCAGCGGCCGATCCGCGGCCGGGGGCTCGCCCGCCAGCGCTGCATCGGCGCCGGTCAGCCGCAGGACGCCGGCCGTGATCGCGCCGAATGCGAAGCCGCCCACATGGGCCCAGTAGGCGACCCCGTCGCTGGTGCCCGCGAGATCCATCAGGCGCGCGGTCGCCAGCTCATGGGCGAACCAGAGCGGCAGGATCAACCAGGCGGGAACCGCGAAGGTCCCCCAGAACAGGCCGAGCCAATAGGCGAAGCGGATCCGCACCGTGGCGAAGACGACGAGGAAGGCCCCCATCGTACCGGCGATCGCACCGGAGGCGCCGATCAACGGGCCCATGCCGTACGGGTGCTGGAAGGTGAAGCACAGAGCCGCCGCCAACCCGGCCCCCAGGTAGAAGAGGAGGTAGGGGAGCCG
>JAJDAR010000465.1 GCA_029261775.1 Deltaproteobacteria bacterium | reverse complement strand
CCCTTACCAGCGAGCGCTGGGGAACATGAAGCGAACCTATCAGCCGAGCCGCATCCGCCGCCTCCGACGTCATGGCTTTCGCGCTCGGATGAAGACCAAGAACGGCCGGGCGGTGATCAATCGACGCCGGGCCAAGGGCCGAAAGCGGCTCGCCGTCAGCGTCCCGTCCAAGTAGGCGAGACCCGCGGCCACGGTCCCTCCTCCCCGTGGACAGCGATGCCCGATCACCTCTCAGGAGAGGGCGACCAGCGACTCCGTCGCGCCGACCGACTGCGCAGCCCGAAGGACTTTCAGCGGGTGAATCGCACCGGACGACGCCAGGCAGGCCGCCATTTCGTCCTCGTCTCCACCGCAGGGCGCGAGCCGGGTCGCACACGGCTCGGGCTCGCCGTGAGCCGACGCGTGGGCAACGCCATCGCGCGCAATCGCGTGAAGCGTCACGTCCGGAGCTGGTTCCGCCTCGATGAGGGATCGATCCCCGCAGGGCGTGATCTGGTGGTGATCGCCCGCCGCGGAGCTGCGGAGCGGAGTCACGCCGAGATCGCCCTCGAGCTCGATGGGTTGATCCGATGAGGCGCTGGATTCAAACGCTGTTCGTCTGGGTGATCCGATTCTACCAGCTGACGATCTCGCCCCTGCTCGGGCCCGCTTGTCGCTTCCACCCGAGCTGCTCGAGCTACGCGATCGAAGCCGTCCAACGCCACGGGGCCGGCCGCGGATCGTGGCTCGCCGTGAAGCGGATCGGGCGCTGCCACCCCTTCCATCCCGGTGGCTTCGACCCCGTGCCCGAGGAGGAACTCCGTGGATCGTAACTTCCTCCTCGCGATGGCCCTGTCGATGGCCGTGGTCGTCACCTGGACGATGTACACCGAGGGCCAGCGACAGGAGTACCTGGCCGAGAACCCGCCGGAGCAGGTGGCGGAGCCGGACGACTCGGGCTTCGAGACGTCGCCCGCCCCCGAGGCCGGTTCTCCCGCACCCTCGCCCGCGACGTCGGCCACCCGACGCCCGCCGGTCGTGCCCACGACCCCTGCCAGCCCCGCCCAGCCCGAAGTCCTGACGACCATCCGCACCGATTTCTTCGATGCCGAGCTCACGAGCCGCGGCGGGGCGCTCCGCCGCTGGAACCTGATCGAATTCGACGACCCGTCCCAGGCGGGGCGTCCGCCGGTGGACATCGTGACGCTGCGCGGAGGCGAGGTCGCGCTGGCCACGCCCCTCGAGGGCCTCGGCTTCGGCGACCTGTCCGATGCCGACTATCGCCTGCAGAAGCCCGATTCGCTGACCCGGGTCTTCGTCCTCGAGAAACAGGGAGTGACGGTCCGCAAGACCTACTTCTTCAACGAGGAAGGCTATCACGCACGCCTGCGCATCGAGGTGGAGAACGGCTCGGACCGTCACCTCCAGCCGAACTTCGCGGTGCGCTGGCCGGCCCGGCTGCGCGACAGCGCCGATTTCAGCGACTACAGCGTCGCCGTCTACCACGACGCGGACGTGGCGCTCTTCCCGATCGCGACCAGCCGCTCGTTCATGGGCTTCGGCGGGGGCGGGATCGAGCAGCGCCAGGCCTTCGCGGGCGGCGTCGACTGGCTCGGTGCGGACACCACCTACTTCCTCGCAGCCATTGCCCCCGAAGTGCCCGAGCGCGCCGAGGCGTGGCTCGATCCCGACGGAACCGACTCGGCGATGACCGAGCTGCGCATGAGCGCGGTGAGCCTGCCGCCCGGCCAGCGCCTCGACAGCGAGTACCGCATCTACCTCGGGCCGAAGGAGCAGGCGCGCCTCGACAGCTTCGGCGCGCACCTCGACGAGGCGATCCAGAAGGGCTGGTTCCCGTCGCTGACGCGGTTCTTCGCCTGGCTGCTGAGTGCGGCCTACCAGATCGTGCCGAACTACGGCGTCGCGATCATCCTCATCACGATCATGGTTCGACTGCTGATGGCTCCGCTGATGGCGCGCCAGATGAAGTCGATGAAGCGCATGAGCGACATCGCGCCGAAGATGAAGGAGATCCAGGAGAAGTACAAAGACGACCGGGAGCGGCAGTCCCAGGAGATGATGGCGCTGTACAAGCGCGAGGGCGTCAGCCCCTTCTCGATGCTCTCGGGCTGCTTTCCGATGCTTCTCCAGTTCCCGGTCTTCATCGGCTTCTACTTCGCGTTGCAGAGCGCGATCCAGCTGCGACAGCAGCCCTTCGTGCTGTGGATCGACGATCTCTCGCGCCCCGAATCCCTGTTCGTGATCCCGGGGATCGACCTCCCGGTCCGCGTGCTGCCGATCCTGATGGGCGCCAGCATGTTCCTGCAGCAGAAGCTCACACCGTCGGGCTCGATGGACCCGGCGCAGCAGCGCATGATGATGACCGTCATGCCCGTGATGTTCACGGTGCTCTTCTATCAGTTCGCTTCGGGTCTGGTGCTCTACTGGTTCTTCAGCACCCTGATCGGAATCGGGCAGCAGATCTACACCAACCGCAACACCAAGGCCCCGGCGACCGCTACGGCGAGCTGAGCGCCCGACCCAAGACGAGGAGAGAGAACGATGTACGAACCGAAGGCAGAAGCCCACGAGTTTCTCGGCGACAACGAGGCCGAGGCCATCGACAAGGCCATGAACTACTACGGACTCGAGCGCGACGAGCTGACGATTCGCGAGTTCAACGAGGTCTCGGTCTCGGGTCTCGGCGGGAGGATCATCGTGGTCGCACAGCCCACGACCGCCGTCGGCACGATCCAGGGCGGTCGCAGCGACGATCGCGGTCCGCGCGATCGGGACCGCGGACGAGACCGGGGCGAGCGCGGAGACCGGGACCGCGGCGGACGCGGTGGAGGCCGCGATCGCGATCGGGGTGCGCGCGGTGGAGGCCGCGACCGCGACCGCGACAGGGATCGCGGCGGTCGGGATCGGGACCGGGGTCGCGACCGGGATCAGGACCGCGGCCGGGATCGCGAAGAGCCGGCTGCCGCCGCCGCCCTCGCACCTGCGGAGGACCTGGGTCCGTCGAAGGGTGTGGCGAAGGGCGAGATCGGCCCGATCGGCGACTTCGTGCTGGGGCTGATCGAGCACATGGAGCTCGGACCCTTCGAGATCGTCAAGGAGGCCGAGGAGGAGCGCTTCATCGTCTTCCAGGTGACCGGTCCTGCGGCGCACGGGCTCACGGCGGGAGACGGGCGCACGCCCGATGCGATCCAGCTGCTCGCGAACCAGGCCGCCGGTCAGGCCGAGGAGGAGCCGAAGCGGATCATCGTCGACGTGGACGGCAATCGGGGTCGTCGCGACGACTTCCTGGAGCGTGTCGCCGAGCGCGCGGCGCGGCGCGCTGAGGACACCGGACGCACGGTGGCCCTCGAGCCGATGAGTTCGCGGGATCGCCGCATCATCCACGTCGCGCTGCGGGAGACCGAGGGCATCGAGACCCTGAGCCGCGGCGAAGGCCAGTACCGCCAGGTCTTCGTGGTGCCCGAGGGAGCCGCCGAGTTCGATGAGGCCCGCAAGGCGACCGAGGCTGCAGCCAACAACGACGACTGATGAATAGGGTGGTTTTCACCCCATTATGATCACGCCGGTCACCGGTGCGGAGATCGGCACGGCCTTGCGCCCGTTGGCGGAGCGCTGCGGCGTCGAGCTCGGCCCGTCCGTCGCAGACACGCTCGCCCAATACGTCACCGCGCTCGAGCACTGGAACCGCTCGATCAACCTGACCGGCTTGAAGGAGCCGCAGCGGATCGTGGGCGAGCTGGTCGCGGACGCGCTGCCGCTCGGGCCCCATCTGCCCGAGGCTCCGTTCCGCCTGATCGACGTGGGCTCCGGCGCAGGCCTGCCGGGCCTCGTGCTCGCCGTCCTGCGCCCCGACGCCCAGGTGCTGCTGCTCGAGCCCAGCCAGAAGCGCGTGGCCTTCTTGCGAGCCATGCGCCGGGAGCTGCCCCTCCCGAACGTCGAGGTGCAGGCCGCCAGACTCGAAGACCTCGTGGATGCGAGCGGGTTCGACGTCTGGGTCTCGCGCGCCGTCTGGCCGGTGGCCGAGTGGATGACGCGCGCGTCGAGCCTCGCCGGAGAGGGAGCCCTCGTGCTCGGGCAGACCGGCGCCGACCCGCCTGAGCTGATCGGGTGTGAGGTGGTGCCCTACGAGATCGGGGGCGCGGTGCGGAATGTGGTGGTGCGGCGCGGGGTCTAGGGGTCTGTTCCACGGGGAACGGCACTCGTTCGACTTCGCTCGCCGCACCCCAGGCCAGGCCTGGGGTGGGCTCGCTGCGCGCGCGCTTGCCGCGCGCTTGCGTGGGGGCCCGTTGGGGTCTCACGGGTTCGCGTTGGTGGCGCCTTGGGATCTCGCGAGTTCTCGTTCGACGGGGTGGCGTTGGGCAAGTGAGGTTCAGCCGGGCTGGGGCTTGTGGCGGGGTTCGGCGACGGCGAACAGGACCCAGAGGACGGCGGCGGTCTGAAAGGCGATGGCGGTCCAGAAGACGGACTCGTAGGAGACGGCGGCGGCCAGGATGCCGCCGAGCAGCGGGCCGATCGCGCCGACGAGCTCGCTCGCAGAGTTTGCGACGGCGATTCGCATGGGCAGGTTGCGGCGGCTGCCGAACTCGAGGAGCAGGCTGTTCGAGGACATCTGGAAGCCTCCGAAGCCGGCGCCGAGACCCACCATGATCAACACCAGCACGAGGCGTTGATCGCCCGCGCCCATCAGGGCGAGCGCGGCGCCGATCCAGAGCACGAGCGAGGCGATGAAGATCGCGCGGAACCCCGTCCGATCCGCGATCAAACCCCAGAGCAGGTTTCCCATGCTCCAGGCGAGAACGTAGGTCGTCGTGAGCAGGCCCAAGGTCGCGCCGTCGAGGTCGATGCTCTGCTCGGCGTAGAGGACGTAGAACGGCACGCTCATGCGCCCCATGGTCGCGAGGGCACGCGCCAGGAAGTAGCGCGTGAAGTCGGGGTCGCTGCGCAGGAGCGCGGGCAGCTCGGACAGCCGATTCCCGACGCCGATGCGATCTCGCACCCGCGGAGAGGCCGGCTCGCGAAGGAAGGCGAGCATCGCCAGGCCGAGGGCCGTCAGCCCGAACGCCAGCAGGAAGGTCGCCGCGTAGCCGTTCCCGAGCGCCTGGATGTCCACGAGCCTTCCACCGACTCCGCCGACGGCGCCCGCCACGAGACCCGCGAGCGCGTTGCGAAGGCCCATCAGACGGCCGCGCCGCTCGACCGGGATAACCTTCGCATTGAGGGTGCTGAAGATCACGCCCTGCATCCCCATGAAGAAGCCGAACAGGGTGAGGAACAGGCACGAGGCGACGAAGGCGTGCATTCCGGAGAGGAAGAAGCCGGCGAGGGCGAGACCCAGCAGCTGCACGCGCATCAGGCCGCCGACCCAGAAGCCCATCGGCAGCACCCGGCGCTGATGCTCGATGCGCATGGCGCCGAGGATCGGCGACAGGAACATCCCGAAGGCCTG